>JARVCL010000212.1:0-22603 GCA_040405695.1 Halorubrum sp. | reverse complement strand
CGGACGGGAGCGCTGTGAACGAATCCGTGTTCCAGCAGCGTCGGGCACATCATCTCTGCGGGGTCGTACGCCAAGAAGAACTCGCGGACGACGTTGCCTGGGGCGTCGCGAGCACGGCCGAACCGTTCCTGTAACTCGAGGAGGTCGCCTGCTCGGTCGGACGACCGAATCGCGTCCAGCAGTCCCTCGACCTCTTCGTTCGTGTCGCCGAAGGCGGTAAACAGCCCATTGACAGAGTTCGGCGTGTCACCACCCGCCTTCGGTGAGTTGTATATTGCGTGTGCGAGCACTCCACCGCCGGTCTCTCCCGTCGCTTCGATCGCCCAACAGTTCGGATGCCAGAGATCGAGCGTCAGTCGGGTACTGGACCAGTCACTGTCCGCCTCCACGTCGAACGGTGCCATTACAGATCGATCTATGGGAGTCAGTAACAAAGACTCTGCCGACCATGGTCGGGAGGGTTATTTGGCAACAGGAGCGAAAATGGGCACGTATGGCAGACGCCTACAACCACTACATCGACGGTGAGTGGGTATCCGGTACGGGAACCGACACGTTCGAGAGCGAGAACCCGGCAACCGGAGAGACGCTCGGGACGTTTCACCGCGGCACACCCGAAGACGCCGACCGCGCGGTCACAGCGGCCGACGCGGCGTTCGAGGAGTGGCGCGAACTGTCTCGGGTCGAGCGCGCGGAGTACCTCTGGGACGTGTACCACGAGCTACGTGACCGAACAGACGAACTCGGTGAGGTCGTCACCAAAGAGTGTGGTAAAGAGATAAGCGAGGGGAAAGCGGACGTCGTCGAGGCAGCTCACATGGTCGAGTGGGCCGCTGGCGACGCCCGCCACCCTAAAGGCGACATCGTTCCCTCCGAGATTCCCTCGAAAGACGCGTACATGCGCCGGAAGCCCCGAGGCGTCACCGGCTGTATCACACCGTGGAACTTCCCGGTCGCGATCCCCTACTGGCACATGGCCATCGCGCTGGTTGAGGGCAACACGGTCGTGTTCAAACCCGCCGAACAGACGCCGTGGTGCGCACAGATCGTCGCGGAGATGTTCGACGACGCCGGGATCCCGGACGGCGTGTTCAACATGGTACAGGGGTTCGGCGACGCCGGGAACGCGATCGTCGAGAACGACGACGTCTCGACGGTGCTCTTCACCGGCTCCGCGGAGGTCGGTCACCACATTCAGGACAAGCTCGGCGGCGTCCCCGGTAAGCGTGCCGCCTGCGAGATGGGTGGAAAGAACGCGGTCGTCGTCACCGAGGAGGCAGACCTCGACGTGGCCGTTCACTCTGCGGTGATGTCCTCGTTCAAGACCACGGGACAACGGTGTGTCTCCGCCGAGCGACTGATCGTCCACACCGACGTGTACGACGAGTTCAAGGACCGATTCGTCGAGATTGCAGCGGATGTCGCGGTCGGTGATCCCCTCGACGAAGAGACGTTCATGGGCCCGCTCATCGAGGCGGAGCACTACGAAAAGGTCGCGAAGTACAACGAACTGGCCCGCGAGGAGGGCGTGAACGTGCTCGTCGACCGGACGGAACTCGACGACGCCGAAATCCCCGACGGCCACGAAGACGGCCACTGGATCGGCCCGTTCGTCTACGAGGCCGACCCGGGCGCAGACCTCCGGTGTACCCACGAGGAGGTGTTCGGTCCGCACGTCGCCCTCTTGGAGTACGACGGCGACATCGAGCGTGCTGTCGAGATCCAGAACGATACCGACTACGGACTGGCGGGAGCGATCATCTCCGAGGACTACCGACAGATCAACTACTACCGCGACCGTGCCGAACTCGGATTGGCGTACGGGAACCTGCCGTGTATCGGCGCCGAAGTGCAACTCCCCTTCGGCGGCGTGAAGAAGTCGGGGAACGGCTACCCCTCCGCCCGTGAGGCGATCGAGGCCGTTACTGACCGCACCGCCTGGACACTGAACAACTCGAAAGAAATCGAGATGGCACAGGGACTCTCGGCGGACATCAAGACGCGAGAAGACTGACTCCTCGCGTTCTGCCGCTGGGTTCAACTGCCCGGTTCCGATCTCATCTTAGCTGTGTGTCTACAGATAAGCAAGGCGAGTGCCTCGGGGCTTGACCCCGAGGCGGTTCACTCGCTGGTGTGTCGGCTCTCTTGTTCCGTGGTCGTCTGTGGACCCCTCTCGGTCACGCTTCGGTTTCACCTTCGAGTTCCAGCCGTTGCTTCAGATTCTCCAACGCGGTTCGAAGCTCTCGTTCGTTGTACGTAATCGCGAACGGCTCCACCACCGCGTTCAGCACACGACCCGGAATCTCGTACGTTGCGGTGTACGTCACCTCTGTACCGCCGTCCACCTCCACGAACTGGAGGGCTATCTCCCCGTCGACGCCGCTGCGCATATCGAAGACCATCCGGCTATTCGGCTCGTGTATCGTCTGTTCGAGCACCGTCTTCAGCCCGATGCCTGCCATCTTGTACCGACAGTCCAATCGTTTTCCGCCGTTGTCGAGACGTTCGACGTTCTGAACGTCCGACACGCTGGGAGTGACTTCGGCGTGATTGTGCGGGTCGTCCAGATACTCGAACACCGTCTCGACCGGCGCATCGATTCGTATTGACTCGCTAACGGAGGCCATATGCGACAGGTTGGTGTTCAACCTACTTTAGTTTCCCCGCAGACCGGGAGGTGAACGGCACCGGCGTCTCTGCCCGATCGCTTTTCAGAACGTCGTCGTTTCGCTGCTGCCAGCCGTGATTCAGACGTCGTGTCGCCGAACCTCGACTTCGCGTGGGGTTACGTCTGATACAACGCCGTCGATAGTGGCATGATGACACACGCTGAATCCGTCGCTATCAGACTGTGGTTCAGCAACCGTCTCACCGCGTTCGACGTGGTCACCGAACGCAACGACAGAGGTCGATGCAACCACGGTGTCGGTGTACGCCTCGTTCGTGACGATCGGTATGTGAACTCGGTCTGGATCGACCTGAACCGGCTCAGTAGCAGGGTCGGTGTGGTCCCAACTCAGTGGCTCTCGGACGTCTATCCGACCGTTACCGTAGGTGTGATCTTCGATCAGCTGATCCTCGAGAAGCATCAGACAGTTGGTGTGTTTGGTGACGCCGTATCGGTCCGCCGGTCGCTGTACCGCGAAACACCAGCCGGGGCCACCATCAACCAGCGTTCGATCTCGGGCGAGCGTGTCGGCATCGACACCAGCGGCAGCTAACAGCTCCTCTGCAGAGGTCCCAATGGGTGTGTTAAACATCCGATGGGGAATCCTGGTTCCATCGGCGAGATATCCATCGACGTGGACGTACTTGTCTATCACCGGCGTTTCTTCTGCAAGTGCACGATATATGTTGTACACTGTTTCAGTGTTTTGTACGATCCACCCGTAGTCTACCGGGAGGTCCTTTCCGAGCACGACGCCAGCAACGCGTTGCAACAGCACGTTTTCCATGCCGAACTGATATCTATCGTCAGTGTATGCGAACACGACGCCGGACGCCGCCTCAGAGTCGACGGGGAGTTCCTCCGGGAGATACACCTCCCCATCGGTCGCCTCTTCCAACGGCCTCGTCCACTCCCGGTCAGATATCTTCGCCCCCACGATGACCAGTTCGAGCGGACCGGCTAGGAGAGCGTCGAACAGATTGGCCAGTTCGGACGCCCGTTCCCGACCGATCCACTTGTCCATGTAGCAGTTCTTTTCACTCTCCTGATGATTCACGAGCAGCGCATCGACGGACGCTACTCGTTTCCACTTCGGGTACGTCGGGAACCCACCCCCGCCTGCGCCCGAGAGGCCTGCCTTTCGAAGTCGGTCGCTGATCGACCCCCGATCGACGATATCCCCCATACTGCTAGACATAACCTAACACACAACCCCAGAAGTTGTTAACAATTACGTCCCTTCGAACGGTGCTCGCGTAGTGTATCGACAGCAGCGAACGTCACCGGAGATCGGCTTCTGTCTGGTTCGGCCCCGGTGGTGACAGCCACATACCACGTGACGCTCTCGGACGAGTTGGGCGACGTGTCCCCGGCATCGGCGACCGCGTTGTCGAACGGCCGGTTGTGCAGCGGAGCCCGCACAGGCGACGGATTGAAGCGCCGTCTCGGCGTGTGTCTTATCGTGAATGCCGGACGGTACCGACCACGAGGTGACGAATTCGACATCGTCGGATGACACCGATGTCACCAACCGGACGAGTCCGGTCCCAGCAGCGATTCCATCCCCGGAAGCAATCTGTGACGTCGAGGACCCGACAGGGACCGTCGTCTGGCATCGGAAACACCTCCGGATAGAGGACCACCTCGCCCTGTCACGAGCGGTCGCCGACAGCGACGCAGTCTGTCCGTTGTTCGTGTTCGATCCCACCTTCTACGCGGAACGCGGTCTAGCGTGTGACGCCCGGATCCGGTTCCTCGAGGAGGCAGTCGCGAGCCTCGACCGACTCTACGCGGCGACACCAGCGAGAGCAGTGCACGCGACGGAGACCGACGCCAGAGCGCAACACCCGGACGATCCGGCCGTGAACCTGCCGCCGTCGGCGACCGATACCGACGACACAGCGCCCGAGACCCTACGATGTGCAGAACCGCGAGGGCTGACGGCCGGATACGGGGATCCGGTGACGCTCCTGTCTCGATTCGTCGACTGCGGGTGGTCCGTCGCGACGATGGCGACGCCGACGAGTCGCTACGGCCACCGCCGAGACACCCGCGTTCGCGACGCGTGTGGCGACGCAGTGACGTTCGTCTCTGGCGATGGACTCGTCCGTGAGGAGGAATGGCCGCGATCCGACTGGCAGACGCAGGTCAACGAGTGGCTCACGGCGCCACAACGCGATCCACGATGGGGCGATCAGGACACGGTTCGGGTTACGATCCCGACCGGTGTCACGCCGGCAGGAGTGGATCGGTACTTCGATATTATGCCGGCGAAAGCGCAGGTTCCACCCGGAACACACCGTGCAGCGACCACGGCACTGCGTGAATTCACCGATCGAATCCGATCGTATCCGAGCCACATCTCTGCGCCACAGGACGCCCGCGAGGGAACGAGCGGGCTCTCTCCATACCTGAACTTCGGACTACTCTCGGTCCGACAGGCGTACCAGTACGTCGCCGACAACGCCCCCTCGTGTCGTGGACGGGAGATGTTCCAGAGCCGACTCGTCTGGAACCTACATTACAACCAGAAGCTCGTCGATTGGCCGGGGTGGACGGAACGGGCGGTCAACCCCGCGCTTGAGGGCCGGAACGAGGACCGTCGAGACGCTGATCTCGTGACCGCTTGGAAACACGGGGAGACGGGGTTCCCGATGGTCGACGCCGCGATGCGGTGTCTCAGAGAGACCGGATGGCTCAACTTCCGGATGCGCGCGATGTGTGCGTCGTTTTTTACACACATTCTCCACCAGCCGTGGTGGATCGGTGCGGACTGGTTTCATCACCACCTGATCGACAGCGACGTTGGGATCAACTACACACAGTGGCAGAGTCAGGCCGGGCTCATTGGGAAGCCATCACAGCGCGTGTACAACCCACGAAAACAGGTTCGCGATCAGGACCCCGAAGGCGAGTGGATCACTACGTGGGTGTCCGAACTCACCGATCTCCCGAGCGAGTTTCTCGACCGCCCCGAGAAGACGCCGCTCGCGGTCCAGCAGAACTGTGGCGTGCGGATCGGCGAGACGTATCCGCGGCCGGTCGTCGACTTCGAGGCTCGACGCGAGCAGTTCTGGACGCGATACGAGCGCTCACGGCACGAGGCCGCACAGGAACTTCGTCGTCCGGAGATTGCAAAGCGTGCGTCCTTTTCCGGCGGCTACAGCGCCGCGCGGGCGATCGCAGACAGACACGGCGGAACCGACACTGACGCGGCGAACGGAACACAGCTCTCGTTCGACGAGGTGAACGTCACGGACGCAGATGGCGCTGGGGGGGATGGGCCGACGACGGAACAGTCGGACCCGACGACACCGACAGAGGCGGGCCCGTCGGGTGCGGACGCGGAGACGACCGTTCCATCGGGTGCGGGACGGGAGGCAGGTGAGCCGTCGCCTGACGACCGCAAGGCGGCGTCGAGCCACCAACCGGACGACCCCAGCAGTGACGCCCGTGACGGAGCCGACGAGCCGAACGCCAGACAGACGGACTTTCGAGACTTCGAGTGAGGCCACCCGACGGTGGACTGCGGTCCGAGCGTGTGAAGGCGACGACGTGACCCTCACACGGCGTACCGGTACGGAGTGGTCACCGTGGCATCCGCCAGTTGATTCGAGCGTCACGGTCCGGGAACCGTGGCGTTGCTACGACCTCGAACGTTCTCTCTTCGGCGTCTGGTGTGACCGGTGCCGAGAGCAGCAACCGTGCCACGTCCGCGCGTGAAACCGTCCCCCAGACTCTCGAACCGGGACGAGCAACCGTAACGTCGTCAGTTCGCCTGCCGTTCGTCAGGACACCCGGTCGGAGAATCGTGTGACTGAGCGACGCGTCTCGAATCGCCTGCTCGGCCGCTGCTTTTGCCTCTTGAATCGGACCGATGATCGCATCGAACACCCTCGCGAGCGGACTCGCTGGTTCAGTTCCGACACCGATCGCCGACTCCATAACGAACGCGTCCACCCCGGCGTCCGCCGCTGCGGACACGAGCGCACGGTTCCCTGTGCCGTCGACGAACGGTGGCCCACTCCGGATCGCACTCGCAGCGGTCCCGACCGCGCTGATGACAGCATCGACGTCCGCAACCACCGCAGACAGGTCTGTCGGGTCCAGCAGGTCATCGACGACGACCTCGTCCGCACCAGCCGCTCTGAGTTCGGGCGCCGCATCTGGTGAGCGCGTCAGTGCCCGCATCGTCGTTCCACGAGAGCCGCCAAGCCGCAGCAGCTCGCGTCCGGTTCCCCCGCTCGCCCCGGCGACGAGAACAGTATCGAGCGACGCCGTGTCCATACACGACGAACGGACGACTCGATGAAAAGCAGCCGGATGGTGTCCGGGTAGTATCCGTACGACGGCCGGAGTCGGGCCAACGTAGGCGTCGTTTCAACTCGCTATCCACGCTCAGCGCAGCCGCTTCACCCGTGAGACGACCTCTCACTGCCCTCCGCCCGAAGACGACGTTGCGGGACCTCCCCTACGAGCGGTCGTCAGTCAGTCTGCTTGATCGCCGAGTGGTGCTGTGTGAGACGTGCTCAATACGGTTGTGGTGGTCTCTTCCCCAATACTGATTACCCTGTCGCGCGATGACTCATCCCCGAATGCCTGAAAAGCAGCCGCCCTCCGATTGGGACCTCTCAGAACGGGACACGATAATTCTCCAGGAGCTCGCCCGCGACCCGCAGCTCACCTCTCGGAGACTTCGAGACCTCCTCGCGGAGAAACACGACATCGACGTCTCACACGTTACGGTGAACGAGTCGATCCGGCGTATGCGGGAGTCAGAGGTGTTTCGCGAGGCGCTCGTGCCGAACGAAGAACACCTCTTCTTCTCGCTGTTCGAGTTTCAATTCAACCCAGAGGGGTTCGAAGACGGGTGGCGTGACGCCTTGGAACACATCCGATCCAGCAAACACACGTTCATGTACTTTCTCTCGGACGGCGACTACCAGTGGAAGACGATTATGATGTTCAAAGACCGCGAACAGGAATCGAAGTGGATCCACGAGTTCTACAAGGAACACGGCGAGCTCATCAGCAACCTCCGAAACTCGGTGGTGACGAACGTGCTCAAGTTCGGTACCGACCCCGAACTGTTTGACGTCTTCCACGAAGAGGAGGCGTGATTGGCTACCCGAACTCGCCGAACCGCGTAATCGGGTCGAGTTCCTCCATCGGCGGGTCCTCGAAAGCGTCCCGTGCGATAGACCGGCGATGGACCTCGTCCGCGCCGTCGACGATTCGGAACTGTCGGACGTTCTCATAGAAGGCTGCCAGGGGAAGATCACGGGCGATTCCGTTACCCCCACAGAACTGAAGCGCGTCGTCTATCGCCTCCTGTGTGACGTTGGCCGCGAACGTCTTCGCCATCGCCACTTCGATTCGTGCCTCGCTTCCTGCCGCGATCCGGCCGGCTGCGTGCCGAACCATCGTTCGGGCAGCGTGCAGCTCCGTTCGACGGTCGGCGATTCGGAACCGAGGTCCCTGCTTCTCGGCGAGCGCCTCGCCGAAAGCCTCACGCTCGGTCAGGTACGCGGTTGCGATGTCGAGCGCCCGGTCGGCCATCCCTGCATACCGCATACAGTGCGTGAGACGGGCGGGACCGAGCCGTTTCTGGACCAGCGAGAACCCGTCGTTCTCCTCACCGAGAGTGTTCTCGACGGGAACACGAACGTCGTCGAAGCGGACCTCGGCGTGTGTGGTCCCGAGGAGTCGCTCACCGACGTGTGGAATAGACCTGACGACCTCCACGCCATCCGTGTCCGCGGGGACGAGGATCACGGAGCAGCCGGCGTACGGATGAGCGTCCTGATCGGTTCGCGCGAACGTTAAGAACACGTCGGCCTCGACGCCGCCCGTGGTCCACCACTTGTGGCCGTTTATTACCCACTGGTCGCCGTCCTTCTCGGCGGTCGTCGCGAGCATCTTCGGATCGGACCCACCTCCCTGGATCGGCTCGGTCATCGCGAATCCGGAGTCGATCTTCCCAGCGGCCAGCGGGCGAAGCCATCGCTCTTTCTGGTCCTCCGTCGCCGCAATCTCCAGGGTGTGCATGTTCCCCTCGTCCGGTGCTGCACACCGGAGCGCTGCCGGGCCGAGGAGGCTGCGTCCCGCCTCTTCGAACACGGGGAGCATCTCTCGGAACCCCAGCCCGAGTCCGCCGAACGCCTCCGAGACCTGTGGCGCGTAGATCCCGCGATCGCGTGCTTCGTCGCGCAACGACTCGATCGCTGTATCCGGGATCCGCCCTCGTCCGAGGTGGTCGCGCTCGACCGGGAGGACCGCCTCGTCGATGAACGATCGAACCGCATCGGCGACCGCTGGCCCCCGTCCGATGTCGTCGTACTCCATGGTTGGACATCAGTTAGCAATGTAAATAGTAGTTCCGGCTGTTTTCGCCATAAGTGCTATATTCCTCCCCATGCACCTACGAAATAGGGGAGGTATGATTTACAATGTTATCCAAAAGCCCCGTCACGGCTTGCTCTCGTTCAGCAACTGAGTTTCCGGCTGCGAGGGGGCCATGAACGACGTGGACTACCTCGATCGGCTCGTCGACGACGAGGCGTTCGAGTCGTACCTAACGTCTGAGTTCGGTCCAGCTGAGTCGTTTTCGGTAGAGCGCCACGCAAAAGGCCACTCTAACGAGACGCTGTTCGTCACGTGGGGGGATCGTGACCTCGTCGTTCGGCGTCCGCCGCCGGGTGAAACCGCAGACACAGCACACGACGTGCTCCGTGAACACCGTGTCGTGTCCGCGCTCGTCGATACCGACGTCCCCGTCCCGAAGACGCTCCGAGCCTGCGACGACGAGGGCGTCCTCGGCAGCGACTTCTACCTCATGGAACGCGCCGACGGCAACGTCCTCCGCGCCGAGGAGCCAGACAGATTCGCGAACCCGAACACTAGGCGACGGGCGGGCGAAACACTCGTCGACACGCTCGCGGCGATCCACGACGTCGACTACGAGGCCGCAGGGCTGGGTGAGTTCGGACGACCGACCGGATACACCGAACGACAGGTTGACCGCTGGACCAGACAGCAGGAGTGGGCGTTCGAGACGACCGCGTCAGTCCGTGAGGTACCCGAGATCGTTACCGTCGGCGACTGGCTCGCGGACAACATCCCTCCGGACCACGACGAGACGCTCGTCCACGGCGACTTCAAACTCGACAACGTGATGTATGGCCCCGGAACACCGCCGGAGATCGTCGCCGTCTTCGACTGGGAGCTGTCGACGCTCGGTGACCCTCTCGCCGATCTCGGCTGGCTGCTGTTGTTCTGGTACGACGAAGGCGACCCGGACCCCACAATGCCGGAGCTGATGTCCACGTTTACCGCCCGCGAAGGGTACCCGACCCGCGCGGAGCTGGTAGACAGATACGAGCGAGCCACCGGACGAACCTTCGAACACGAGCGGTTCTACCGCACGCTCGCTGCCTACAAGATGGCCGCACTCGGGGAGATGTTTCTCGCACGGTACCGCAACGGCGACAGCGACGACCCACTGTACCCGAAGATGGAAGCGCGCGTTCCAGCGCTCGCCGAACGAACGCTCGGGTACGTGAAGGGAGACACAGATCGGCTATAAACGCCGAGACGGCGGCACACGATAGGTTCGGAAATCACACCGCCTTTGAGACCCCGCCGAAGCCGGTCTACGTTCGGCCAGCCGACCGCTGCTAGCGGGCGGTCCACCCGCCGTCGGCCGCGACTGTCTCACCGGTGACGAAACTCGCCGCGTCGCTCGCGAGGAACGCGACCGGGCCCGCAATCTCGATCGGCGTTGCGAACCGATCGAGTGGTGTCCGGTCGAGGATCGACTGTCGGAGTCGCTCGTTCGTCTGGAGCGGCTCCGTCAGCTCGGTGGCGACGTAGCCGGGAGCGACCGCGTTCACCCTGACGTCGGGCGCCCAGTCGAGCGCAGCACTCTTGGTCAGTCCGACGAGTCCGTGCTTCGAGGCGACGTACGGGTGTTGCTTCGGGAGTCCGACGAGGCCGGCAACACTCGCGACGTTGACGACACAGCCGCCAGCGTCACGCAGGTACGGGGCGGCGGCTCGAGTCGTTCGGAACGCTCCTCGGAGGTTCACGTCCAACACGGCGTTGACCGCATCCGTCTCAACATCACCGGGATCGCCGAGCGCGTCGTCCGGATTGAATCCCGCGTTGTTCACGAGAACGTCAACCGAGCCGAGTTCGTCGACGGTCGCCTCGACGAGCGCCGTCACCTCAGCGTCGTTGGTCACGTCGGCCGTCACTCCGTGAGCCTCGACGCCCAGTTCGCGGGCTTCGGCTGCCACCGACGAGACCTCTTCGGCGGTGCGTGCAGACGGGACGACGGCCGCACCTGCGGCCGCCAGTCCGAGCGTGATCGCTCTGCCGATCCCGCGACCGCCGCCGGTGACGACCGCAACGCGACCCGAAAGGTCCGGGAGCGCATCCGTCGGATCGATATCTGTCGATCCGAGCGACGAACTCGATCCCGTCCCCGACTCCGACGCTGACCCCGTGCCCGGCGTGCCGTCGATCATTTCGTCGGCTCCCCGCCATCGCTGGCCCCTGGTGCGTGCGGGAGGTCAGGATCGTCCAGCGTGTCACGTAGACGCTTCTTGTCGAACTTCCCGGTGGCGGTCTTCGGGATCGACTCCCGGATCCGGACGTCGTCTGGGAGCCACCACCGCGGGAACTCCTCGGCGAGGAACGACCGTACTGTCTCGACGTCGATCTCACGCCCCGAATTCGGGACGACGAACGCGAGCGGCCGTTCCTGCCATCGGTCGTGTGGGGCGGCGACGACGACCGCCTCCGAGATGTCGTCGTGAGCGATCAGCGCGTTCTCCAGTTCGATGCTCGATATCCACTCACCGCCCGACTTGATGACGTCTTTGACGCGATCGACCACTTCGATGTACCCGTCGGGGTCGACTGTGGCGATGTCGCCGGTTCGAAGCCAGCGACCGCCGCCGTCGTCAGACTCGAGAAAGTCGGCGTCGTCGGCGTCTGGTCGGTTGTAGTACTGGTCGACCACCGTCGGGCCGCGGACGAGGAGTTCGCCGAACGCCTCGCCGTCCCACGCGACGGGATCGCCGGCGTCGTCGACGACACGCATCTCGAGCCCGGGCGAGAGCAACCCCTGTTTCGTCCGCTTGTCGAGTCGTTGCTCGGCGGTGGCGTCCGACATCGACGACTTCGGTCGGGAAACAGACCCGATGCTCATCGTCTCGGTCATGCCCCACGCGTGTTCGATGGTGACGCCGTGTTCCGCCTCGTAACGACGCATCACCTCACGTGGAGCGGCGCTTCCACCGACGACGATGCGTTCGAGCGACGAGAGGTCACCGCCGTGTTCGTCGAGATGATCCAGCACGTCGATCCACACCGTTGGAACGCCAGCGGTGAGCGTCACCGCTTCGGTTTCGATCAGGTCGACGAGTGCCGCAGGGTCGGGTGAGGGGCCTGGGTACACCTGTTTCGCGCCGGCCATCGTCACCGCGTAGGGGAACTCCCAGGAGTTGACGTGAAACATCGGCACGACCGGCATCACCACGTCCGACTCGTCGATGTTCAGCGCCGAGGGTGTCATTACCATCAGAGCGTGCGCGTAGATCATCTTGTGGGTGTACTCGACCCCCTTCGGCTTTCCCGTCGTTCCCGAGGTGTAACACATTCCTGCAGGGTCGTCTTCTGCGACCGGCGGCCAGGACTCGACGGGGTCGGCCTCGGCCACTAACGCTTCGTAGGCGTGGAGGGGGAGATCCGCGGTCGTGTCTGGAATGGTGTCTCCGAGGACAACCACCTCGCGGACGCCCTCGATCCGATCCCAGATCCGATCGACGGTCTCTATCACGTCGGGTTCGACGAACAGGATCTCGTCGGCTGCATCGTTGATGATGTGTGCGACGTTCTCTGCTTGCAGCCGGAAGTTCACCGTGTGTAGTTGGCCCCCCGAGAGGGGAACCGCGTAATACGCCTCGAAGTGCCGGTGGGTGTTCCAGCCGAGCGTCCCGACGCGGTCGCCGGGACCAACGTCGAGTTCTGTGAGTGCCCCGGCCAGCCGCCTGACGCGCTCGCCGAACGCCGCGTAGGTGTATCGGTGTGTCTCGTCGTGTGTTCGGGCGACGATTTCTCGATCCGGAAACAGCCGGGTCGCCCGCCAGAAGAACGGGCGGAGGGTGAGTTCCTCAGGCATCCGCCGTCCCCACCGAGAGGTACGTCTCCAGTAACTCTTCGCGTGACTGTATCTCTTCGACTGTGCCGTCGAAGACGATCTCGCCGGTGTCCATGATGTATCCTCGCTCGGCGAGATCGAACGCGAAGTCGACGTTTTGTTCGGTCAACAGCACGGTGACATCCTCCTCGACGACCGTTCGGACGATCTCCCGGAGGTCGTCGACGATGACGGGCGCGAGCCCTTCGGTCGGCTCGTCGAGCAACAGCAGGTCCGGCGCTTGGACGAGCGCGCGGGCGACAGAGACCATCTGTTGTTCTCCGCCGCTGAGATTCCGGCCCTGATTCTTTCGCAACGGGTCGAGCGCCGGGAACAACTCGTACATCTCTGCGACCGGCCGTGGGTCGGCAGCCAGGTTGTGTGCCAGCGTGAGGTTCTCGTGGACGCTCAGGGTAGGGAACACCCGACGGTCTTCGGGAACGAGCGAGATACCGAGCGCGTTGATGGCGTCCGGCGAGCGGCCGGCGATCTCCTCACCGCGGTAGGTGATCGACCCGCGCCGCGGCGGCGACGCGCCGACTATCGAGCGCATTGTCGTCGTCTTTCCCGCGCCGTTTCGTCCGAGCAGCGTCACGACCTCTCCTTCCTCGATCTCTAGCGAAATGCCGTGGAGGACGTGGCTGTTACCGTAGTACGTGTCGATGTCGGTGACCGTGAGTATCGTCATGCGGTGTCTCCTTCGTCTCGCTGGTGGTTCGATGTCTCACTCATATCGCTTCGCTCCCCAAGTACGCCTCGGTGACACGTTCGTCAGTCAATACGTCCTCCGGCGTCCCGTCCGCGAGGATCGCTCCCTCGGCGAGCACCACGATTCGATCCGAGATGTCCGTGACCACATCCATGTTGTGCTCGGTGACGACGAACGTCGCGTCGAGGTCCTGGTCGAGCTGTTGGATCAGCGAAACGATCTCCGTCACCTCGGTCGGGTTCATCCCTGCAGTCGGCTCGTCCAAGAGGAACACGCTCGGCTCGATGGCGAGCGCTAACGCGAGTTCGACGGTTCGCTTCTCCCCGTGACTGAGCGTTTCACACTTCGTGTCGGCGATCGCTGTCAGCCCGGTCAACGAGAGCAGTTCCTCGATATCGGCCTCCAAAGCCTCGTCGCCACCGGCACGCGACCGGAAGTCGAGCCGCTGGTCTGCGTGGCTGATCCGTGCGACCCGCACGTTCTCTCTGACGGTGAGTCCCTCGAAAACATTCGTGATCTGGTACGACCGCGAGAGACCAGCGTTCGCCACCTCGTGTGGCGGTGCATCCGTGATTTCGGCGAGCTCACCGTCTTTTCTGAGCCAGATCGCGCCGGTAGTCGGCTCCAACACCCCCGTCAAGAGGTTGTAGAACGTCGTCTTTCCGGCCCCGTTGGGGCCGATGATGCTGGTTATCTCGTCGTCGTCGATCTCGATCGAGACGTCGTCGACGGCAGTCAGTTCGCCGAACTGTTTGCGTAGGTCTTCCGTTTTTAGTACGGTCGTCACGACTCCTCACCTCGATGATCTCCGCTCCCGTCGGTCAACTCACGCTCATCCGATCCACCGCCTCGCTCGTCACGTCCGCGCGATCCACCGCCCTCATCGTCGCCATCGCCAGCATCACCGAAGAGTCGATCCCGCAGCAGGAGGAGCCCTCCAACTGCGCCGGCTTTGAAGTACAGCACGATGCCGATCAGCAGCGCACCGAAGAAGAACTCCCAGTGCGCCTCGAGCGCAGGGAATCTGCTGATCCCCCACCGGACGTACAGGTAGATGAACGCGCCAACAATCGGACCGGCGAAGTAGGTAGCCCCTCCGATGACGGTGGCGACGACCGCGATCGCGCTCGTCGACCAATGTGAGAGATACGGCGACGCGACGCTGTCGAGTCCGGCACGAAGGACGCCAGCGACGGCGACGATCGCCGCCGACAGGATGAACGTCATCCACCGGTGGTGTTTGACGTCGATCCCCAGTGCGGCCGCTCGGTCCGGACTCTCTCGGATCGCCTTACACACCGTGCCGAACGGAGAGTTGACGATCCGCCACACCGCGTAGACCCCGGCAGCGACGACGCCGACCGTCAAGAAGTAGTACAGCCGACGGTCACCGATACGGAACTCCATACCGACGACCTCGACGGTGCCGAGTAGAATGATGATCCCGTCGGTTCCGTTCGTCAACCCTCCCGGATTCTGGATAATGAGCGAGAACGTCAACATCCCGAACGCCAGCGTGATCAACGCGAAGTATATCTCCTCGAGTCGGACGGAGAGCCACCCGACTGGGACTGCGACGACGACGACGAGCGCGACGCCAGCGACCGCGCCGACTCCGAACGTGACGAGCGGGGCGAGCCCAGCGCCAACGACCTCGGCGACGACGGGAGTGAAATCGCGTAACACGATCGCGAGCCCGTAGGCACCGCCAGCGTAGAACATCCCGTGTCCGAACGACAGTAGCCCGGTGTACCCATACAGGAGGTTGAACCCGAGCGCGAACAGCGCGATGATCAGGAACTCGGTGAACAGAAACACTTGAAAACTGGGACCGAACGAGAGCATGACGAGCCCGATAGCCGCCAAGACGCCGAACCGCTCGCGGGTCCACCCGTCAGCCACGGCCGTTCCGAACCCTCGAACAGTCCCAGTCGAATCGGTGTCGGTGCTCATTCGCCGATCCCCCCCAAGAGGCCCTCTGGCCGGAACAGTAACACGATCACCATCGCGAGGAACGGGATGGCGATGGAGCCAGCGGTGATGAACTGCGGGCCGAGGCTCTGTAAGATGCCGATGATCATCGCGCCGACGAACGCGCCGGTCATCGATCCGAGCCCGCCGATGACTACGACGATGAACGCGTCGATGATGACCTGGTCGCCGAGTGCCGGACTCGTCGCCTGAAGCGGAGCCGAGAGCGCGCCGCCCAACCCGGCGAGGACGCTCCCGAGGAAGAACACCGCGGTGTACAGCCGCGGCACGTCGACGCCGAGCATCGATGCCATCTCCCGGTCAGAGGAGGTCCCCCTGACCAGCGAACCAAAGTACGTCCGTGTGATGAACAGCCAGAGGCCGGCCATCACGGCGAACGCAACGACGATGACGAACAGCCGGTACGCCCCGAACGTGCTCGTGCCGATAGAGACAGAAAAGTCGAACACTCCGGGCGGATCCATCGAGTACGACTGGGATCCCCAGATGAACCGAACGCCCTCGTGGATCACGAGAACGAATCCGAAGGTGACGATGAGCTGGTCGAGTTCGCTCTCGATCCGGCCATATAAGGGGCGGATGGCGGCGAATTCGATGAGTGCGCCGACGAGACCGACGCCGAGCGCGCCGACGACGATCGCGAGCCAGAAGTTGTCGACGAAGCTGGTCGTTACCGCGAGCGCGAAGTACGCCCCGAGCATGTAGAGCCCGCCGTGTGCGAAGTTGAGTACGCCCAACACCCCGAAGATCAGGCTGAGTCCAACCGCGATGAGGAACAGCCGACTGCCGAGGCTGAGGCCGACGACGATGTCGCCGATGCCGACGAGCGGGACGAGCGTTGTGAAACTCATGACGGTAGCCCCCGATCAGACGCCAGTCGGGAGGTCGGAGTTAGCGAGCGCGTCCGCCATCTCATCCGGTCCCGCGTCGTACACGCCCACCGGATCGAGAACGTTGCTGTCGTGCTCCTCGCTGTATGTCACGGTTCCCCAGATCGCAGGGACTGTCGCCTGGTTCGACCGGGACTCGAGTCGGTACTCGCCGACGGGACCCGAGTGCTCCATGCCGTCGAAGGCGCTTACGAGGTCGTTCGGATCCGTGCTCCCCGTGGACTCGATCGCCTCCTTGAACAGGAACGGAGCGCGATACGCCCCTTCGGCGTTGTACGTTGGCAGCGTGCCGTACTCGTCGACGTACGTCTCGCGGAACTCGTTGTTCGCCGCGGTGTCCGGGACGAACGGGTCGTACCGCGTCGAGGCCATCTCACCCTCCGGGAGTGGGTTCCCGTCTGCCGGAAGATCCGTTCCCATGCCGACGCTGAACAGCGTGTGATCGATCTGGTCGAACCAGCCGGCCTCCTCGGCTTGCCCGACGAACGTGGTGAGGTCGGCTCCCCACAGCGGCGTGATCACGGCGTCCGGCTCCGCACTCAGAATGTTGCTGATGAACGGCGTGTAGTCGCTCGTTTCCAGCGCCGGGTACTGCTCGGTCGTGAACTCGGCGTCGACTCCGAGACCCGCACAGAAGTCTCGGAAGTAGTCCCAGGTCTCGTAACCGAACGCGTAGTCCGGCCCGATCGTCGCCCACTCGGTGGCGTCGAGCTCCGACGCCACCTGTGCTGCGCCGTACATGTCCTGTGCGAGGTTGTTCGCACACCGGAACATGTAGTCGTTGCCGACGGAGTTCTCGTGCTCGCCCGACGGTGACGTGATGAACGGCGTCGCGGCGTGTGTCACCATGTACGGAATCTCTTCTTGCGCCGCTTGCGGGGCGACGGCCTGTGCGACACCGCTCGAATCCAGCCCGAACAGGCCGTCGACGCCGTCTTCTTCGATCAGACTGCGCATCTGCCGGATCGCTGTGTCGGCTCCCCCCTCCGTGTCGCGGGAGATGATCTCGAGTTCTTGCCCGTCGATCCCACCGTTGTCGTTGATCTCCTGTTCGGCGAGCTCGAAGCCACGTTCGGCTTCGTCGCCGTACAAGGACGCGAACCCGGAGAATATGTACGTTGCGCCGAGCCTGACTACGTCGTCGTCTCCCCCAGCACATCCGGCGAGCGCGACCGCCGCCCCGGCCCCCGTCGCCTGGAGGAACCGGCGCCGCCTCACCAGCGATTCGGTTTCCGAACCCGCACTGACACCCTCTGACTGCTTACCCCTGTTTTTTCTATCGGCGTGACCAGTTTCCATTGTTAACAAATGTCCGTGTGAGTCGGGCCCACATAAATATGAGGGTCGATAATTAGAGTTATAGCACATCCGATCGCCGCGGTTCCGTCGAATCAGCCGTGTGTCACCGACGAGCCGGATAGCGGTTGTCCCGGATCTCCCGCGACCGTGAGCGCCGCTGGATCCCGAGTACAGCTGATATCGGACCACCGCAGTGTCGATCAGAGCGTTCGAATCACCGGTCCGGGAGGCGCGCTCGCGTGTCGGGCCAGGAGTCGGGCACGTGCTCCTGTGTCCACGACTGGGTGTCTACTTTCTCACCAGAGAGGGTCTTCGGCAACCGTTGAGACGCCGGGAGGCTGCCGCCTCGTCGAACGCCGGCCGCCAAGTTCACCGCTCGTCCCGCTGTGAGGGTCGGCTGCCACATGACTGCGCTGCGTTGACCCGTCGGTAACAGTTCGTGACGGCTTCCACCTGTCTCTGGGGTCGCCGACCGATCCAACCGGGGAACTTATACGTCACCAAATAGTCTTGTACGATATGAGAAATTCTGACTGTTGGGGCGCTGGGGGCTCCTCGGAGACGAGGCGATGACCGGGAAGTCGGCGGTGCTGGCGACCGACCTCTCGACGGCGAGCAAGACCGTCATCGAGTCTGAAACCGGACTGGGGTGTCTCGACCGGATCGGTGTCGATCGAATTCACCTGGTGACGGTGGTTCCCTCGAACGTCCACTCAGGGATGCCTGGAATCGACTTCGAAACCCGTCGCAAGCGCGGTCTTCGGCGGTATCGCTCGACTATCGAAGGGGCCGGCTTCGCCGTAGAGACGCACGTCGTCCGAGGAACGCCTCATCGTCGCATCAACGGCATCGCCGAGACGGTTCGTGCCGACCTGATCCTCGTCGGATCTCGCGGCAAGAGCCCGCTGGAGAACCGTGTGATCGGGTCGACAGCACGGAACCTCGCCCGAACCACGGTGGCCCCCTTGCTCGTCAACCGTATCGAGCGGGGCGTCGACGACCCGAACACCGTGCGGCGACACCTCTTCAAACGGACACTGTTCGCCACCGACTTCTCGGAGAACGCCGACCGTGCCTTCGAGACACTCGAGTACCTCAGACACGCGACGCAGGAGGTCACCCTCACACACGTTCGGTCGCCGAAAGACGACACCGGCGACGTCGCGGAGATCGAATCACGGATGGAACCCCTCGTCGACCGTCTCGACGCGTGGGGCCTCGAGGCACGGATCGACATCAGGCGCGGCGACCCGGCTCGAGAGATTCTCGCCGCCGAAGCCGAGCACGACCCCAGCACGCTCCTGCTCGGCTCGCGCGGTCGCAGTCGACTTCGCCGGCTACTCCTCGGTAACGTCTCAGAAGATGTCGTCGCTAACGCGACCGGAAACGTGTTTCTCGTTCCCCCACCTCGGTCGGCCTGACTCTCCTCAACCTGGTCCGAACGCTCCCACGAGTCCGGCAGGATCGCTTCGACTCGCGTCTACCGGCTCGGCGGTGGCATCGCTTTCTGTCCCCGCTGGTTGCACCGAACCGTGTAACAGACAGGCAGTTCTCGAACCCCCCGGCCCGTCCTCACACCTCGGAGAAGCGTTACCAGTGAAACAGCCTGTGAGCCTGTAGCGTCTGAGCGAACCTCGTGTGCGTTCACAGCCTCGCCTGTCGACCCGGGAGGCGGGGGTCTCTCCGTTAGGAGTGCCGGACCGTCACCCACGGACGGTCCAGTGATCGAACTGGGAACCGACGACCGCCGACGGTCCCATCACTCCGGTGTATAACTTATCTAAAGGTTATCTATCGCTCCCCATCTCTCATACGGATATAGTATTGTGCAGTAAACCCAAAACCGTTATATCAGCGTGGCGGCTACGGTGAGGTATATGACGAACATCGATCGAGCGGATGTCCCCAGCACCGAGCGCACTGACGGTGACGTTCGATGATCGGAACCGCGTTCTTCGCCGGTGTCTCGCCGTCGGTACAGGCGCTTGCCGTGATCACGATCGTGCTGCTCGAGGCGGTCGTGTTGTACATCGGGTACGGTGCCCTCGAGGAGGCGGTCGGGCCGGCCCTCCTCGACCTCCTCGCAGAGCAGTAGATGATCGACTCGATCCTTGCGTTCGAACTGCTCGGACTCGGCGGCGACCTACTACTGCTGTTCGTAGCCTTCGGCTTCATGGTCGGCGTGTTCTTCGGGTTCTTCGGAATGGGCGGGTCGTTCCTGGTCACGCCCGCGCTGTTGATCCTCGGATATCCGGCCCCAGTCGCGATCGGGAGTTCGATGGCGTTCGTCTTCGGCACCGCGGCGATTGCGACGATGAAACACCACGACGCCGGTCAGGTCGACTACCGGCTCGGAGCGCTCATGTTCGTCGGAATCACCGTCGGAATCGAACTGGGGAGTCGGCTCGTATTCGGCCTAGAGGTGCTGGGAATCGCGAACGCCGTCGTGGGAATCGCGTACGTCGTCCTCTTGGCGGCTATCGGTGTGTTGTTCACACGAAGCGCGTTGAACCAGACGGACGAGGTCGACGGACACCCCGAGGGCGATTCGGGCGAAGACACCGACGAGGTCCCGGCGATCGCCCGGAAGATTCAGTCGTACAACCTCCCGCCGATGATGACGCTCGCTGACGGGAGCAAGGCATCACTGTGGACGATCTCCGGGGTCGGCGGCGGGGTCGGGCTCGTCTCCGGGTTTCTCGGTGTCGGCGGCGGGTTCGTCCGAATGCCGGCCATCTACTACGTGATCGGAACGTCGCTGGCGGCCGCCGTCGGGACGAGCCTGTTCGGCGGGCTAATGTCCGGCGCGGTCGGCGCGTTCACCTACGGCCGAGCCGGCGTCATCGACCTCGGAATCGTCACCGCGCTGCTGATCGGGAGTTCACTCGGCGCGCGGATCGGGTCGAGCGCGACCGCGTACGTGAACGAAGACGACGTAACCATCTACTTCGGTATCATGCTGCTCGTCGCCAGTCTCGCGGTTGGCCTAGGCGAACTCGCCGACTGGTTCGCGATGCCGGCGCTCGACCGGGCGAGCTTCGTGCTGCTCGTCGGGTCTGCCCTGTTCGTCTGTGCGACCATCCTCTACCACGGCGCGCTCGCCGTGCGCCGAACCCGCAGCGTCCCGGCCTGATCCCGAGCAGACTGCTCCGGTCGTGGCTCGCGGCCAGAACGCCGGGACACAGGACTAGAAGCCGAATCGGCCCATTTTTGTATGATATACACAATATCAACGTATGGGATTTCACACCTTCGACACGGATCAGGCGGAGCGATTGGAGGATCCGAACCGCTACCGCTGGGTCTCGGCTGAGGAGCTCGTGGGCGCGGTCGACCCGGACGACGCCGACGTCGTCGCCGACCTAGGAAGCGGGACCGGCTTTCACACCGATGCGGTTGCGCCGCACGTCGCGACGACGTACGCGGTCGACATCCAAGCGGAGATGCACGAGTTCTATCGTGAGAAGGGTACACCTGCGACTGTCGAGTTCGTCGAGAGCGACGTGGCAGACCTCCCGTTCGGGTCGGACTCCCTCGACGCCGCGTTCTCGACGATGACATACCACGAGTTCGCGAGCGACGCTGCGGTCGCCGAGGTGGCTCGCGTCCTCCGTCCCGGTGCGCGGCTCGTGGTGTTCGACTGGTCGGCCGACGGGGACGGCGAGGCGGGACCACCGGTGGACGAACGCTTCGGCGTCGACGACGCGGTCACCGCCTTCGAAGACGTGGGCTTCGAGGTCCAGCGAGCGACGACCCGGACGGAGACGTTCGTGCTCGTCGCGCTCGCGTCGTCATGCCGATAGGGTCGTCGGACTGACCGAGCCGTATTCAGTGTCGTGTCGAGACGGTCGGACGCCGTGGTGCCGGCAGTCAGTCGTCAGACGCGATCGCCGTCTCGTCGACGGGGTCGAACTCACCGTAGTGGACGACCTCCTCGACCGGACGACGGGCTTTCCGTTCGTTCTCGACGTCGGCCGCGTCCTCGGCGGGGTACCCCAGCGTGATCAGCATGACCGGTTCGTACCCCTCGGGGATGTCGAACGAATCCACCAGCGCCTCCGAGTCGAACCCTTCCATCGGACAACTGGCAACGCCGTGGTCACGCGCCGCGTACATCACCGTCATCGCTGCGAGCGCGGTCGACCGTGTCGCCCACACGCGCCGTTCGGTCTCGGGCATCTGGCTCATCGCCTCAACGTTGCCGAGCACCGCGTCTCGAACGTCCTCGTTCGGCAGGTACCCCTTCGCCAGCCAGTCGTCGAACACCGGCTCTGCGTGCGCCATCGGATCCGTGTTTCCGAGCACGACGACCGTCGTATCGGCTGTCTCGACGTGTTCCTGATCGTTCGCGACCTCACGGAGGGCCGCCTTTCGATCGTCGTCCCGCAACACGAGAAACTCCCACGGCTGAAGGTTGTATCCGGAGGGTGCGAGCGTCGCCGACTCGAAGATCGCCTCCAGCGTCTCCTGGTCGATTTCCTCGTCGGAGTACTCGTGTACCGAACGTCGCGCCTGAAGCAGATCGGTGAACTGCATTACCGTTGGTACGTGCTGGCGGAATAAAAACAGACGGTGTTGGAGGCCGAGAGAGTGATGGCCGGAGGGCGGCCGGCCGGAACCAACACCACGGTCAGCGCGGCGACCGGGGCGTACGAGCCGTCTTCGATGGTTCGTCTGCAGAACGTGGTGCTGTCGCCTCCGGCTCCTGAGTCCGGTCCGCTGTCGACGCCACGGTCGGCGAGAAACGAGTCGATCCAGCCGATGATGGCACGCGTGTCACCCAGGGGTTCGACGTGTCGATCGCGATCAGCTCACGTGCGATCTCGACGACACGCCCAGTG
>JARVCL010000211.1:0-22609 GCA_040405695.1 Halorubrum sp. | reverse complement strand
TACACCTCTATGGGAGTGTACCACCATTGGGAGACGCACGGGAAGCCGACGACGACCGTACCGTTTTCGGTCATGTCGATTTCCCAGTTCTGGTTGTTGACGGCGAACGGCTGACTCTCTCGGTAGTGAACCTCTCCGTCCTTGTTGTGGTCGGATTTTGCCTCTCGAATGGCTTGGTTCTGGATAGCCGAGTAGAGGTCGTTGTCGATGCTGGCTGTGGTCACGGATTTGCCGAAGTCGCCGTTCTCCCATCCGTCGATACAGAACTGCTTGGTGTCACGGTAGAGACGAGTAGCGTGTTGCCACTCTTTCCGCCGTGAGAGGGATGGGTTGTGGAACTTCGCGGTGACAGTCACCGTGACCATTACATTTGTAATTCAATCTGGATTCTTAAGTATCTGTTGGAATATCAGGCCGTGCTATCGTCGGTGGATTGCGTAGTCGATTGTCGGATTCATCCCCGCGCTAAAGCACGGGGCTTTCTCCTTGTACTTCCGTAATCCCGCGTGTCGGTGACGACGCTTGCGGCGATGAATATCGCCAGCCCGCCGACGAGCAGGCCGACGACGAACGCGACGAGCGATCCGATGAGACTCATGCTCGGTACGTCCGTCTCGCGGCCCTTGAGAGTACCGGCAGTCTCGGTCGTGAAGTGCCTCGGGGGCAACCCTGCGGCACTCGCCTCGGCGATATGGCCGTCGGCAGTGGCGTCGTCGTCGGCGCGGTCCACGTCCTCGCCGCGGTCACTGGCCCGTCGCTGCCACCATCCGTGTCCGCCCTCCCATCAGAGGCGCGAGCGAACGTCGCTGGCCACCGCAGAGAGCGCCGTCTCTGCGGTCGTGACGCGGTCGGCGAGGCTACAGAACCCGTGTGCCATCGCCGGATAGTGCTGCCCTTCGACGGGCGTCCCCTCAGCGTCGAACCGTTCGACGAGCCGTCGCCCGTCGTCACGCAACGGGTCGAACCCCGCCGTGACGACGGTCGCCGGCGGGAGTCCGCCGAGGTTGGCCGCCTGCAACGGGACTGCGAAGGGATTGGCGGCGTCGACCGCGCTACGGAGGTACTGGTCGTAGAACCACTGCACGTCCGCGCGGGTCAGAAGCGGTCCCTGGGCGTTCTCACGGTGCGACTCCGTCTCGAAGTCGTGGCCCGCGACCGGATAGAGGAGGAACTGTCCGTCGAGCGACGGACCGCCGAACTCCCGGGTCGACATGGCGGCCGCGAGGGCGAGCGCCCCGCCTGCGCTCGTCCCGCTGACACCGATCCGGTCTGGATCGCCGCCTAACGACCCAGCGACCTCGGCGGCCCACTCGACAGCCGCGACCGCCTCGTCGACCGCGACCGGGAACGGGTGTTCTGGTGCGAGTCGGTACGCCACGGAGATCACGACGGCGTCGGCTCGGGTCGCCAGCTCGCGACAGATCCCGTCGACGGAGTCGAGCGTCCCCAACGTCCACCCGCCGCCGTGGAAGTGGACGAGCGTCCGAGCCCCGGCCGTTCCCTCCCGCGGATCGTCTCCGCCGCCGGCCCGCGGATCACTCTCGTTGCCCGGGCGGTACACCCGTACTGGCACCTCGCCGTGGGGGCCGTCGAACCCGAGGTCACGGACCGCCTCGACCGGTGGGTCCGGATCGCCGGAGAAGAGATCGTCTTCTACGCGTCTGGCGGCGTCGACGGAGAGGGTGTGCCACTCGGGAAGTCCGAGAGCCTCGATCTCGTCGACGGCCGCCGCGAGTTCGCCGTCGAGTTCGGCGGCGCGCATGCGGGACCGAGGCGGTGGTCATTTATTAGTCCGACGGCTACCTCACCTGATGACGGTCCGGCTCGCGTACGAGAACGGAACGATCCGGGTCGACGCCGGCGAGACCGCAAGCGCGGACCCCGATGGGAGTGACACCGAGCGATCTGACACCGCCGAGGCCGACACCGCCGGAGGCGGTCGGCTCCCGCCCCTCCCCGGCGTCGAAACCGACCCGCGCTCGGAAAGCGGCCGTGCTCCCGCGTACCAGTACGCCGAGATCCGCCGGGCCCTCGCCGTCGCAGGGGTCCCCGTCGACGACCGGGTGTTCGGCAGTTCCGACGACGCCGGTGCCGACGTCGACTCCCGGCTTTCGCTCGAAACCGGGTACGACCTCCGTGCGTATCAGGCGGACGCGCTCGCGGCCTGGCACGACGCCGACGACCGTGGCGTGCTCGAACTTCCGACGGGAGCCGGCAAGACGGTGATCGCGATCCGTGCGATGGTCGATCTGGGTGTTCCGACGCTCGTGGTCGTCCCTACTGTCGACCTCCTCGACCAGTGGCAGCGCGAACTGGAGCGTGAGTTCGATGTCCCGGTCGGTCGGTTCGGCGGCGGCGAACAGCGTCAGGAGCCGATCACGGTGTCGACGTACGACTCCGCCTACCTGAAAGCCGAAGACGTGGGTGACGCCTTCGAGTTCGTCGTCTTCGACGAGGTGCATCACCTCGGCGGAGAGGGGTACAGAGACGTCGCCCGGCTGCTCGCCGCGCCTGCACGGCTCGGTCTCACAGCGACGTTCGAGCGGGCCGACGGCGCTCACGAGACGGTCGCCGAACTGGTCGGTGACCGCGTCTACGCCCTCGACGTCGACGACCTCGCCGGCGAGCATCTCGCACCGTACGACATCCGCCGGATCGAGGTGGCGTTGACCCCCGACGAGCGTGAGCGGTACGAGGCGAAACAGGAAACGTTCGTCGAGTACCTCCGCGAGTCGGGTATCTCTCTCGAGAGCGGTGACGACTACCGGAAGCTGGTGATGCGCTCGGGGAACGACCCGCGCGCTCGCGAGGCGCTGCTCGCGAAGTCGGCGGCCCGCGAGATCATGATGAACGCCGAGCGGAAGCTCGAACGGCTCGCAGAGCTTCTCGACCGACACCGTGAGGACCGTGTCATCGTGTTCACGGCTCACACCGAACTCGTCTATCGGATCTCCGAACGGTTCCTCATCCCGGCGATCACGGCGGAAACGGGCGCGCGCGAACGGCGGGAGACCTTAGAACGGTTCCGCGACGGCACCTACTCCCGGGTCGTCGCCGCGAACGTCCTCGACGAGGGCGTCGACGTACCGGACGCCAACGTCGCCGTGCTGCTCTCGGGGTCGGGGAGCGAACGCGAGTTCACCCAGCGGCTCGGCCGGGTGCTCCGCCCGAAGGCCGACGGCGGACGGGCAATACTCTACGAGCTCGTCAGCGCCGAGACGGCAGAGGAACGCGTCGCCGGACGACGGCGGTGAGCACGCCGTCCGAGTCGATGCAACCTGTCACCATCCGGTCTCTGTGTCGTTCGATTCCGGCAGACGAGATCGAAGCCGCCGGGTTCGTCGGTCGAACGTTTATATACGCGCACCGTCAACGCGGCCCGTGTTACGCAAGGACCTCCTCCGAGTCTCGCGGGCCGGGGGCGGGTACCGTCCCGAGTTCGTCGGCCACGAACACCGACCGCTCGCCGCTCGTGTGCTCGGAGCGTTCGAGGCGTCGGTCGGCGAGCCGCGCGAGACGCTCTCGTCGACGCTCGAGGAGCTCGAATCCGACGCCGACGATTTCAAGCTCGTTCGAGGGCTGGCTGCGCTCGTCGAGCGAGAGTGTGCCTTCGAGACGCGGGCGACGGTCCCGCCGCCGCGCGTTCGCCGAGCCGCCTTCGAGGCGGCCGAGTCGGTTGGGGTCGCGAACCCGACTGACCGCGAGCGGGCGGTCGAACTGGCTGCGGACGGGCTCGGTGTCGAACCCGCCGTCGTCGACGACGATCTGTACGCCGACCGTGACGAACGGCAGTTCCTCGTCGACGCTGACGTGCGGTGGGATCCCGACACACTGCTCGAGCAGTACAACCTTTCGCTCGCACAGACCGCGCTGTTCGACGCGACCGACGTTCGTGTTCGATCTGTCGATCCGAAAGCGCTCGTGAGCGCAGTCAAGCGTCTCGGACTGATGTACGAGCTGCGACGAACCGACAGCGGGCGCGAACTGCTCATCACCGGACCGGACACGCTCTTTCGACGCACCCGTCGATACGGAACGGCGTTCGCCCGACTCCTCCGGACCGTTGCAGGAACCGCCGAGTGGCGGCTGGAGGCGACGGTCGACGACCGCGGGACCGAACGGACGATGACACTCACGGAGCAGGATGTCACCGTGCCGGGCGTCGAACCGCTGGCGGAGCCCGACTTCGACAGCGGCGTCGAAGCCGACTTCGCCGGACGATTTCGTGGGCTCGACCTCGACTGGTCGCTCGTCCGCGAACCGGCCCCGCTCGAAACCGGTACTCGCGTGATGATTCCGGATTTCGCGTTCGAGTACGACCACGCAGACGTTCGCCTCTACTTCGAGGTGATGGGGTTCTGGACCCCGGAGTACGTCGAGAAGAAGCTCTCGCAGCTTGCGGATCTCGAAGCCGTCGACCTCCTCGTCGCCGTCGACGAGAGTCTCGGCGTCGGCGAAGCGATCACGGCGCATGACCATCGTGTCGTCACCTACACCGGGCGGGTCCGGCTGAAGCCGATCGTCGACGTGTTACGCGAGTACGAGTCGACACTCGTCGCCGACGCGGCTGCTGCCCTCCCGGACGAGATACACCCGGACGCGGATGTCGTGCCGCTCGAAGCTGTCGCCGAAGCGTTCGGCGTGAGCGTCGAGGCCGTGGCGGATGCCCGCTTTCCAGACCACGAACGCGTGGGGCGGACGCTCGTCCGCCCGGTGGTGTTATCGGCGGTCGACGATGCCCTCGACGCCGGCATGACGTTCGAGGCCGCCGAAGCGGTTCTCGAAGCGAACGGGATCGGCGAGCCGAGCCCCGTTCTCTCACGGCTCGGCTATCGCGTCGAGTGGGAGGGGCTCGGTGGGGGCACGCTCCGAGAGACGGAGGAGTAGCCGCTCGAACTGCTCGGATCGCTGGATCGTCACTCAGCGAAGCCGCCGCACCGCTCTCACCACGAGCACCCCGAGTGCGGCGACGCCGAGCGCGAGGATCGCTCCGAGAGTGAAGTGTTCGGGATCGTCCCGGTCGTCGTCTGCTTCGGTGTTCTCTGTGGTCTCGTCGAAGCGGGCCACGTCGCCTCTCTCGTCGCCGGAGGGACCCCGTTCGTCACCGCCGCCGGCTACCTCGATCACGGCCTCACGGGTCGTCAACACCGGCAGTGGGTACTGTAACAACTGGGCGTCGGCGTCGGCGATCCCGACCACTGCGTCCGTCGCTGGCGCATCGTCGGGTACCTCGAACGTGATCGTTGCCGTCGGGGTTCGGTCCGCCGCGGTGTCGCCGACGCCGCCTGCCGGCGGGTCGCGTTCGGCCGCGACGGTCACGGTCCCGTTCTCCCGGTCGATGGCCGTCCCGTGACGCACGCTCGTCTCCTCGCCCCGCTCCAGCCACGGCCCCGGTTCGACGCCGACGGCGGTCAACACGTTGGGGTCGTACGCGAGCGTGTACTCGTAGGCGACGACGCCGTCGTCGTCGTAGCCGCCCATGGCGCGGAACCAGACGTTCACCTCGACCGTCTCACCTGGGTCGGCCGCGGCCGTGTCGGGGTCGAAGCCCAGCAGCCCGGGGTTGTCGCCGGCGACTGCGGGGCCGACGGGAGCGGTCAGGCCAGCGACGAGCACCGCACAGAGGAGCGCGGCGGCGACGACCCGGGCCCGCCGGCTCATTCTGTGCCCGTCACCTCGATGGAGCACCCAGTAGGGAACGGGGTCCCCCAGTACGGACGGTGATGCCGGTTCGAGACTGTCATACGACCGATAGGCGACACACGGTCATGAGGCTGTCCGTGCGTATCGCCACTACCGTGATCGATGACGCCCGTACAGCGGGCAACCGCTCGAGCTCCCGCGATAGCGGGTCGTTCGCTCGGCGATCAGCGAACGAGCATCGTCACCGGTAGACGCAATATCTACACCAATCTGTGACGCAGCTAAGACGCCGATAACGAGTATTACAAAACCTCTACCGGCTATTTTGGATGTCGGTATCGATGGTGTTTAGTTCCCCTACCCGGACGTGTATACACCATGGATCAGACGACTCGGCGGACGTTTCTCGCGGGGGCCGCAGGCGCGGGGCTGGCCGGCGTAGCCGGCTGTGCGGGCGAGGAGATCGCCGACAGCTACGAGATATGGGGCGCAGACCAGGGGACCAACACGATATACATCCACGAGCCTGACGGCAACGGCGGCTTCGAGCACGTGGACGAGATCGACACCGGGGCGGAAGGCGGCGAGGTGCCACACATGTTGGATTTCACCACCGACTACGAGTACGCCGCCGTGGCGTGTACGGCCGGTGCACGAACGCTCGTCTATCGGACCGAAGACCGGGAGCTCGTGGCGAATCTCGAAACCGGCGCAGGCTCACACTTCGCTGGCTTCTCGCCGGACGACGAGTTCATCCACGTCGACGTGATCGGCGAGGCGGAGATCGTCCGTGTCGACGCAGACCTGGAGAACGAGGCGTTCGAGCAGGTGGATTCGATCGATCTCCGTGAGAACGACACGATCCTCGACGCCGGAATCGAGGACGGTTCACCGATTTGCCACCAGTACGCACAGGACGGCCGCTCGCTGCACACGATCGGGCCGAGCTACCACGACGCCGCGCTCGTGATCGTCGATCACGACGACTTCTCCGTCGACCGGGCGTTCCCCGGGGAGGAGGTCCCGACGAACTGTGGCACGGTGCCACACCCGACCGAGGAGAAGTTCTACCTCACCGCCGGGCTCCCCTCGGACCCGGACGCCGACCCGGACGAGCATCCGCTTGATGCCGAGGGTGTCGGCGACTTCTATGTGTACGATACCGCCGAAGACGAGGTGACGACCGTCGAGTCGACGCGGGGTATCGACGCGCACGGGTTCTGGTTCACCCCGGACGGCGAGGAACTGTGGGTGCTCAACCGCGAGACGAACGACGGGCTGATCATCGACCCCGACACCGACGAGGTGCTGGAGGAGATCGACGCCTTCGGTCCCGAGCAGTCCGACGATCCCACCGAGTCGGACGCACCAGACATCATGTGGGCCTCCCCCGACGGGGAGTTCATGTTCGTGACGACCCGCGGCCCGAACCCGCTCTCGGGCGACCCCCACGCCGCGACCGGGTTCACTCCCGGCTACGCCGTGTTCGACATCGAGTCGCGCGAACGGGTGGACATGATCCAGCCCGACGGTGACAACCCCGACAGCGACTTCCACGGCATCGGCGTTCGGCCGATCGGCTCCACCGACGGGTTCACCTCGCCGCCGTACTGAGCCCGACCGCCGACTGACGCCGGCGACCGGTGACGCCGCCGTCGCCGACCACCCGCTCGACGCCCGCGGTGTTTCGGCTGTGCGAGAGCGCCGAATCGAGCCGCTGGTTCGTGCGTGCCACAAAGATTCAAGGCTCCCAGACACGCGTGATAACTCACGTGTCTCCGAACTCTTCCGGCAAACAGGAGCCGCCCGAGACGTGGCTGCTCGACATGGACGGCGTACTGATGCACGACGCAGCCGCGCTCCCGGGAGCCAGCGCGTTCGTCGACCAACTCAAAACACAGGAGCGGGAGTTCCTCGTGCTCACGAACAACTCGATATACACGCGGCGTGACCTGTCTGCGCGCCTCTCCGACGCCGGCATCGAGGTTCCCGAAGACCGAATCTGGACGTCGGCCGTGGCGACGGCACAGTTCCTGTCGAGTCAGACGTCTGGCGCGTCGGCGTACGTCCTCGGTGAAGCCGGCCTGAAGACGGCACTCCACGACGTGGGCTACACGCTCACCGATTCTGATCCGGCGTTCGTCGTGCTCGGCGAGAGCCGGACGTACTCGTTCCAGAACATCACGGAGGCAGTCCGACTGATCGACGACGGCTCGCGGTTCGTCGTGACGAACCCAGACGCGACCGCTCCCTCTCCGAAGGGGCCGCTTCCGGCCACCGGCTCGGTCGCCGCGCTCATCGAAGAAGCCACCGGGACGGAGCCGTACTTCGTCGGGAAGCCCAATCCGATCATGATCCGGAGCGCGCTGAACCGGATCGACGCACACTCTGAATCCACGGCGCTGGTCGGCGATCGGATGGATACAGACGTGGTGGCGGGCATCGAGGCGGGCCTGACCACGTACCTCGTCCTCACCGGCTCGACCGAACGCGCGGACATCACGGAGTTCGCCTATCGCCCGGACGAGGTCGTGTCCTCGGTCTCCGAACTGCTATCACACGTGTGAACTGACCGCTCGGCACCTGCGCGATGGCCACGCCGGCGTCGGTGACGGAACGGGTCGGCATCGAATCACCGCCAAAACGGTTGTTTCCGCCCGCCGAGACGCGTCGGCTCACCGCCCTGCCGCCGCGCTGCTCACTCGATGGGCGACAGTTCGGCCCGACTGCCCTTCGGCACCACCGACCGCAGTTCGTCGTAGAGGTACAGTCCGACACCGATCGGCGCGCTGTCACCCGCGATCTGGTGTGAGACGATCAAATACCCCCAGTCGCCGTTCCAGTCCGGGAGCTCTTGGTCCTCGCCGGCGACGAACCGGGCGGCGGTGTCGGCGTCTACCTCGAGGACGTTTCGCGTCGCGTGGTCGCCGAACCGCTGAACGGCTCGCGTCGTCGGTTTCCAGTGCTCCTGACGGGTTCGAAGGAAGGTCATGCCGATCGCCTCTATCCGGCTTGGATCCGTCGCCTCCCCGTTGAACACCCACACCTTCCCTGCACCTTTCTCCCAGAAGCTGTACCCGCCGAGCACGTCGCGCTCGATCCCGAACCGGTCTTCCCACCAGTCGAGGACCTCCTCGCGGCTGGCTCGCCCCGGCACCTCCCGTTCGGCGGCGGTCTCGGGGAGCCGGTCGAAACGCTGGCCGTCGTTGGCCGGGGCGTCGGACCCGCCGTCGGTGACGGCCGGGCCCTTCGTGTGAGCCGAACGGGTGGGACCGTGGTCCGCACCGGGCGCGTCACCCTCCGTGCGCGACCGATCCGTGACCGGGTCCGTCATGCACCCACCTCGCCGTCGTCTCCCTGTCCGGCGCCACCGACGCGCAACTTGGCACAGAAGAAGCCGCCGGTGTCGTTGTGGTGGGGGTACACGCGGTGTGCGCGAGTGACGCTCGCGTCGTACGTCTCGCCGTCCCACTCCGTGACGCCGGGAACCGTCTCGACGGGGAGGTCGAACTCGACGAGTTCACACGACTCCGCGTCGAGGACGTGATCGAGAACCGCCTCGTTCTCCTCTGGCGCGAACGTACAGGTGGAGTACACCACGACGCCGCCGGGCCGCGTCGCCTGAACCGCCCGGGTGAGGATCCCTTTCTGGATCCCAGCGACGGCCTCGACGTGGTCGTACGTCCACTGGTCGAGCACGTCCGGGTTCTTCCGACAGGTTCCCTCACACGAACACGGGGCGTCGACGATGGCTCGGTCGAACTCGTCGAACGCGAGCGGCTTCGTCGAGAAGTTTCGTGCGTCCTGGTTCGTGACGACCGCGCTCGTCACGCCGAGTCGTTCCGCGTTGTGTCGAAGCGCGGAGAGCCGTCCGAGATTGTTGTCGTTGGCGACGAGCGTTCCCGAGTCCGTCATCGCGGCGGCGATCTGTGTCGTCTTGCTTCCGGGAGCCGCACAGGCGTCCCAGATCCGATCGCCGGGCTGTGGATCGAGCGCCAGCCCGGGAAGCACCGACACCTCCTCTTGGCCGTGGGTCCACCCGTGCACGTGTGGCCAGTTGCCGCCGGGGTTGCCGTCGGGTAGTCGGAAGAGCCCGTCGTGCCAGTCGACGGGCTCGTACGCAACGTCGCCGGCCTCGAACGCTCGACGAACGCGGGCGGGCGAGGCGGCGAGGGTGTTCGTCCGGACGACAGAGGGGAGCGGCCGGTCACAGGCTACACGGAACGCCTCCACGTCGTCGACGAGCGGCTCATACCGCTCGAGGGGGTTCATACCTCCACGTTTCTGCCGCCCCGATTAGACGGTTTCGGACCCGGGGTGACGGAGTTGTTGACCCCCAGACGGTGAGCCAATGCCGACCGCACGATCACGCCCTCGCCGGAGGCTTAATCACCTCGCCGTCGTATCCGCGCCCATGGCACGAATCTCCGTTGTCGACGACTCGATCACGCTCGATCGGCCAGTGTTCGTCGAAGGCTTCCCCGGCGTCGGACTCGTTGGAAAGATCGCTGCCGACCATCTCGTCGACGTCCACGACATGCGTCACTACGCGAACGTCCACTGTGAGGGACTCCCAGACGTAGCCGTCTACCGTGAGTCGGACCGCCGTATCACCACTCCCGTCCGGCTGTACGCCGCGCCGGAACCGGGACTCGTCGTCCTCCAGAGTGACGTGCCGGTGACGCCGTCGGCCGCCGCGGGCTTCACAGACTGCCTCGCCAGTTGGTTCGACGACACCGGGGCATTCCCGGTGTTTCTTTCCGGCCGACCGACGGAGCGGGACGCGACTCCGCCCGCGCTCTACGGGGTCGCCACCGGCGACGCCGACGAACGACTCCGCGACGCGGCGGTCGACGAACCACCGGAGTCGGGGCTCGTGTCCGGACCCACCGGCTCGATGCTCGCGGACGCGCTCGAACGCGACCGCGACGCGATCGGGCTGATCGTCGAATCAGACCCGCAGTTTCCCGACCCGGAAGCGTCACGGACGCTCATCGTGAACGGTATCGATCCGGTCGCCGGCACAGAGACGTCGACGGACGGGCTCGTCGATCAGGCGACCGAGATCCGCGACGCCAAACAGCAGCTCGCCGAACGGATGCGCCAAGCGAGCGAGGAGAGCACGCAGGCTGAGCCGCTGAAGATGTATCAGTGACGTTCGGTCGCCGCCTGACTCAACGAGCGGGTCTCGTCGGTTGCAGCGAGGCGGGTGGCATTCGCCACCGGCTCCCGCTCGCCGCTGGCTCACTCCCTCTCAGGCCGCTCCGACCGTCGCTCGTCGGTCCCGGCCGCGTCGGCTACGTCGGCCTCCAACTCGTCGAGGATCGGCCGATACTTGAGCTGAATCTCGTCCCACTCACGGTCGGGATCTGAGTCGGCGACGACGCCGACACCAGCGAACAGCGTCGCCTGACGCCGGCTCGCGACCGCCGAGCGAATCGCGACCGCGAACGCGCCGTTGCCGGCGGCGTCGATCCAACCAACCGGGGCCGCATACCAGCCGCGGTCGAACGGCTCCGTCTCGTGGATGGTTTCGAGCGCGCGAGCCGGCGGGAGGCCGCCGACGGCCGGCGTCGGGTGCAGCGCCTCGACGAGCTCTAAGACGTGTCGGTCCGCGTTCAACTCGGCGGTGATCGGCGTATGGAGATGCTGGACCGTCGCGAGCCGGCGCACACGGCGGTCTCCGGCCGATATCGACGCCGCGTACGGCTCCAGTTGTGCACGGACGGTCTCAGCGACCAGTTCGTGTTCGTGGCGGTTCTTGTCGTCGGCTAACAGCTCCTCGGCCAGCCACTCGTCCTCTGCGGGGGTCTCGCCGCGGCCGGTCGTCCCCGCGAGCGCGTCGGTTTCGACGGTTCTTCCCCGAAGCGAGACGAGTCGCTCCGGAGTTACGCCGAAAAAGATGCTCTCGCCGCCGTCGGGTTCGAAACAGTACCGATGACAGTCGGGGTATCTCGCCGCCAGCCGATCGATCGTCGCCGCACGCGGAAAGTCGGCGGTGAGGTCCGCCTCCAGCGCCTGTGCCAGCACGACCTTCCGTAGCTCGCCGCCGCGGATCCGTTCGACGGCGGCCGAGACGCTCTCTCCCCACGCCTCACGGCTCGTCGTTCGCCGCTGTGTCGTGATGCCGGGGCGGGGCGGGGAGCCACGACCGACGGCCGCTTCGTCTGCTGTCCCGAGCCCTGCGAGCCGCTCGACTTCGTGGTCGAGCCGGAGTTCGACGGCCCCTGGCGACGCGTCCGGTCCCGCATCGTTCACCGTGAGCCAGGCCCCGTTGTCGGCGAGCGTCAACTGAACGCGTGGCAGGACGAATCGAGCCTCCGGAAATGGACCCCACGGGTCGCCGGCACACGCCCCCTCGTGGAAGGCGAATCCACCGAAGACCCGTGGCCTCGCCGCCTCGGTTCCGGCGTGAACGTCACCGGACGCGAACAGCTCTTCAGTTGCGGTCCGGATCGCAGCGAACCGATCCGGACCGTTCGCGGTCAGTTCTGCGGCGACCCCGCCGCCGACCACGAGCGCGTCGTCGGGCGCTGTCCAGGTCGTCCGCGGAGCGTCGAAGGCGTCGAACGCCGCCGTGAACGGGGGTTCCTCGACCGCCGTCGTGCGGCTGACGAGCGTCGCGGACGACGTCGAACGCGCCGATTCCATTGAAATAGGATCGGGACTGCGTCCTCTTAAGGGTGTCAACTTCGCCGGCTGTCGGCAGTGACTGCCACTGCGCGGGCGTCGCCACCACAGTCTCCCGGATCGACGCGGCTTAGCTGTATCGCTCCTCGTTCCAGGGATTCGCCGTGTCGCTGTATCCGCGCTTCTCCCAGTAGCCGAGTTCGCGCTCGGTGAGGAACTCGACCCCGGAGACCCACTTCGCCCCCTTGTACGCGTACTTGTGTGGGGTCACGACCCGGACTGGGCCCCCGTGGTCGGCGGGGAGGTCCTCGCCGTCGTAGCCGTACGCGAACAACACACCGTCTCGCACACACGCCGTGAGCGGCAGGTTCGTCGTGTACCCGTCGAGCGCGTGGAACATGACGTGTTCGGCGTCGTCGCGAACGGCGGCACGATCCACGATCTCCGCAAACTCGACGCCGGTGAAGACGCAGTCGAACTTGCTCCAGCCGGTCACGCAGTGGAAGTCCTGTCGCTGTGTCACCGAGGGCAGGCCGCGAAGCTCCGCGAGCGACAGCGCGAGCGGGTTCTCGACGGCCCCCCATACCTCGAATCGCTCGGTCTCTGGATCCCACGACGGCGTTCCGCTCTTCGAGAGGACGGGAAACCGGTCGGTCTCCCGCTGTCCCGGCGGGAGCCGTTCGTCGCCGTACTCTTGGTAGAGGTCGGTGAGGTCCTCGACGGTCGCCCCGTCGACAGCCGCGCCGTCGGCGGCGACTCTCGACTCACTCGAGGCGCCGCCAGTTTCGGAATCGGTCATACGCCGTGTACGGCACGGAGCCACCTATTGGTACCGCTCTTCGGTCGAGAAGCCGACAGATACTCCACAATTTCGAAATCATTTGTACGACAGCTACAAGATAATTTTCGACATCGAAACGTTATGTTTGAACTATGCCGATCCGCGACGCTACATTTATATACTCCATCCGATTAGGGTCCAATAGCAAATGCCACAAGTGGAGATTACGGTCCCAGAGCACCTCGAGATGCAGATCGCTCAGATGGTCGAGCAGGGCGAGTTCCTCAACCGTGAAGAGGCGGTCGAAGAACTGCTCTCGACCGGCATCAAGGCGTTCAAGACGAGCGGACCGATGGACGAAGACGACTCCGGCGGCTTCGAGGACGAGGGGATGATGGGCCACGAGGACGAGTACGTCTTCTGACGGCCGCAGTCTCCGCCGCCGTCGGCAGGTCGCCGTCTCCTTTCATCCCCCGTCGCTTCCGACGACCTGCCGCCCATCCACTCCGGACGACACGCCGTTTTCGACTCCCGTAGTGGTGTCGTGTCGCCTCAGAGGTACTCGTCTGCGACCGCCGCCGCGCGCTGTCCGCTCTCCATCGCCCCCTGGATCGCCGACCACTCCGTGTACTCGCCCGCGAGCACGACCGGACCGTCGGGGTCGTCGGGCGCGGGGAGCGTGGCGTGAACGCCCGGCGGCTGTGCGAACTGTGCGAACGGGATCCGGTCGACGGCAACCGTCTCGAGTCCCTCGAACCCACGGTCGGGGAACCACGCCGAGAGAGCGTCCCGCACGTCTGTTAAGAGCGCCTCCTCGTCGCGGTCGAGGGCCGCCTCACCGAGGAACGTCGCACCGATCAGCGCGCGGTCGTCGGGCGCGTACTCCGGGGCCACCTCCGACATCGGTATCACCGCATTCGGCGACTCTTCGGCCGCGTTGAGCAGAATCCGCTTCCCGGTCTCGAACGAGAGTCCGGCAGGAAGTGTGTACCACCCCGTGACGTTCGGGACGCCCGCCGTCGGTATCGATTCCACGCCCGTCAGTGTCCGTGCCTCCGGCGGAGTCGTCGCCACGACCACCGCGCGCGCATCGAGCGTCTCGCCGCTCAAGAGCCTCACGCGCGCCCCATCGGCGGGGCCGTCCGAGCTACGTCGAAACCGGCCGCCCGAGCCGACGTCGATAGCCTCCACGTCTTCGCTCGGCTTGACCGTGACGCCTGCGGCCCGCGCTCGTGAGGCGAGTTGGTCTGCGATCGCCGCCATTCCCTCGGCGGGGACCCCGATCGACCCGCGGCTCATCGCGCGGAACGTGTACTCGAAGACCTGTTTCGAGGTCGACAACGATCGGTCGAGCGTGATCCCGCCGTAGAACGGCTCCACGAAGTGTTCGACGTACTCCTCAGTGAATCCCCAGTCGCTCAGGTACTCCCGGATCGAAGCGTCTGCACCGGCGAAAAACGTGTCCTCGTCGCGGTTCGAGAGGTCGTAGCGGAGCGCGAGCGTCCGAAGTTTGTCCGAGAACGACACCTCGTGGTTGAGCGCGGATTCGAAGGCGGCGGTCGGGTCGCGGAACGGGTCCGAGAGCACCGCACGCGATCCCGGGCGACAGATCGTCGCGCCCGGCGAGAACGCCCGGAAGTCCAAGGCGTCGGTGTCGAGTTCGCGACGAACGGCAGGATAGCTGGTAAACAACACCTGGAAGCCACGGTCGAGCGTGAAGCCGTCTACCTCGCGGGTTCGGACCCGCCCGCCGAGCGTCGGTCGTCGCTCTACGAGCGTCACGTCCGTCCCCGATTCCGCGAGCCGCGTGGCCGACACGAGTCCTGCGAGTCCGCCGCCGACGACGATGGCGTCTGCATCCATACCCCGCTGTTCGAGTCGGTTACGTATAAGCGGCGGCGGGACACGACGTGGCGTGTCGCTCGGTCGACCCGCCGGACACAGCCGGGAAGCGAAGCGATTAGTCGCGCGCGACACAATGGGTCGTATGGAGACGACCGACCCGTTCTGCGGGCTACAGAGTCGCTCGTCTGGACGAGTGTACGAAACCGCGGATCCGGCAGCCCTCCCTGATGAGGCGGGACCGGTGGAAGCGACGTACGACTACGACGCGGTGGACCCGGACGCGCTGTTCGGCTCGGGGGGCGGCGGCCACTGGCGGTTCGACGCGCTCCTTCCGTTTCCCGCGTCGAGTGCGCTCTCCGCCAGCGAGGGGTCGACGCCGCTCGTTCCGACACCGCGACTCGCCGACGAACTCGGCGTCGAGGCTGTCTCCATCAAAGACGAGGGGCGCAACCCGACTGGAACCGTTCTGGATCGCGGGATGTCGGTCGCGATGACCGCGGTGGCCGAGGCGGCCGCGGACGGCAGCGACGTCGAACCACTCGCGTGTGCCAGCCCCGGCAACGCTGGACAGTCGATGGCGGCGTACGCCGGGCGGGCAGCCCTTCGGTCGTACGCGTTCGTTCCCTCACGGTGTGCGTTCTCGAACAAGGCGATGACGAACGTTCACGGCGGTGACATGCGGGTCGTCGGCGGCCGGTTCCCCGATGCCGCTGCAGCGGTCGACGACCAGTTGGAGACAACGTACACCGATCTGAACGAGTTCGCGACGCCGTACCGTCACGAGGGGGCCAAGACGGTCGCGTTCGAACTCGTCGCGGAAGGGGAGACGGCACCAGATGTCGTCGTCGTTCCCACGGGAACCGGCGAGGTGCTCGCGGGAGTATATAAGGGGTTCGTCGAACTGGAACGGGTCGGCGCGATCGACTCGCTCCCGCGGCTCGTCGCGGCCCAGCCGAGCGGCTGCGCACCGATCGCAGCCGCGGTCGACCGTGGACTCGACACGCCGGAGCCGTGGTCGACGCCCGACACGATCTGCGGTGAACTGGAGATTCCCGACCCGCCCGGCGGCGCGGCCGCTGTCGAGGCGGTCAGGGAGACGGACGGCGACGCGGTCGCCGTCGACGACGACGATATCTTAGCGAGCGCGGTCGCCGTCGCACAGAACGAGGTGATCGAGACCGGTGTGACCGGCGGGGCCGCTCCGGCTGGCGCGTGGGTGCTCGCCGAAGACGACTTTTTCGCCGGCGACGAGCACGTCGTCCTCCTCAACAGCGACGCCGGACTCAAGACCCCCGACGTGCTCCGCAGCCACCTGATGGGTCAGGGTATATAAGCGCCGAACGCCGGGCGAGACGGGTCACCACGCTGTCTCACGACCCGTCCGTGCCCGCCGGACGGGAGAGCCTCAGTTCCGACGCCGGATCGCGAGCAGCGCAGCGGCGAGCGCCGCGACGACAGCAGGCACGACGCCGAAGCCGGGCACCTCGACGCCGACATCGTCGGCTTCCTCCGCCGTCTCTTCGTCGACTGCCGCCTCGTCTCCGTCGCCAGCCGTCTCGTTCGTCCCGTCTTCGCTCTCTGTCGTCTCCTCGTCGGTGGCGTCTTCCGTCTCCGCCGTTTGAAGCGTCTCGACCGCGTCGGCGAGCGTCTGCGTCGATGCGATGACGCTTCGCGGCGCGGGCTGGTTGAGGTAGTTCACGTTCATCACCACGAAGTTGCGATCCTGTCCGGCGGTCGTGCTCGCGTACGGCTCCTCGTCGAGGATCGCCGCGTCGGGATCGGTGACGAGGATCAACTCGGGATCGGTCGCGAGCACGACCTCGTCAGACAGCTGTGGGAACCCGTCACCCTCCGCGGCGGCGACGTTGTCGACGCCGCCGATCCGCATGATCTCGTCGATGAACGTGTTGTTCGCCGCGACGAAGCCGTCACCAAGCGGGTACAACGCCGCGGGGCGGTCGAAGTCGGCGGTTCGCTCCTCGGTCTCCCCGACTGCGGCGTACATCTCCTCGTTCGTGTCGGCAGCAGCCTCACACGCGCCGAGAAGCTTCCCGATCGTCGTGGTCTTGTCTCCGATGTCGTCGACGGAGGTCGCCGCCGGGAAGTGATAGACGGTCAGTCCTGCCTCCCGCAGCGGGTCGACGCTGCCGGCCGAGGCGTTCGGCGACAACACGAGGTCCGGCTCCGTCCCAACCACGCGCTCGACGTCGGCACCGAAGTCGCCAGAGACGTTCGTTCGCTCTGCGGCCCCGTCGAGGTAGAACGCGAACTGCGTCACGCCGACGACGCGGTCCTGTTCACTGAGTTCCCAGACGGTCTGGGCGGCGGACGGGTTCGTGGTGGTGATCCGGTCCGGCGGCTCCTCCAGTGTGACCGTCTCACCGGTCGCATCCGTCAGTTCGAGGGGGAACTCACAGCTCTCCGTTTCGTTCGGGTCGTCTCCATGGTACGTTCCCTCGCCGCTCGGGCCATCGATCGTCGGCTGTGCGCCTGCTACAGCGCCGCTGACGCCGCCGACGAGGGCGGTCGTCACGAACAGCGCAACTACGAGTGTACACGGTCGTCGCATCGGGTACACGAAGCCACGCATCCAATAAGTATTTACCTACTACAAGTTTTGTTGCTTATCGAATGCGTGTCTGGCGACGAGCGGCGGCGTGGTCGGGAGGATTAGCTGCCGTGCTCGGGTTCGTCGTCGTCGTCAGCGCGGGAATCGGACCGGTTCGGATTCCCCCCGCGGACGTGGTGAAAGCCGTCTTGAACGCGCTCGTCGTCCCGGTCGGCGTGGAGTTCGGCGCGGGCGGAACGGGCAGCGTGGGCGTTCTGACCGGGTCCGGATCGCTGCCGCTTCCGCGGGCGTCGATGGTGTATCAGTCCCCCTTCTCGTACCCCATCGAAGACGTACACGAGCGGATCGTTCTCCGTGTCAGGCTGCCGCGGATCCTGCTCGCCGCGCTCGTCGGGTTCGCGCTCGCCGCGGCAGGAACCGTGATGCAGGGGTTCTTCCGGAACCCGATGGCTGACCCGTCGATCATCGGCGTCTCCTCTGGCGCGGCGGTCGGGGCCGTCGCGTTCATCGTCTTTCCGGTCGCGCTGTCGACGACGATCACGCTCCCGCTCCTCGGCGTCGTCGACCTCGGTCTGTCACACGGAGCCGGCGTGAGCCTCTTCGCGTTCGTCGGCGCGCTGGTCGCCGCTTTCGGCGTGTACGCCATCGCGACCCGTCACGGCCGGACGCCGGTCGCGACGCTGCTGCTCGCGGGCGTTGCCGTCCAGACGTTCCTCGGGGCGGTCATCTCGTACCTCCAGTTGCAGGCCGGCGAGTCGCTCCGCCGCATCGTCGCGTGGCTGATGGGCCACCTGTCCGGCGCGACGTGGACCGAGGTCGGGATCACCTTCCTCGTCGTCCCGCCGCTGTTCGTCCTCCTCTTGGCGTACGCCCGCGACCTCAACGTCCTCCTGTTGGGCGAGGAGGAGGCCCGGGGGTTAGGGGTCGAAGTCGAGCGAACGAAACGGCTGCTGCTTGCCGCCAGCGCGCTCATCACGGCCGCGGGGGTCGCGTTCGCTGGCGTCATCGGCTTCGTCGGCCTGATCGTTCCGCACATGCTCCGGCTGGTCGTCGGCCCAGATCATCGGGTGCTGTTACCGACCGCGGCGCTCTCTGGCGGCGCGTTCCTCGTCGCCGCCGACACGGTCGCCCGGTACGGTACGGCCGAACTTCCGGTAGGTGTCGTCACCGCCGCGGTCGGTGCACCCTTTTTCATATACCTCCTGATGAAACGTGAGGTGCACGAGCTGTGAGCGAGCGTGACTCCCCCGCGACCGACGCCGCTTCGCCGGTCACCGTCAGCGATCTCACCGTCGCCTTCGGTGAGACAGACGCCGTCCGCAACGTCGATCTGACCGTCGAATACGGCGAACTCGTCGGCCTCGTTGGTCCAAACGGCGCGGGCAAGACGACCGTTCTGCGGGCGATCAAGGGGACACTCGACCCCGACGCTGGCACGGTTCACCTCGTCGGCGACCCGGTCGCCGACCTCTCTGCTCCAGACGCAGGCCGACGGGTCGCGAGCGTCCCGCAGAGTACGTCCCTCTCGTTCGACTTTCGCGTCCGTCACGTCGTGGAGATGGGTCGAACTCCCCACATCGATCGATTCTCCGGTCACGGCCCCGAAGACGCGGCCGCGGTCGACGAGGCGATGGCAGCCGCAGGCGTCGAGCGCTTCGCGGACCGGTCGATCAAGGCAGTGTCCGGCGGTGAGCGCCAGCGCGTCCTCCTCGCGCGGGCGCTCGCTCAGGAAACGCCCGTGTTGGTCCTCGACGAGCCGACCGCCAGCCTCGACGTGAACCACGCGGTCACCACCCTCGAACTCGTTCGCGAACTCGTCGACGACGGTCGAGCCGCCATCGCGGCGATCCACGACCTCGACATGGCCGCACGCTACTGTGACCGGATCGTGCTCCTCGCGGACGGCGAACTCCGCGGTGCCGGTCCCCCGGAGCGGGTGCTGACCCGAACGCGACTCAACGAGGCGTTCGACGCGACGGCGGTCGTCGGCCGAAACCCAGCCACGGGAACGCCGACTGTCACCGCGTTCCCGGACTCGACAGCGGGGGCCGATGCCGACGACGAGGCAACGACCGCCGTGGCCGACGCCGCCAGCAGCCGGGTCCACGTCGTCGGCGGCGGCCTTCCGGCGGCACGGGTGATCGCGAGACTCGCCGCCGTCGGCTACGTGGTCTCTGTGGGTCCCGTTCCGGAGGGCGACGCCGCGGCGACCGTCCTCGCTGGCACAGACTCCTCAGTCGCCGAGTTACCGACATCTGGAAGCGGTGGATCGGCGTCTCCCGACTCCGTCCCCGACGGCGATGACGACGGAGCCGAGTCCGCTGATCCGGGTTCTGTCGTCGTGACGGTGCCCGCCTTCGAGACTCCCGACGCGGAGACGATCGGTGCGGCCGAGCGACTCGCCGCTGCCGCCGACGTCACCGTCGCGGTCGGCGAGGTGTCCCGACAAAATCGACCTGTCCTCGCGGCCACCGACAGAGTGGTCGCGCTCGACTCGATGGCGGGCGACGACGGCTCTGGAAAACACGGCGACGGTCGAGCTATCGTGGATGCGGTTCGGGACGCGCTCCGGGCGGACCCCTCGACCGAGCACTGAGGAGGCGTCGTCGGCGACGTCGCGGAGTGCGCGTTGCCGAGGAGAGCGTGGGCGACGGCACAACAGAGGCGGTGTCGTCGGAGACAGCGACACCCAGCCGGCGGGACGACGGACGGGTGACCGACCAGCGTCAGTTCGCGGGTTCGATCGCGCGGTGGAACGGGGTCCGTGCGATCGTCTCCCGAAGCTCAGCCAGCGAGTCGCGTCCAGCGTCGCTCGCGGCCGTCATGACGGCGAACACCTCTTCTCTGGACACCTTGACGCCTTTCTCCGTGAGTGCGTCTTCGGGTCGGGAGCCGAGTTCACGGAGCGTCCCGACCGCGAGGAGATACGGGACCGTCCACGCTTCCATCGTGTTCCCGTTCGAGAGCGGCATCGTCTCCAAGTACGCCTGTGCGTCGTCGAGGAACGACCGGGCGTACTTCGCGGTTCGACCAACGACGCGGGCGGAGGACTCGCGGTTCTCTGGGTCGATCACCGACTCCTGATCGACGCCCTCAGCCTCCAGCCACTCGGCCGGCAGGTAGACGTTGTTCTCCTCGGTGTAATCGTCGTACACGTCCTTCGAGACGTTGACGAGCTGTAAGAGGAGACCGAACTCCTCGGCGGTTTCGCGCAACCGGCGTGCGCGTTCCTCGCCGATATCCTCTCGTGTGAGCAGGTTCGTGATCAGGTTCCCCACGGTCCCGGCCGCATAGTAGCAGTACTGTTCGAGTTCGTCCCGGTCGTCGATGCGAAGCCCGCCTCTCGAGGCGTGACGATCGACGAACATCGCCATCCCGTCGACCATCTCGATGACGGGCGGTACGATCGCCTCGCGGACCTCGGGATCGAGATCCTCGAACGTGGCGACGATCGTCGGTGACTCCGCGACGACCTCCCAGTCCTCTGTTCGCTCTTCGGGGGCGGGAAGCCACTCGTCGACCTCCGCCCGGAACTGGTCGACGGTTGCGTCCTCGTTCGGGTCGATAGCGCGCTTGTACGTCTCCAAGACGGCAGTCTGTTCGTCCGGAGGAATGTGGCCAGCGTCCTCGACGGTGTCTGCAACCCGGCAGAGTAGGTAGCCGAGACAGATGTGTGAGGCCATCGGTTCTTCCAGCACATCGACGGTCAACGCGAAGGTGCGAGACACCCCCTGCACCGCCTCGTGGCACCACGGGAGGTCGGGCTCAGCGGGATGATGTTCTCGTCCGCTCATTCAGTTGCTGGTTCTTACGGTACAATACATAAAAAGCCTCGTGGCACGCGTCGCCACGAGTCCGACCCGCTTCTTGCGGTCCTCACTCTCGCCCACACGGGCGGCACGTGCCGCAAAAAGCGGCTACGTCCGGTGATTCGTCCGTGCTCTGTCCGCGACAGCGACGGGTGAAAACGGCTAAGTCGCCCGGACCAAACGATCGATCATGGACTTCGCGCTCTCATCGGAACAACGACAGATTCGTGACACCGTCGCCGAATTCGTCGACGAAGCGGTTGCCCCCAGAGCTGCCGAAATCGACGAGACAGACGAGTTCCCCGCTGACTTGGTCGACGAGATGGCCGATCTTGGACTCATGGGTATGCCGTTCCCGGTCGAGTACGGCGGCTCCGGTCTCGATTACCACAGCTACGCGATCGCTCTCTCGGAGATCGCCCGCGGCTCCGGAGGACTGGGGACCGTCGTCGCCGCACACACCTCTCTGGCCGGCTATATGGTGTACGCGTTCGGCGACGAGACACAGAAAGAGCGGTTCCTCACCCCGCTGAACACCGGCGAAGACGTCGGGGCGTTCGCGCTGTCGGAGGCGGAGGCCGGCTCGGACGTCCCGGCGATGTCGACGACGGCCGAACGCGACGAGAATGGGTACGTGTTGAACGGCGAGAAGCTGTGGATATCGAACGGCTCGGTGGCTGATACGGTCGTGGTGTTCGCGAAGACGGACCGCGACGCGGGCCGGAACGGAATCTCCGCGTTCGTCGTCCGACCCGAGGCAGACGATGGGTTCATCGTCGAAGGAACGGAGGACAAACTCGGCGACAAAGGCTGTCCGACCGCGGAGCTCCGCTTCGACGACCTCTGGCTCCCCGAGAGCCGCCTGCTCGGCGCGGAAGGCGACGGGTTCGTTCAGGCGCTGAAGACGCTCAACGGGGGACGGATCACCATCGCGGCCCGGTCGGTCGGGATCGCTCAGGCTGCCCTCGACGCCGCCACGGAGTACGCGACGGAACGCGAGCAGTTCGGCGGCCCGATCGCGGATTTTCAAGCGATCCAACACAAGCTCGCTGACATGGACACGAAGGTTCGGGCGGCCCGGCTGTTGATGCACGAGGCGGCCGACCTGAAACAGCGCGACGAGGAGTTCATCAAGGAGGCCGCACAGGCGAAGCTGTACGCTTCTGAGGTCTCCCGAGAGGTCGCTAACGAGGGGATCCAGATCCACGGCGGATACGGCTACACGACGGACTTCCCGGCCGAACGGTTCTACCGGGACGCGAAGCTCAACGAGATTTACGAGGGAACGAGCGAAGTGCTACGAAACACCATCGCCCAACAGCTACTCGACGA
>JARVCL010000210.1:0-23333 GCA_040405695.1 Halorubrum sp. | reverse complement strand
GGCGAACAGCGCGAACGCGATGGTAGTATAAACCATTGTATCTGTCTCCTATGAGAATCCCTTTGAAGATTTCGAGACGCGCCCGCTACTGGTAGTCGACCTCGCCGTCACCCTCCCCGATCCACGCACCACGATCGGGGTTTCTGGACTCCAGCGGGTCGATACCCTTGTACCACGGGACGTTCTTGAGCTGTTCTTTGTTGTACACGAAGTCGTCCTTCGTGTCGGCGGTGAACTCGAAGTTCTGGGTCAACAGAATCGCGTCGACGGGACAGACCTCCTCACACAGTCGGCAGTAGATACACTGCCCGATGTGGAGATTGTACTGTTCGCCGTTGCGCTTGTCGTCCTGCACGATCTGGATCGTGTCGTTTGGACAGACGTTCTCACACTGTCGACACCAGATGCACCGCTCCTGACTAAACTTGTGGACGCCACGGAAGCGCGGGCTCACGTCGGGTGCGTCCTCGGGGTACTTCACCGTGAACGTCTTCCCGTCGAGCGCGTGCTTCATGGTCGTCGCCATCGATTTCATTAATCCGATCATACGATCACCCCCACGATTACGGCCGTGAGAACCAGGTTCGCGAACGATAACACCAGCATGCCCTTCCAGCCGATCTCTATCAGCTGGTCGATGCGAACGCGCGGCATCGCCGCACGACACCACTGCGTGAACAGGAAGAAGCCCCATATCTTCACCACGAACCAGAGGAAGCCGATGCTCTCTGGTCCGGGACCTGACGCTCCGCCGAGGAACGTCACGGCGAGAATCGCTCCGCCGAGGAAGATGTGGACGAACTCTCCCAGATAGAACAGGACGAAGTACGCAGAGGAGTACTCCGTCTGATAGCCGCCGACGATCTCGGTCGGTGCCTCCGGAATGTCGAATGGGTTCCGACCGATCTCGGCCATGTTCGCCGTGAGGAACAACACGAACGCGAACGGGTTCACGAGGGCGTACCACGTCGGAATGTCGAATCCGGCGATCGTGAACAACACGTCCTGTTGCGCCTCGACGATGCCACTCATCTGTAGGGTTCCCGCGAAGATCACGACGGACATCGCCGTAACGATGAGCGGAATCTCGTACGCGAGGTTCTGTGCGACTGCTCGCAGGCCGCCGAGCATCGAGTACTTGTTGTTCGACGCGTAGCCGGCCATCACCAGCGACACTGAAGCGATAGAAGCGAACGCGAACACCAGCGCCAGCCCGACCTCGGGGTCGGCGAGCTGGAGGTTCACCGGGCCGAGATGCCCCATCGGGATCACCGCGAACCCGAGCAGCGCCGACGCGGGAAGGATGATCGGTGCGATGTCCCACGTCGGGCGGTCGACGCCCTCGGGAATGATGAGCTCTTTTGCGAGCAGTTGCACCGCGGCTGCCGGGATGATCAACAGTCCGAACGGACCCACCCGGTCGACCGCGATTCGGTCCGTGAACGCCGCGGTGATCTTCCGTTTCGCCCACGGACCGGCGACGCCAGTAAACGCGAGCACGATGTTCCCGACCACCGCCGCGGCGATGAGCGCGCCGACGACCTGGCCGGCGACTCCCGGTAACCCGAGGGTCTCCGCGATGAACTCCGGGAACAGCTGTGCGGGGACAGCCCCCATCAGCGGTCCACCTCTCCGAGCACGATGTCGAGGCTCCCGAGCGCAGCGATGACGTCGGGGATGTACTCCCCGTTCGCCATCTCAGGCAGCGTCTGAAGGTTCGAGAAGCACGGCGACCGGATCTTGAACCGGGCGGGCGTGTCCGTACCGTCCGCACGGATGTAGATACCGAGCTCTCCTTTGGCCGCCTCGACGGCGCGGTAGATCTCGGTGTCGTCGTCCGGCTTCAGCGTCCGTGGCACGTTCGACTGGATGTTCCGCTCGTTCTCGGGCCAGCCCTCGAGCAGATCGATACACTGCTCGATGATCTTCGCGGACTCCTCGACCTCCTGCATTCGGACGAGCAGCCGACTGTAGTTGTCACAGCCGTCCTCGGTGACCACGTCCCAGTCGAGTTCGTCGTAGTAGCCGTACGGGTCGTCCCGCCGGAGGTCGTAGTCGACTCCCGAGCCACGAGTGACCGGTCCCGTCGCGCCGTAGTTCTTCGCAACCTCTGGCGGGAGGATCCCCGTATCGATCGTCCGCATCTGGAAGATTTCGTTCGAGGTGATGAGGTTGTGGTACTCTTCGACCGACTCGGGCAACTGGTCGAGGAAGTCGCGCGTCTTCGAGAAGAACTCTTCTCGGGGCTCCGGTAGGTCCCAGACGACGCCGCCGAGCCGGAAGTAGTTGAACATCAGCCGCTGCCCGGTCAGGTCCTCGAGCAGATCCTGCACGCGCTCGCGGTCGTTGATCGCGTACATGAACGTCGCGGTGAAGTCGCCGTTCACGTCGAGCGCGAACGTCGCCAAGGCGAGCATGTGCGCGGCGATCCGACACATCTCCGCGCCCATGGTGCGGATGACCTGTGCGTACTCGGGCACCTCGATGTCCGCGAGATCCTCGGCGGCGCGGGCGTACGCCCATTCGTTGAGTAGCCCCGCCGAAATGTAGTCCCAGCGGTCCGGGTACGGCATGATCTGGTGCCGGTACGTTCCCTTTTGTGCCATCTGCTCTTCACACCGGTGGAGGTAACCGATGTCGGATTCGACGTCGACGACCTGTTCACCGTCGAGGACCGTCTTGAGGTGAAGCACCCCGTGAGTCGCCGGGTGATGCGGACCGATGTTGAGGAACATCGTGTCCGACTCGTCGTCCCGGTGGTGGTCCTGAATTGGGTTGACGTGACTGGGCAACGAGGCGATCTGCGGCTGATCTTGGTCGTAATCCATCGACAGCGGGTGGCCCACCCACGTCTCGGGCAGCAGGATCCGCCGGAGGTCGGGGTGATCGTCGTACTCGATCCCCACGAGGTCGTACGCTTCCCGCTCGTGCCAGTCCGCAGTCCGGAAGACGGGCTCTGCCGACTCGGAGACGGGGTCGTCTTTGTCCGCCGGAACGACGACGCTGACCTCTTGAGTCGGATCGTCGAACTTCTTCAGATGATATATCGACTCGTACCGGTTCTCGTACTCCTGTGCGGAGACGAGCGAGAGGTGGTCGTATCCGGCCTGCGCCTTTAGCGTCGAGAGCGTCTCCTGAACCGCGTCCGGTCGGATGACGAACCCGGGGGCGTTCAGGTGGTCGTCGCGGGCGACGACGAGGTCACCGAGGAGTGCCGCTAGCTCTTCGGGGGCGTGCTCGGTGACCGCGTCGGCGTCGGGTGTGTCTGGTGCTTCGAGGCTCATGGCGAATCAGCGAAGTTGTATCGCATGACCAGTTCGTCCTCGTCGATCCGGTCGGTGAGCGTCTCGACCAGCTCGTCTTTTTCGAGGTCGCCGAACTGTTCCAACTCGTACGGTTTCACCGTGACGGGCGCGGCTTCGCCGTTCGCGACGCGCTCTTGCAGCTTAACGACGCCGTAGACGAGCGCTTCCGGTCGGGGCGGACAGCCGGGGACGTGGATGTCGATCGGGATGACCTCCTCTGCGCCCTTGATCACGTTGTATCCCTCCTGGAACGGGCCGCCGGAGATAGTGCACGATCCCATGCCGACGACGAACTTCGGTTCTGGCATCTGGTCGTAGACGCGCTTCATGCGGGGGGCGAACTTCGAGACGATCGTCCCGGGAACGATCATCACGTCGGCCTGACGCGGTGAGGCACGGGGAACGCCCGACCCAAACCGGTCGAGGTCGTGTTTCACCGCGTAGGTGTGCATCATCTCGATGCTACAGCAGGCGATACCGAACTGTAGCATGAACATCGAGGAGCCGCGACACCAGTTCAGGAACTTGTCGAACTTGGTGAGGATGAACGGCGAGGAGCCGAACGCCTCTCGGAGCCGGGAGTTGAATCGGTCTCCCTGCCCGGTCATCCGGGCGTCCCGGGTCTCGGTCACGACTCGCGATTCGTCGGTAATGAAGGGTTGATCGCTGCTCATGTGTTCAGGTCACGCTCCGTCTTTCGTTGGGTGGCACGGGGACTGCGGGCCCACTTGACTGCGCCCGTCCGCCACGCCCAGACGAGTCCAATCGCCAGGATCCCGACGAACGCGAGCATCGGCCACAGCAGCTCGAACATCGGAACACCGCCCTCGATCGCGGGGCGATATATCGCGACCCACGGGAACAACAGCACGGTCTCGATGTCGAACACGACGAACAACAGCGCGACCATGTAGTACTGAATGTTGAACCGGATCCGTGTCGTGCCCGTCGGGGTTTCGCCGGACTCGTAGGTGGTACTTTTACCGGTTTCAGGCACGCTCGGACGAAGTAACGCCGACACAGTCATCATCCCGATGGGGATGAGCAGGCCGACGGCCGCCAAGGCGCCGATCGCTATCCAATCGCTCATGTAGGTCTCCGTAACGTACTGGGGTTTGGACTACCCCCTGATAAACGTTGAGTCTTTGCCCCACCCGGCTCATACCGCCAGAGACGTTCGTGATCGTCCGTTTTGGACATGGAAGAGACCGGCGGCGAACCCTACTCGGTACCCCGATTCCGGAATCCATCGATGCCGAGGTCGTGGAGGGCGGTGGAGACCTCGGCGACATCCCCCCTGAGATCCTCGTGATACGTCACCAGTCGATCCCGTAGTGTGTCGTGTTCGCGTGCGAGTATTTGTACAGCCGACAACCCGGCGTTGAACGATTTGCCTGCGTCGACGGCGACGATGGGCGCGCCGGTCGGCATCCCGAGCACGGAGTCAACCGACTTCTCTTGCACTGGAACGCCGATGACGGGGATCGGGAACGCGATCGACGCGGTCATGTTCGGAAGGTCTGCCGACTTTCCGCCCGCGCCCGCGATGATAACGTCTATGCCGCGGTCCGCCGCGGCCTCGGCGTACGCGTACAGCAGCTCTGGCGTCCGGTGTGCGGAGACGACGTAGCTCTCGAAGCTGAACCGCGCGTCGGGCGGCTCGTCGAAGGCGGTCTGCTCTCCGAATCCCAGCTCACGAAGCGCGTCGTATGCGCCCTCCATCGTGGGCAGATCCGAGTCTGAACCCATGATGATCCCGATATCCGGAGTCGTCTCTGGATCGGCGTCGGCCGCCGCCTCCGATTCGAGCCGGTCGATGAGCGCCTGCACCGTCGTCATGTCGGGAGCGTCGCGCGGGAGGGTATAAGTCGTTGTGACTTCCCGGCCAGAGAGCTACCGTTCGTCGATCGGGACGAACTCCGCGGATGTCGGGCCGGTGTATCGAGCGCGCGGACGAATGAGGCGGTTGTCGGCCTGGTACTCGGCGACGTGGGCGACCCACCCCCCTACCCGGCTCATCGCGAAGATGGGAGTGAACAGATCCATCGGGATCCCTATCGTGTCGTAGACGGAACCGGAGTAGAAGTCGACGTTCGGGGCGATCCCCTTCTCGACGAGCCCCTCCTCGGTGAGGTACTCCTCGATCGCCGTGGTGTACTCCAGCCACGTGTCGTCGCCGGACGAACTCGCGAGGTCGCGAAGCTTCTCTTCCAGAATGCGAGCGCGTGGGTCTTTCACCTTGTAGACGCGATGACCGAACCCGGGGATTCGACGACCGTCCTCGCGGGCGTCTTTGACCCACTGCACCGGGTCCTTCTCGGAATCGCGGATCTCGTAGAGCAACTCCATCACGTCCTGGTTCGCACCGCCGTGGAGCGACCCCGAGAGCGCGCCGATTCCGCCAGTGACCCCGGAGTAGGTGTCGGCCAGTGTCGACCCGATGACCATCGCAGTGAACGTCGAAGCGTTGAGACCGTGGTCGGCGTGGAGGGTGAGCGCCATATCGAACGTCTCTTCGCTCACGTCGTCGGGCTTGACCCCAGTGAGCATGTACAGGAAGTTGCCGGCATGCGAAAGGTCCGGGTCGGGGTCGATCGGCTCTTCACCCTGCCGGGCGCGTTCGAAGGCGGCCAGCACCGTCGGGATCTTCGCCGTGATCCGCGCCCCCTGTTCGATCGTCTCCTCGCGGCTCTCGACCGCCTCGTCGTCGTCGTACGCCGAGAGCATCGAGGTCGCTGTCCGGAGCGCGGCCATCGGCCGCTCGTCGCCGTTCGCGAGCACCTCGACCGCCTCCAGCACCTTCGTCTCCACCTCCCGCTCGGCTGCGAGGGACGCGGCGAAGGCGTCGAACTCCTCTCGTGTCGGCAACGAGCCGTGCCAGAGCAGGTAGAGCACCTCCTCGTAGCTCGCCTCCCGGGCTAGGTCCTCGATATCGTACCCACGGTACACGAGTTTGCCCGCCTCCCCATTGACGTGACTAAGCCCCGACTCTGCGACGAGGACCCCCTCCAATCCGCGTTTCAGCTCGTCTGACATGCCCGCACCTTCCTACCACCATCAAAAAAGCGTTATCTTTCAGGAGGGATATTTTTCGACAATCGTCGATTTTGGTTGTGTGAAACGACGGAGTTGAGACGGACACACGGCCGTCGGTCGGGGGTTCAGCGGGCTGGAACCACCGTGATCGTTCGCTTTCGATCGATGGCGTCTTCGAGTTCCTCCGCGATAGCAGAGCCACGTGACACCTGCACCTCACCGCCGCGACCGACTGTCGCGGTGAAGAGATACTCGCCGTTCGCACGCACCTCGACGGTCTCTCCGACTCCGCCGTCGACGTCGAGCACGACGTGCCGCGAGGTGATCTCAGGCTGCACGACGGTGCCGCGTTCCTCACCGACTTGGCTGCTGCCACCACCGCCGGAGCCGCCGCGACCTCCCGCTCCGTTCCCGCTGGGGCCACCGGGCTTCTCGTCGTGGGTTCGCACGTCGATCTCGATGCCGAGTCGGTTCTCGATGTCGGCGATCCGACCGCCGCCCTTCCCGATCACGGTGCCGATGTCGCCCTCGCTGACGTAGACGATCGCCTCGTCGTTTCCTTTCAACTCGACGTCGACGTGGCCGTGTGCGACCGACCGTATCTCGCGTTCGATCTCCTGTTTGGCGATCCGACCTACCCCGGTTTCACCGCCGTCTCCCTCCTCTTCGTTGAGCGGGACGGTGACGACTTGGCGGTTGAACGTGTATATCTCGTACTCCGGCGTCCCAGTTTCGAAGTTCCGAACTTGAATCACCGGACGCGCGAGGTCCTCCGCCGTGAGCCCCGCGGGGACTTTCACCTCCGTCGTTACGTCGTAGACCGTGTGTACCTCGCCGGCCTCGATGTAGACGACCGTGTCGACGATCTGCGGGATCATCCCGAGTTCGACCCGACCCACGAGTCGCTGAAGCGCGTCGATCGCCCGCGAGGCGTGGACGACACCGACCATCCCGACGCCGGCCATTCGCATATCCGAGAACACCTCGAAGTCGTTGGTCTTCCGGACCTCGTCGTAGATCGTGTAATCTGGCCGGACCAGAAGCAGCGAGTCGGCGGTGTTCTCCATGCGTCCGCCGAGCGCGCCGTACTGGGTAACTTCCGGACCGACCTGGAGGTCACGCGGCTTCTCCATGGTCTTCACCGCGTAGTCGTTGTCGTTCAGGAACTCTGCGACCGCCTGTGCGAACGTGGACTTGCCGGCTCCGGGCGACCCCGAGATGAGCACGCCCCGTTTTCGCTCGAGGAACCGCTCGCGAAGCTCGTCAGCGAACTCGTAGTCGTCGAGCGTCGTCTTCGCGATAGGCCGAACCGCAGTGACCTCGATCCCATCGGCGAAGGGGGGCCGAGCGACCGCGATCCGGTAGTTTTTGTACTGAACGATGTCCATCCCGTCGTCTGACAGCTCGATAAATCCGTCTGCGGACTGTTGTGCCAGGTCGACGATGGAATTCGCCAACTCGGTCATGCGTTCCTCGCTCGTCTCCGTCTCTTCGATGACCTCGTAGCGCATCTCGCCGAGTCGCCCTCGCTTCGCCTTGGGCTTCGTTCCCGATTTGAGGTGGACCGACATCGTCTCGTCGGTAAAGTACTCCTCGATGGGGAGTTCGTCGACGACACCCCGAGCGACCGGCTCGACGTACTCGACGTCGATTCCCTTCGCACGGGCGACCTCCGCCTGCACGATGTCGCTGGAGAGCAGCGTCGCTCCCTCCGTGTCGGCGACCTCGCGAATCAGCGCGTCGATGTCACCCTCGTCGGCGTGCGAGCGGGCGTCGCTGTCCGGCCGGTCTCCGACGTACCGGAGCCCGATCCGCTCCTCGTCAGCAAACTCGGCGAGCCGTTGTAACTCGCTCAACCCGTCCCAGCCGGATTCCAGTCCGTCGTTCGCCTGCGATTCCAACTCGCCAACGACCGCCTCGGGAACGACGACGGTCACGCCCTCGTAGGTCCCATCCTCGACGCGTTCGGACACGCGCCCGTCGACGACCGCACTGGTGTCCGGTACTACGTTCATACCGAACTTCCGGGCGGGAAGCCTATAAGGGTGTTCGACCGGATCCGGAGCGGTCGGCTCGCAGCCGCGGCGGGGCCGCCGTCGACCGCTCGATATCGGTCGTGTCGAGGGCAACGACAAGGGCTTTATTTGACGGCCGCCGACAAATTCAGTATGCTCGGTTCAGGCGTCCCGGCGACACTGAGCGCCCTCCCCGACACGTTCACGTTCGCGTGGGTCGTCGCGATCCTCTTCGCGGCTGCGTGGGCGCTCGACGCGCGTGGACTCGATGCCGGGCGGTCGCTCGCGGCCGGCACGTGGGGGCTGTTCGGACTGTTCTGGCTGACGATGGTGCCGTTCTTCGCGTTCGAACACCAGAGTTACGTCGAGTCGATACTCGCGCTCGTCGGCGTTCCCGCCTGTGCGTACGTCGGCTACCTCCTGTACGACGGCCGTGCCTCGCTTTTTACCCTCACCAAGGCGGTCTCGCTCATGCTGTTCATCTACCTCCCGTTCGAGACGATTCCGGCGTTTTCGGTCGCCGGACTCACGATTCCGGAGCCCCGCCGAGTGCTCATCGAGGTCGTTGCGACTCACACCGGGGCGATGATCGACCTCCTCGGATACGCCCCGGAGCACGTGACGAGCAGTGAGGGGTACGATGCGGCCTTCTTGTGGACGCTCGCGGGCGGCGAGTCGATCCGGATCAACGTCGTGCTGGCGTGTACCGGACTCGGTAGCATGGCAATTTTCGGCGGACTCGTCGCCGCGGTCGACGGCCCGCTGAACCGCAAGGTCCGCGCGCTGCTCGTCTCGATCCCACTCATCTACGTCCTGAACATCCTTCGGACGACGTTCATCACGGTCGTCGCCGGCAACCAGTATATGCACTGGCAGCCGGAGTTCGTCCTCCTGATGTTCGGTGCCAGCAACCCGCTTCGGGTGTCGTTCCTGATCTCCGATCGGATTATCAGCCAACTCCTGGCCGTCGTCGCTCTCATCGGGATCACCTACCTCGTGGTTCGCCAGCTTCCGGAACTCGTCGTCGTGTTAGAGGACGTGCTTTACGTACTCACCGGCGAGGAGCACGACCTCACGGCGTCGCTGGACCTCCCGCGTGAGCCGACGAACAAATAACCGTATACAACAAGATATAGGCGTGGTTCGCTTATATACCGATACATGCGAGCGATGAGTTCGTCGGGCGAACGCCGTCGCCGGCGCGGTGACTCCCCGTGTTGAGCGCCGTCGACCCCCTCGTGTACCTCGAGACGAACGTCGCCAAGCTGGTGGTAGCGACGGCGCTCGGGATGTTCCTCGGGTTAGAACGCGAGTGGTCACAGAAGTCTGCTGGCATCCGGACGTTCGCACTCATCAGCCTGACGGCCACCGTGTTCGCCATCGCCGACGTGCCGGCGCTGCTCGTCGTCGGTGGGGTCCTGCTCGTCGCCATCGCCGTGCTGCTCGCGGTTCGGAGCTTCGTCGAGCCGGACGTGGACGGCCTCTCGTTGACCACCTCCGTCTCGATGCTCGTCACGTACGGGGTCGGCGTGCTCGTCGCCGAGGCGCTGTTCATCGAGGCGGTGACTGTGGCCGTGCTCTCCTCGCTCCTGTTGGTACTCAAACGCGAACTCCACCAGTTCGCGTGGGGGCTCTCGCGTGAAGAGGTTCGCAGCGCCGTCGAGTTCACCATTCTCGCGTTCGTCGTCTTTCCGCTGCTCCCTGCGGAGACAATCGACCCGTGGGGCGCCATCCAGCCGCGGCTCATCTGGTCGCTAGTGGTGGCGATAAGCGCCATCGGCTTCGTGAACTACGTGCTCGTCAAGCAGTATCAGGGCCGCGGCTACGCGGTCACGGGCTTCTTCGGCGGGCTGGTCAACTCCACCGCTGTCGTCGCCGAGATGGCGAAACGCGCGAAGGGCCAACCCAACCTGCTCGGACTCGCAGTTGGTTCGATTCTCCTCGCGAACGCGGCGATGGCACTGCGGAACGCCGCGCTCGTCGTCGCGTTCGTCCCCGAGGCGGCGCTCGTGGTCGGTGCGCCGCTTGGCGCGATCACGCTCGCTGGCGTCGGTATCGCTGTCTGGCGGAGCGACTGGCGAACGACGATCGAGGCGGAGCTCACCTCCCCGTTCAGCCTCCGGAACGCGCTCACGTTCGGCGCGCTGTTTCTCGTCGTGTTGCTGATCTCCGTCGCTGCCGAGGCGACGTTCGGCGCGACCGGGTTCATTGTGACCGCGTTTCTCGCAGGGCTCGTCTCGTCGGGAACCGCGACGACGACAGCCGTCTCGCTTCTGAGCACGGGGCAGATAGGCGTCGAAACCGCCGTTGCAGGTGTCGTCGCTGGAACGGCGGCGAGCATCGCGGTCAAGACGGCGTTCGCCGCGAGCATCAGTCGGGAGCTCGTTCGCCCGGTCGCGCTCTGGAGTCTCGTACTCATCGGCGTCGGTCTGCTCGTCGGCACGCCGGTACTACTCCTCTGAGTCCGGCGTCGCTGCTGAACCGTTCAAGAGACGTGCGCAGCCACGTCGGTTGAGGAGATCATCCCGACGTAGTCGTCGTCGACGACCGGGAGGTGTTTCACCTCGTACATCGTCATCATCGCCGCAACCTCCTCTAAGAGCAGGTCGGGCGTCACCGTCTCGACGTCTTCGGTCATCACGTCGGCGACGAGTGTCGCACTCGGGTCCCGCTCGTCGGCGACGGCCCCGACGATGTCCGTCTGGGTGACGATACAGCCGCCGCCTGCGGTGACGACCAACGCGCTGACGTCGTCGTCACGCATCTGACGGGCGGCCTCTCGTATCGGCACGTCCGCTGCGATCGTCTTCAGCGGCGTCGACATCACGTCTCTAACGCGGGTGCGATCGTGTAAGTCCATATTACCTCTGTATCGAGCGCCATGTTGGCTCTTCTGGATGCTGCAACAGTCTCTCGACTCGCGTCTGATCTGTCCCAGTGCGGCACACGGATCTTATATATCGTTCCGACCTGTTTGTGGGTGCATGGCAGGAGTAGCCGCCGAACTGGCGGATTTTGGGACACGATCGCTCGTCACACACGCTCTCATGGCGGTGTCGCTGGTAGCGGCAATCGGCATCGGACTGACCGTCGACTCCCAGGTCGGAGTCGTGTCGTTCGTCGCGCTGTTGAACTTTACCGCCGGCCTGTGGGTGTGTCAGTCGATCCACTCGCTCGGTAACGGTGCGCGACAGGACGACTACAGTGGCGTCATCGACGAGCTGAAAGAGTATGTCGGGTGAACAGAGCGACGGCGGAGACGCCGACCCAGACGCCGGCGCCAACGATGGCGGATTCGACACCGGACGATTCGGCCGTCTGATCGCGCTCATCGGGTTCGTCACGGCGGTGTCACTGCTCACGTCGGCGCGGGTGCTCCCGAGCGAACTGTTCTCGATCGCCGTGGTGGCAATCGGGAGCGTCGCTCTCGTCACCGCGATCACCGGATTCCTCATCGCGGGGGCGGCGACGTACGACGAACAGACGCGCGCGGCCGAGCGATAGGCGGTCAGCTTCCTCTCACTCACGCCGTTTTTTCGCGAGGTGTCTCGTCAGGTCGGTCGTCGAGAGCATCCCGACGACGACGCGTTCGTGGTCGGTCACGGGGACGTGCGTGTACTCGCCGCCGCCGAGCTCTGTGAGGCTCTCGACGGCGTCCGTTCGAGAGGCCGTCACGACGTCTGTCGTCATACACGTCCCGACCGGTGTTCGGTCTGCCGGGTCGTTCTCGCGCACGAGCGTCACGAAGTCCGTCCCAGTGAGTAGCCCCTCAAGCCGACCCGTGCCGTCCACGACGAGGACCGCGTTGACTCTGGTGTCCAGCATGCGCTGTGCCGCCTCGGCTGCCGTGGCGTCGACCCCGACGGTCACTAGCTCCGTCGACATGAGCTGGCCCACAGATACGTCGGACATACTGAGAGACGACGCGCGCTGTCGTAATCAATCGTGTGGGTAGTTGTCGTGTGAATACGTGTCACGTGACACGTCTCGTGTCGCTCGGAGTCGGTCGGCAGCGGCGGTCGGTGACAAAAGCGGCGTTCACCCCTCTAATACACGCTCTGGCGCGCCCGCGAGTCCAACGAGCGCCTCGGCCTCGACGTGGTGGAGGTCACCGGGAATCAAGAGCATGTGGAGGGGGTCGCCGAACTGCTGGTCGGCGAGCGCGGAGAGCGCGTCGGCGACGACGACGGGATCCGGTGACCCCGCACGGGCGACGACGACGCCGAGGGTGTCCGTCCACCCCGCCGCAAGCAACGCCGCCGCGTGGTCGGCGGTCATGTACTCCTCGTGGTCTGGATCCGGTCCGGTCGGCCCCGTCCCGACCTTGATATCGAGGTACACGAGCGTGTGGAGGCCTCGGTCACGGTTCGCTTCGATCGCGTCGACGACGCTCTGGGGCACGTCGTCGCCGCCGTGTGCGTACGGGAACGGGAGCGTCACCGCCTTCCCGAATCGGTAGTTCTGTAGGCCAGTGAGACTCGACGCAGCCGACTGGGCGGTGACGCCGTGGATCACCCGGGTGTCGATACCGCGGGACTCTGCCCGCAACCGGAGATCTGCGTGGGTCGTCGAGATCATCGTATCGCCGGCCGTACAGAAGGCGACGTCACCGTCTTCGGCGGCAGCGAGCATCGGCTCCGGATCGCGCTCGACACCCTCGCGGTCTCGTACCTCGATTTCGACCCCGTGAGCCGTCTCTAAGTCGCCGATGCTGGCACCGACCAGCCGACTGGTGTAACACTCCGCGAAGACGCGGTCGGCTGCCTGCAAGGCTTCCTGCCCTTCGACGGTGATCGAGTCCTCGTCGTAGAGGCCGAGCCCGATGAACGTGAGCATACGTTCGTTCCGCAGCGGCTCGTCTAAAGTGGCGTGGACCACGCCCGTCGACCGGTTGCGGTTCGAAACGATCGTGAGAGACTGCCGTGAGCACCCGAGTACGCCGTGTCTCGTAGGTCTTTCATGATCATACATTGTGATTCCATAGCAAGCCATAAGAGGAGACCGACACAATTGTAGACCACTGGGCCTTATCGGGCCAGGATCCATACTATGACTGATGACGAACTCATCTGGCGGATATCGGGAGGGTCCGGCGACGGGATCGCCTCCACCAGCCAGAACTTCGCGAAAGCCCTGATGCGATCGGGGCTGAACGTGTTCACACACCGGCACTACCCGTCGCGGATCCGCGGTGGGCACACCTACACTGAGATCCGAGCCTCCTCGGATCCGGTCCGTTCTCGTGGCGACGGCTACAACTTCCTGTTGGCGCTCGGCGATTCATTCGCTCGGAACCCACAGGAGGGAGCCCTGTACGGGAACGAAGAGATCAAGCCGCTCTCGGAGAACCTAGACGAGCTCCGCGAGGGGGGCGTCATCGTGTACGACGAGGGGCTTCTGGACACCTCCGAGATCCCGAACTTCGACGAGCGCGTCGAGGAGAACAATTGGCACGTCTATCCGCTTGACCTCCGCGGGCTCGCCCGTGACATGGGCCGAGAGGTGATGCGGAACACCGCCGGCGTCGGCGCGACGTGTGCGCTCATCGGCATGGAGCTCGACTACATCGAGGAACTCATGCGCGAGGCGATGCCCGAGAAGATCCTCGACCCGAACCTCGAGATCCTCAACACCGCCTACGAGCAGGTTACAGAAGCGTACGATGTTGACGCGCCGGACGTCTCGGTACCGACCGGCGAACACGACGAGACCCAACTGCTCATGTCCGGGTCGGACGCGATCGCCTACGGCGCGATCGACGAGGGGTGCCGGTTCATCGCCGGCTATCCCATGACGCCGTGGACCGAGGTGTTCACGATCATGTCACAGAACCTCCCCGAACTGGGCGGCATCTCCGAGCAGGTCGAAGACGAGATCGCCGCCGCGGCGCTCGCGGTGGGTGCCTCTCACGCCGGCGTCAAAGCGATGTCCGGCTCTTCCGGTGGCGGGTTCGCGCTCATGTCTGAGCCGCTCGGTCTCGCAGAGATGACCGAGACACCCGTCGTGCTGATCGAGGCGATGCGCGCCGGTCCGTCCACCGGAATGCCGACGAAGCCGGAGCAGTCTGATCTCGAACACGTGTTGTACACCTCTCAGGGCGACTCCCAGCGCGTCGTTCTCGCGCCGGGAACCGTCGCGGAGGCGTACGAGCAGTCGCGGATCGCCTTCCGGCTGGCCTACGAGTACCAGATCCCAACGATCCTCCTGTACGACCAGAAACTCGGAGGCGAACTGACCAACGTCCCGAAGAGCCACTTCGACCGCGAGCCGAACCCCGACCTCGGCAAGACGCTCTCGGAGGACGCGCTAGCCGACGAGCCACACTCCGCCGACGGGAAGTTCCACCGGTTCCAGCACGACGTCGACGACGGCGTCTCGCCGCGCTCGATCCCCGGCCAGAAAGGCGGCCGCTTCCTCGCGACCGGGAACGAACACGACCCGACCGGACACATCAGCGAATCCCCCGACAACCGCGTCGCGCAGATCGACCGACGCACGGAGAAGCTCGAGGCGATCCGCGCGGACCTCGACACGGTCGACACCGGCTCATATGCCGGACCAGACGAGGCACAGTACGGGATTCTCACGTTCGGCAGCCAACAGGGGACCGTCGAGGAGGCCGTCGACCGGCTCAATGACGCCGGTCACTCGGTGAAGTCGTACGGCGTCTCGGACATGCTCCCGTTCCCGGCCGACGAGGTCGCGGCGTTCATCGAGAGCGTCGACGAGGTACTCGTCGTCGAGATGACCGCCTCCGGACAGTTCCGTGGACTCGTCCAGAAGAACCTCGGCCAGTACGGGGAGAAACTGTCGAGTCTACTGAAGTACAACGGCAACCCGTTCGAGCCTGCCGAGGTCGTCGACGGGTTCGAGGCCGCGATCGTCGAGGGCGACGGCGACGCGTCCAGCCACCAGACCACGTTCGTCCCAGCAGCAGGTGATTAATCCATGAGCGCATTTTCAGCGATCGGTGAGGAGCGAGAGATCGACCGTGACGAGTACACCCCCAGTGTCGAACCACAAGCGACGTGGTGTCCCGGCTGTGGCGACTTCAGCGTCCTCAAGGCGCTCAAACAGGCGCTTCCGGAGGTCGGACGGACCCCCGAGGAGACCCTGCTTTGCACCGGGATTGGCTGCTCGGGCAAACTGAACAGCTACCTCGACACGTACGGGTTCCACACGATCCACGGGCGCTCGTTGCCCGTGGCCCGCGCCGCGAAACTGGCGAACCCCGACCTCGAGGTCATCGCTGCCGGCGGAGACGGTGACGGCTACGGGATCGGCGGGAACCACTTCCTCCACACGGCCCGGGAGAACCACGACATGACGTACATCGTCTTCAACAACGAAATCTTCGGGCTCACCAAGGGACAGACCTCTCCGACCAGCCCGAAGGGTCACAAGTCGAAGACGCAGCCGGCCGGCAGCGCTAAAGAGCCGCTCAAGCCGCTTTCGCTGGCGCTGAACGCCGGCGCATCGTACGTCGCGCGTACAGCCGCGGTGAATCCCAATCAGGCCAAAGAGATTCTCATCGAGGCGATCGAACACGACGGGTTCGCTCACGTCGACTTCCTGACGCAGTGTCCGACCTGGAACAAGGACGCGCGGCAGTACGTTCCGTACATCGACGTCAACGACTCCGACGACTACGAGTTCGACAAGACGGATCAGGTTGAGGCCGCAGAGATGATGCGCGAGACGGAGAACGCGCTTCACGAAGGGAAAGTGCTCACCGGCCGCTACTACGTCGAGGAGAACCGTCCGTCGTACGGACAGGAGAAGCGCGCCCTCGGCGAGATGCCCGACGAGCCACTGGCCGAGCGGTACTGGGACGCCGACTACGAGTGGGAGCGATCCTACGACCGGTTCGTCGACAAACACGAGTAGGGACCCTCCAACACGCCTCGTTCGGCCGCCCTCCGCGGCGGTTACGCCCCGGACTGGTCAAGAACGTGACTGTTTTTGGGTTCGCAAGGTATTTTTTCTGTGGCGATAAAGGAAGACACATGAGTACCGTATCGACGGAAGAGCGAATCCTCTCCGTACTGGAGGAGGACGCACAGGCCTCCTGCGGGGAGATAGCCGAACGGGCCGACGTTTCGAAGCCCACCGTGCGCAAGTACATCGACAAACTCGAAGAGGAAGGGGTCATCGTCGGCTACTCGGCCGACGTCGATCCGAAGAAGCTCTCGACGCAGTCCATCGCGATGGTGGGCATGGATGTCGACTCGGGCAAGTACGTTTCAGCGACACGTGAGCTCAAGCGGCTCGACGAGGTGGAGGCGCTGTACACCTCCTCTGGTGATCATATGTTGATGGCCGAGGTCCGCGCCGCCGACGGCGACGAGCTCGGGGATGTCATCAACGACGAGCTGCTCGGCGTCGACGGAGTCACCGCTGCACACCCGTCGTTTCTCCAGGAGCGGCTGAAGTAACGGTCGGCGTCGCTCCGACCGACGCATCGTCCTGTTCTCTGATCAGTTTCGACCGTCCGGTCCGCACGTGCGCTCGTGTTCGGTCGCGCGCACCCTCCGTTCGACGGTATCGACCTCGGCGACGACGACCGCCTCGTCGCCGTCGGGGCCCCGCCGCACGCACCGTCTACCGAAGCCGTGGCTCCGATAGAACTCTCTGACGCTGGGCTGGTCGGCTGGAACCGTCGTCCGCAGCGTCTCGACGCCCCGGTCGGCGAGTGACGATGCGACCCGCGCGAGCAGTTTTTCGACGATGCCGTCGCCCGCGTGTTCGGGGTGGACCCACAGCGCGAGGAGTTCGGCTTCGGCTCCGTCCGCATCGGGATGTGCAAGCGCCACCCCGACCGGGGCGCCGTCGACTTCAACCAGAAACCGACACTCTGCGCCGGCGGCGGCTTCCCGTACGCCGGCGGCGGAGACGTCAAACAGGGTCTCGGAGATATCGTCGAGAACGGTCGTTTCTCGGGCTCTCGACACCGCCGCTCGAAGCGTTTCCGCGTCGTCGGGACGGGCCGGTCGGACACGCATCGTATCTGTTGTCTGGGGAAGGATCGAAGTATACGTTTCGGGGGCGGCGAGTCCTGTCGGTCTGATCGGTTCTCCCCCGCTACCCGACCGGCTCGATTCCGATAGTGACGACGACGTCTTCGACGTCCCACTCCTCGACGAGTCCACCGGTGTCGGCCGCTGCGTCCTCTGGGGCGTCCAGCCACGCGTCGGCCCGCACCTCGCCGGCGATGAGCTCCGCGTGGTCCTCGATGAAGCCGGCGACCCGTTCGTCGTTTACATCGACACCGACGCGGATTCGCGCTTCGACATCGAGGTCGAGTTCCTTGCGCATCTCTTGGATCCGCCGAATCACGTCCCGAGCGTAGCCCTCAGACTCGATCTCGGGAGTCAACGAGGTGTCGACGTAGACGCTGCCGCCGTCGAACTCGGCTCCCGTGACGTGTTCGGGCGGTTCGGCGACGTACTCGACCATCTCGTCGTCGAGATCGATCCGCTCGCCGTTCACGACGAGTCCGGATTCGACCGACTCACGGGTCGCACCCTGTACGGCCGCCATCACGTCCTGTGCGTCTCCGCCGAACGCCGGACCGATAGCCGCCATCTGCGGCTCGGCCGTTTCGACGAGTTCGTCGAACGTCTCCGTCACCGTCAGCGTGCGGGCGTTCACTCGGTCGAGGATCAGCGGTTCGAGCTCTCGAACCGCCTCGGCAACCGCCTCGTCGTCCGTCTCGACGACGACCCGGGGAACGGGCCAGCGGAGCTTACGCCCGGCCTGCTGGCGGGCGTTCGCAGCCGTCTCCTCCACGTCTCGGAGCACGCTCACGTCGTGTTCGAGCGCCAGATCCTGTAAGCCGTCGGTCGGCTCGGGGTACTCGAGCTGATGGACCGTCGTCGCTGCCCCGTCGAGCGTCTGGTACATCCGCTCGGTCAGGTAGGGGGCGATCGGTGCGAACATCCGGACGACCTCGTCGAGGACGGTCGCGAGCGTCGCGTACGCGCCGCGTTTCGACGCGGAGTCCGATTCTTCCCACATCCGGTCGCGCACCGCCTTGATGTAGAACCGGGACACGTCCTTGGTGACGAACTCGATCAAGGTGTTGACGGCGTCGCTAATCCGGTACGCCGCCCACGCGTCGGCGACCTCCTGCTCGACCGACTGGAGCCGCGAGAGCACCCAGCGGTCGACGACCGCTAGCTCTCCGTCGTCGAGGTCGGCGGCCGCGGGGTCGTATCCGTCGAGCGCCATGTACTCCAGTGGGAACCGGAACGTGTTCCACAGGATGTTGAGCTTCCCCTGAATCTCTCCGAGCCCGTCCCACTCGAACGCGAGGTCGACCCCCTGCTGGTCGTGGCTGAGAAGGTACGTCCGAAGGGGGTCGCGGCCGGCCCGTTCGATCGCCTCCTCCGGGGTGACGATGTTGCCGACCGACTTCGACATCTTTCGACCCTCGCTGTCGTTCACGAACCCGTGCATCACGACCGCTTCGTACGGAACCTCGCCGACCGCAGCGGTTCCCATTCCCAACTGTGACCAGAACCAGCCACGGGTCTGGTCGTGCGCCTCAACGATGAGGTCGGCGGGCCACAGCTGCTCGTGGGCGTCCGTCTCGCTCGGGTAATCGAGCGTTCCCCACGTCGCGACCGAGGAGTCGAGCCAGACGTCGAACACGTCCTTGACGCGCCGGTAGGTGGTTCCCTCCTCCGTGATCGTGAGGTCGTCGACGGAGGGACGGTGGAGATCGATCGTCTCCGGGTCGACCGGCTGGTCGGCCCGTTCGGCGAGCTCCTGGCGTGACCCGATTACGATCATGTCGTCGTCGAGGTTCCCCGAGTCGGCGTTTTCGGGCACCCAAATTGGGATCGGGACCCCCCAGTACCGCTGCCGGGAGACGTTCCAGTCGGGGGCGTCCTCGATGAAATCACGGAATCGATTGTCCCGTGCCCACGAGGGGTGCCACTCCGACCCCTCCATGTTGTCGAGGAGGTCGTCTTTGATGTCGGTGATCGAGATGAACCACTGGTCGGTGACGAGCTGAACGATCCCCGTATCACACCGCCAACAGTGGCCGTAGCTGTGCGTGAGGGTGCCGTCGGCGAGCATGTACCCGTCGTCGACGAGGTCGTCGATGATGTCCGCGTTCGCCTCACGGACGAACTGGCCGGCGTACTCGCCGGCAGCGTCGCTGAACCGCCCATCTGGTTCGACCGGGCAGTGGATCTCGAGTCCGAGTTCGCTCCCCCGCTGGAAGTCCTCTTCCCCGTGGCCGGGCGCGGAGTGGACGAGTCCGGTACGGTCAGCCTCGACGTAGTCGGCGGCGTACACCTGTCCAGCCCCTTCGGCGTCCGGATACTCCGCGACGTGGGCTGCGAGCGGGTGGTCGTACTCCCACCCGACAAGCGCCGACCCGGCCAGTTCGGTCTCTATCTCGTAGGCTTCATAACGGCCCTCTTGGAGCACGTCCTCGACGCACGCCTCGGCGACGTACAACAGCTCCTCGTCGCCGTCCTTCTCGGCACGGACTGCGGCGTACGTGAGCTCCTCGTCGACGGCGACGAACGTGTTCGCGGGGAGGGTCCACGGCGTCGTCGTCCAGATGACGAGGCTCCCTTCCCGGCCACTGAGCGGGAGTTTCACGTAGATCGACGGGTCCTCGACGTCCGCGTACTCGACCTCGTTGTTCGCGAGCCCGGTCTCACACCGGGGACACTGTGAGATGGAGCGTTTCCCCTGCTCGACGAGGCCGTTGTCGGCGACGTTCGAGAACGCCCACCAGGCGGCCTCCATGTACTCCGGAGAGATCGTCTCGTAGGGATTCTCCCAGTCCATCCAGACCCCCATCGACTGGAAGTCTTCGTCCATCGCCGCGCGGTTGCGCAGGGCGAACTCCTTGCACTTCTCGATGAACGACTCCATCCCGTACGCCTCGATGTCGCGTTTGTTCTCGAAGCCGAGTTCTTCTTCGACTTTCACCTCGATCGGGAGCCCGTGCATGTCGTAGCCCGGCCGATCGGTGACCCGGTGACCGGTCATCCGCTTGTACCGGATGATCGCGTCCTTCAAGGTCTTGTTCCAAGCGGTTCCGAGATGCATCTGCCCGGAGGTGTACGGCGGCCCGTCCACGAAGAAGAAGGGCGGGTCGTCGGCGTGTGCCTCCCGTGCCGACTCGTAGGCGTCGTTGTCGTCCCAGTACGACCCGACCGTGGATTCGACATCCGCGGGCGTGTACTGGTCGTCGATCTCCTCCATACACAGAGTGTTTCCGCCCGCGTATTTGAATACGGCGGACCGCAGAGCGAGTCTCGTGGCGGCGCGACCGGCAACGGAGTCACCGGTTGACGCGTCGCCAGACGGACAGGTGGACCGACGACGTACCGATCCACGAACCACGGCTCGGCGACGCTCCAGCCTACTCGAAATCGGGGAGGTCGTCCGGCGCTTCGTACTCCGTCTCCCAGTCGATGTAGTCGTCTTTCAACACATCACAGGTCACCTGTCCCAACTCGGTCAGCCCGGCGTTTATCGAAGAGACGGTCCCCCACGAATCGAGGTCAGGATGATACTCGCGCTCTTTCCAGTCTTCGGGGATCCCGGGAGCGTGATACCCCACGCGCTCGGCGAACGAATCCCAGAAGAAGTCGTACTGCTGTATCATCCCTAACTCCTCGACGATTCGAAACTCCCGTTCGTCTATGTCCGTCCCGGCAGCCCACTCCGCGAACGCGTCCGCCCACGCGCCGTCACGCAACAGAGCCGCTATCTCGTCACGCTTGTAATCTGTGTCCCCGACTACGTCGGCGTCCTCGTACTCGTTCGGGTCGACTTCCTCCAGTTCTGGGGGTGCCGGCACGTCCACCTTGAGACTCATCGGTACGTCTGTTCGGTGCCCGCACGCAAAAGCGTGGCTGCCGGGACGCTCGGCGGCGGCACGGGCCGATCACGCCGAGACAGGGTACCGTTCACTCTTCGAGATTTCGTTGGTCGACGTGTTCCCGCGTCGCTCCACACAACACGTACTCTGTCCGCTGGAGGTCCGCGATCGACTCCGACCCGGTGACGAACATCGCCGTCCGCAGCTCGGCGATCAGGTTCTCGATCAGTTCGACGACGGCGTCCGGCCCGTCCGCGGCCGGCTGTAAGAACGGTTTCGCCAGTCCTCCGGCACGTGCGCCCAAGGCGATGGCCTTCGCCACGTCCAAGCCCGTTCGGATGCCGCCGCTCGCGACCACGCAGTCGTGTTCGGCCGCACACTCGATCGTGCTCACGGCGGTTGGGATCCCCCACGTCCGGAACAGCGTTCCGACCCGCTCTTGTCTCGGCGCGTTCGCCGCCGCCGCGCGGTATGCTTCGATCCCGGACCACGTCGTCCCTCCTTTGCCGGCGACGTCGATCGCGTCGACTCCCGCTTCCGAGAGTGCTCGGGCGGTTTCTCTGGCGATTCCGTTCCCCGTTTCCTTGACGATGACCGGAACGGAGAGGCCAGCAGCGACCTGCTCGATGGCAGACAAACACCCTCGGCCGTCGACGTCGCCTTCGGGCTGGACGGCTTCTTGGAGGAAGTTCAGGTGGACGGCCAGCGCGTCCGCATCGATCATCTCGACCGCACGCTCGACCGTCCCGAGGTCGTACTCCCGGAGCTGTGCCGCGCCGAGGTTCCCGTAGATGAACGCATCGGGTGCGACCTCCCGGGCGACGGTGTACGACTCGAGGACCCCGTCGTCGTCGAGTTCGAGGCCGGCCCGTTGGCTTCCGAGTCCCATCGCGATACCCGTTTCACCGGCGGCGCGGGCCAGTGCCCGGTTCAGCTCTGTGGTGTTGTGATGGCCCCCAGTCATACTCTCGATGAAGATCGGGGCGGCTAACTCCTGTCCGAGGAACTCGATCGACGTGTCGATGCCGTCGTAATGGAGCTCTGGAAGTGCCTCGTGGACCAGTCTCACGTCTTCGAGTCCAGTCCCTCCGGTTTCCACGTCGCGCTCCCGGGCGATCTGCACGTGGTCGTCCTTTCGATCCTCGGTCGCCGACGATCGCTGTTCAGCCATTATTCCGAGTTGTGATGGCACGCTGAAAACAGTACTGCTCCGTCGCCCTGCTCGTGTGTCCGGGAGATGCGCCTGTGCGCTGGGTTGGTCTGCCGCTCCGATACCTGACCCAGCGTCGATCCGCGCCTTTTAGCCTGCCGCCGCGCGATCCCTCGATATGAACGTTCGTGCGCGCTCGCGTCAGGCGGGGATCGTCGTTAGCGTCGCCAGCGTGCTCCTGCTTCTGATCCCGTATGCCATCGTCTCCGGGTTCGGGACCCATATCGCCGGCTACTACGCCGCCGGACCGATCGGCGCGTGGGGGATCGCACTGTTCGCGCTGGTGACCGCGGTGGTGTTCGCCTCTGTCGAACGGGGAAACGTCGACCCGGGGACGCTCGCGGGGGTGCTCGTCGTGCTCGCCGTGGCCACGCCGGTGCTCGCCGTTCTCTGGCACCTCGCAATCGAGCCGACGACGATGTTCGCCGAGTACGGCTGGCTCGAGTATCACGCCCCGGCCGTGATCGGCCTCACACTGCTGCTTCCCGTCTTCGCTGGCGTGTACGCCCGTGGCCTGCTCACGTAACCGGAGTCGGGACGTCGTGGCACGGGCACGCTGCGAGGCGGAACCGTCGCTGGACGACACGTGACTGAATGATCCTCACGCAGACGAACGCCGTCTCGACCGCCGAACGAAAGGCCCTTATGCGACACCCGTGTAGAGCGAATCGGACTAGGTCGGGCGGTTAGGCCCCGCTCACAACCCGTGAGGTAGTCTTTAGCGGGGACCGAACACCGGGCGCGTCCGGTCAGACCGGAACGGGCCCCGAGAGCCAACGTGGAAGCCTCGTCCGCCGGGGACAGCGGTCCACGGCGCCCGCTCGCAGGAGCGGTCCGCCGTGGTTCGTCGGCGACAACGGGTCAGGCGCGGAAGCGAGCAGCCCACCGCCGGACGTCCGTCGCTCGTCGGGTCG
>JARVCL010000209.1:0-4993 GCA_040405695.1 Halorubrum sp. | reverse complement strand
GTGGCTCGGCGTCTCCATCCCGCCGGACTGGAACGGGTCGTGCCGGACGTCCCCGAGCAGCGCGCCGGCGTGGGCGCCCGTCGCGTCGCGGAACGGCGCAGACTTCGTGTCGCCGTTGTTCACGAGCAGGTTCGGGATCATCGCGTCCGAACCGCGGTTCAGGTAGCGGAAGACGAGGTAGACGACACCGGCGGCGATGATGCCGATGAGAATCTGACCGACGATGATGAGCGCGTAGCCCAACACGACGGCGATGATGATCCACATGAGCAGCGACCGCATCTGGTTGCGTTTGCGGGCCTCCTCTTTGTGGGCGTCGACGATCTGTTCACCCTTTCCGGCTGGCACCGTGCGGACCTTCGGCTTGTTGCCGTCGTCGGGGTTGTGGTACACGAGGACGTCCTGAAGCTCCTCTTTCGGGAGGAGTTCGGACATCGCCTTCGCGAGCATCGACTTCCCGGTCCCGGGCGAGCCGATCATCATGACGTGGCGACGCTGTTTGGCCGCCTTGATGATCACGTCACGAGCGTGTTCCTGGCCGATAACCTGGTCGACGAGGCGGTCGGGGATCTCGATCTCCGACGTATCGTCGATCAACAGCCCGCCGAGGAGGTCGTCCTCGTCGGGGTCGTCGGCGATCTCCGCGCCTTCGACTTCGACCGTGCTGCCGAGTTCGTCGATCTCGCCGTCGTCGACCGGTCCGTCGACGACACCGGAGTCAGACGGGTCCGTCGAGCTGTCCTCGGTTATTCCGACGCCCTCGTCCCACCCCTCGGGATCGTTCCACTCGTCGACGTGGTCGTCACCGGGGTCACCTGCGCCCGGTGAGTCCTCGGCGGAGTCGGTGTGCCCGTCGTGCTCGGACTCCTCGCTCGGAGGAGCCGCGGACTCGTCGCTCGGGCCCGACGGCGTGTCCTCGCCGTTCGTTGCCGGGCTCGAGGCGTCCTCGCCGTCGGCGGCGTGATCGTCCGGCGGCGTGTCGTCCTCGGCCGGCTGGTCGTTCGTATCCTTCTCGTTACTCATGGGATCGATAACCGTTACCGAAAGAGAGGGGTCGGCTACTGATATACTTTCTCCCCGCCGATGCTGCCAACGAAGCGTATGAGACGGCCGATATCGGCGTTGTGAGGCGCTATCGAGCGTTCGATCCGCTCCCACGGGGTTTATAAAGTGCCGGGGCACTACTCCCGTCCATGCGGGGGTTCTATATCGGGCGGTATCAGCCGTTTCACGACGGCCACCGACACATGATCGAGGAAATCGCGACGGAGGTCGACGAACTGGTGTTGGGGATCGGCTCGGCCGGCGACTCACACACGACACGAAACCCGTTCACGGCGGGCGAACGCGTCATGATGGTGACGAAAGGAGTCGAAGATCTCGATCTCACCACCTACGTCGTTCCCATCGAAGACCTCGAGCGCAACGCCGTCTGGGTGAGCCACGTCCGGAGCATGACCCCCCGGTTCGACGTGGCGTACTCGAACAACCCGCTCGTCGTCCGCCTCTTCGAGGAGGCGGGCGTCGAGGTCCGTGGATCGCCGATGTTCCGTCGAGAGGTGCTGGAGGGAACGGAGCTCCGTGAGCGAATGATCCACGGCCGGGACTGGGCAGAACTGGTCCCGGAGACGGTCGCCGATGTGATCCGCGAGGTCGATGGCGTCGAGCGCATCCGTCGAATCGCCGAGAGCGACGCAATCGGCGAGGAGCCGTAAGCCGCCATGATCACGCTCGCCTCCGACTTCGGCTCGCCGTATCCGGCCGCGATGCGAGGAGTGATTCGTCGGCGAAGCGACGCCGAGCTGCTCGACGTGAGCCACGACCTCCCTCGGGGCGACCCCCGAGGCGCCGCGTTCTGGCTGCGATTCGTCCTCCCCGAGTTCCCGCCAGCGGTGCACTGTGCCGTCGTCGACCCCGGCGTCGGGACCGATCGGGCGGCGGTCGTCGTTCGCGCAGGCGATCACGCCATCGTCGCGCCCGACAACGGCCTCGCGTTGCCGCCCGCCCGGGCGCTTGCGGCCGCCACGGGAGCCGGTTCAGACGACTACACCGTGTTCGAGATGACTGTCGAAGCGCCCGAGAGCGAGACGTTCCACGGGCGTGACGTGTTCGCGCCGGGGGCTGCCCGCGTCCGTGAGGACGCCTGGACCGGATCGGGCACCGCGGACGACGCGCTGGCCGCGTTTCCGTCGCTGACGGTCACCGACGACTACGTCGACGGCCTGATACCCGATCCGACCGTCGAGCGCACCGACGCTGGCGAGGTCGTCGCTGCGGCGGGTGAAGTGGCCGTCGTCGACGATTTCGGAAACGCCGTCACGACCGTTCCCGGTGACGTGGTCGCGAACGCACGACCGACTGTCGGCGAGGGCGATGGTCTCCTCGGCCACGTGCGGGTAAACGACGCCGCGGCCGTCCCACTCGTGGAGACGTTCGCCGCAGTTCCGCGCGGTGATCGGCTCGTCACCGTTGGAAGCCACGGGTACCTCGAGTGCGACGTCAACGACGGCCGGGGCGCGGACGCGTTCGGACTCGCCCCAGGCGACCCAGTTCGGTTCGTGTTCGAGTGAGCTCTCGGTGCTTGTTCAACACTCCTCGTGCCTGTTCGGGCGGCTGAATGGGTTACTGGTCGCGCGCGGCAGAAGACGGGTGCGGCGGGGACTGTGTAGCCGTCTGCGCTCAGAGCTCGACGCCCGATGGGATCAAGCTCTCGCCGCGGAGAAGGTTCCCCTCGTGGTCGTAGACGAGGAAGGTTTCGAGATCGTACGTCACCAGTCGTTCGCCCTCCATGTCGATCTCGATCCGGTAGCGCGCGTCGTCGCCGTCGGCAGCGTCGCGGGCAGCCCGGATAAACGGCAGCACGTCCGCAGCGCTCTCGTTGAGCTCGAGGACGAAGTCGCCGGTGTAGCGATTCGTCACGCCCACGACGCCTTCTGCGTCGTCGCCGCCCGAGAGTGGTTCACGGAGCCGGAAGGCGACGTCAACGCCGTCGGCTTCGAGGAGGTCACCGCCTGCGCCCGAGAGCCGGTCACGCAACAGCCCTTCTGGCCCGTGGAAGTCGATACGAACCTGCGGGGTCACAGGCCCGTCGGCGTCGCCCCCGACGCCCTCGACGGTCAGATCGAAGTAGTCACGCCGCATCTCTTGTCCCTCTCTTAGCGGTCGTGCCGTATCAACGTAACGGGCGCGGTGGTTTCAGCCAGCCCGCGGTCGTCTTCGCCCCGAACGGTCTGTTCTCATCGTCGATAATCGACGGAAGCGATTTAACACGGGGTCGTCCGTATATGCGTACGATAATGGCGGGAGACACGCGGTACGACTCCACGGAGGACGCTCCGGAGTCGACCGGAGAGGCAAGGGTGTCGACCGACGGATCCGCCGGGTCAGCCAACCGTTCTGGCGACCACGAGGGTCGGCTCGACACGCTCCGCCGCCGGCTCGAGCGCACCTGGGAGATGCTCCAGGGCTCGGCGATCGATACTCGGCCGTTCCGTCCCGACGAGGACGGCCCGCTCGCGTCGTTCAGCGTGCCAGAAGGAGAGCACGAGGTCGACCGCTACTGGGTGAACGCTCCGTACGCGTACGTCGTCATCACGTATCACGACGCGGAGAGTGAACACCGCTACTACGCCGTCGAGCCCGACCTCGACGGCTTCGAGCAGTCGCTCTTCGACCGTGTCAGCGACGACATTCGCGACCCGCTCCTCTACCGCGAGGGGACGGGTCGGGTCGACGTCGAGGTCCTCCGGACAGAACTGGAGTCGCTGTTGGAGTCGTACGGCGTCGAGGCCGGCATGGACACGTTTCACGCGCTCGCGTACTACCTCTACCGCGACTTCCGCGGCTACGGGAAGGTCGACCCGCTGCTCAACGATCGCCACATCGAGGACGTCTCCTGTGACGGCTACGACCTCCCTCTCTTCGTCTATCACGAGGAGTACACCGACGTTCGGACGAACGTCTCGTTCGGGGCCAAAGAGCTCGACAACTACGTTATTCGGTTGGCCCAACAGTCTGGCCGGCACGTCTCTGTCGGCGACCCGATGGTCGAGACGACGCTCGCGGACGGCTCTCGTGCGGAGCTGGCGCTCGGTGAGGAGGTGACGCCACGCGGGTCGGCGTTCACGATCCGGCAGTACGCCGAGGAGCCGTTCACGCCGATCGATCTCGTAGAGTACGGAACCTTCTCGGTCGGCCAGATGGCGTACTTCTGGCTCTGTATCGAGCACAACAAGAGCCTCATCTTCGCGGGCGGTACGGCCTCCGGCAAAACCACGTCGATGAACGCCGTCTCGATGTTCATCCCGCCGCGTGCGAAGGTGCTCTCCATTGAGGACACCCGCGAGCTCTCGCTGTATCACGACAACTGGCTCTCCTCGGTCACCCGTGAGCGCCGGTATGAAGGGGCGGACATCGACATGTACGACCTCCTCCGGTCTGCGCTTCGCCACCGTCCCGAGTACATCATCGTCGGCGAGGTGCGCGGCGAAGAGGCGATCACCTTGTTCCAGGCGATGAACACGGGTCACACGACGTTCTCGACGATGCACGCCGACTCTATCGAGACCGTGATCAACCGGCTGGAGAACGAGCCGATCAACGTCCCGCGCGCCATGGTGCAGTCGCTCGATATGCTCTCTGTGCAGACGCTGACCCGCTCGAACGACCAGCGCGTGCGGCGCGCGAAAACGATCGGCGAGATTGGCGGGATCGACCAGCGGACCGGCGAACTCGACTACTCTTCCGCGTTCGAGTGGCGCGCCGACACGGACGAGTTCCGGCGCAGCGACTCCATGCTGCTCGAGGAGATCGCCGACGACCGCGGCTGGTCTCGCTCACAGCTGCTCCGGGAGGTCCGACGCCGAGAGCGGTTCATCGAACTGTGTCGACAGCTCGGTGTGAACGGCTACCGGCAGTTCACGGCGCTCGTCAACGAGTACTACGCCGATCCGGATCGGGTGATGGACCGGCTCGAAGCGCGGGCCGACCCCAA
>JARVCL010000208.1:0-5058 GCA_040405695.1 Halorubrum sp. | reverse complement strand
CTCCGTCAGTCCCGTTCGGACGGCCCCCCGGCTTCCCGGAAGACAGAACACGGGCGTACCAGCAACGATTCCGGCGGTCGCCCGCGACGCCATGGCCCGGTGGCCGATCTCCTCGTAGGAGATCCGCCGGAAGCGCTCACCGAACCCCGGGATGTCCCGCTCGAAGAGCCCCAAGCAGGCCGCAGGCGTCACGTCGTCGATAGTCATTCCGGTGCCGCCAGTCGTGACGAGACAGTCGACGTCGGCACGGCCCGCCAGTCGGTCCACGGTTCCACGGATCGCCGAGAAGTCGTCGGACACCAGCTCGCGGGCAGTCACTCGGTTTCCGGAGTCGCGTATGAGCGCCACGGCGGCATCACCGCCTGGGTCGTCCTCGCGCGTTCGCGACGAGGAGACGGTGACGACGGCGACACACAGCGGGTCGACGACGTCGTGGCCGTCCTCGTCGACTCCGCGCCGATCCGTGGGACTGGGGAGGTCGTCGCTCATAGCTGGACCGCCGTCCCGTCTTCGTTCGGGAACGGGTTGGCGACTCGTTCGGTTTCGGGATCCGGGTCGGTGTCGGTGAGGAGACACGAGTCGAGAAGCGTCACGATCGCGTCCCTGTCGACGTTGCGGCCGACGATCGCGAGCTCGGTTTTCCGGTCGCCGTATCGGTCGTCCCAGTCCACCGATCGACCCCGTCGGGCGCGCTCCTGGTGGCTGTCGGGGAGAGAAGCGATCCACCGGCCGGCGACCTCGATGCGGGTCTGTTGGCCTGCTCGGGAGAGCGTAAGCGCGTGATCACCACGGCCGGCGACGTGAAGGTACCCTTTCACACGGACGACACTCGACGGAAGGTCGGCGACGGCGTTCGCGAGCCGCTCGGGATGCATCGGCCGTCTGCGCTCGTAGACGAACGAGTCGACTCCGTACACTGCCTGAGGATGAGCGTGGGTGTGCTCGTCCGACTCGTCGTCGTGCGCGTGGCCGTCACCGGCGTGATCGGCCTCGGCGTCCGTCGAGCCGTCGTGTGCCCGGTAGTGGTCGAGCGCTCGCTTCCAACTCGCGGAGCCAGCGACCGCCTCGGCGTCGAACCGGCCCGTTTCGAGGATGTTCGTCGGGTCGATCCGGCCGAAGGTGGTTTCGAACATCGTCGCCGCCGGCTGTACTGCTCGTACCATGTCGCAGACTTCGTCCAGCTCCGTATCAGTCACGAGGTCGGTCTTGTTGATGACGAGCGTATCGCAGAACTCGACGCCATCGAGCACGAGTTCGGAGAGCGGGCGATTCCCCGCGTCCGTGTCGTCGCGACGCTCGACGCCGCCCGCTCGAAACGTGTCGTGGAACCGCCGCGCGTCGACGACGGTCGTGACACTGCTGAGGTCGTAGAACGTGGCCGCGTGGCTGGCGACGAACTGTCTGGCGACGGGTGCTGGCTCGGAGATGCCGGAGGGTTCGACGAGGAGATAGTCGAACTCGTGGTTCAAGGCGAGATCGGTGATCGCAGACTCGAACTCCCCTTGCATGCCACAGCAGATACAGCCGTTCGAGAGCTCGACGGTCTCGCCCGTCCGTTCGACCCGACGCTGGACCAGCTCCGCGTCGACGTTGATCTCACCCATGTCGTTGACGAGGACCGCCACCTCGTGGCCGTGATCAGCGGAGAGCACGTGATTCAACAGCGTCGTCTTGCCCGCGCCGAGCGTGCCAGAGAGAACGGTAACGGGAACGGTCATCTCAGTCGTCTGCGAGCGCCAGCTCTCGCTGATCGTCGGTGCCGAACGGATCGGGATACTGCTCCCAGCTCTCGTTCAGCTCCTCGTCGGTCAACAGACAGTCCTCCAGCCACGCTTCGAGTTCCGACCGGTCGAACTCGCGGCCGATGAACACCAGCTCGGCGCCACGGTCACCCCATCGGTCGTCCCACTCCTCTTGGAGATCCGGCATCGTCTGGAGGTACCGCTGTTGTTGCTGGGGCGGGAGGGTAGCGATCCACCGACCCTTCGGGCCGGCACGCACCGACCGTCCAGCCTTGTCGAGTCCCATCGCGACGTCTTCGCGGCCCGCGGACCAAAAGAACCCTTTCGCGCGGATGATCGCCGGCGGGAGGTTCTCGAAGAGCTCCGCGATCCGCGTCGGATGGAACGGACGGTTGGCTCGGAAGACGAACGATTCGACGCCGTGTTCGGCAGCCGCATCGTGGTGGTGATGGCCGTGTTCGAGTTCGTGTCGCCAGCCGGCGGAGCGTTTCGCCTCCTCGAAGTCGAACCGACCGGTGTCGAGGATGGTCGACGGATCGACCCCTCCGAACTCGGTTCGGACGATATCAGCGCGGGGCTGTAACGTCCCGAGAACGGCCTCGATCTCGTCGATCTCGTCGGCAGGAACGAGATCGCACTTGTTGAGGAGGAGAACGTCACAGAACTCGATCTGATCCATGAGCACCTCTTCGGGGACCCGGTTCGTTCCTGCGGCCGCGTCGTCGTCCGCCAGCGCGCGCCCGGAGTCGAACCCTTCGTACATCGCGTGAGCGTCGACGACCGAGACCATCGTGTCGAGGTGGAAGTCCTCGGTCGGGTCGTAGTCGGCATCCTCGTAGCCGAGTACGAACGTCTGTGCGACCGGGATCGGCTCGGAGATACCGGACGATTCGATCAGCAGGTAGTCGAACTCGCGGTTCGCGGCGAGCGCGCCGACCGCCTCAAGCATGTCGCCGCGGAGTCGACAGCAGATGCAGCCGTTGGACATCTCGATGATCTCCTCGTCGGTCTGTGACAGCTCCGACTGCTGCTCGATGTGCTCCGCGTCGACGTTGACCTCACCCATGTCGTTGATCAGAACCGCAACCTCGTAGCCGTGGTCCGCGGTCAACACGTGGTTCAGCGTCGTGGTCTTGCCAGCACCGAGCGCGCCGGACAGTACCGTAACTGGAATGGTGTCGCTCATCACCAGTATTACTAACTGAAACTATAAAGTTGTTAGTAATTGCGAAATAGTGTATTTTACATAACAACACATATCAGTGAAGGCGGTCGATCACACGTATGCCAGTCGTTAGTGTCTCCATGCCCGAGACCCTCTTAGACGAGCTCGACGACTTCATCGAAGAGCAGGGCTACAGCGGGCGGAGTGAAGCGGTGCGGGAGGGCGCGCGCGAGCTAATCAACGAGTTCGACGAGGCCGAGTACGACGGCGAAATCGCGTGTGTGATCACCGCGAGGTTCGACCACGACTCGAACGCGGAGGCGTCGCTCTCGGAGCTTCGCCACGCACACGGCGAGATCGTCACCTCGAGCGTCCACAGTCACGCCGGCGGCTCCTGTCTCGAGCTGTTCGTCGTCGAGGGGCCTATCGGCCCGATCAGCTCCTACGTGAGCCGGATCCGAACCGTCGACGGCGTAGATACGGTCGAGTATTCGGTTCTGCAGCCGACCGAACAGTCGATCGTGTAAACCGAGTGGGCGGCCGAGCCGAGCCGGTGTGACCACACACGATCGCTGACGGAGCGGGTCGACTCCACGTAGCTGTACAGCGTCGAGACACTGCCCGGGCGGCGAGGAGCTGAGCGCTCGCGCGGAGATATCAGAAAGACGACGTGTGCCAGCGTACACCTACGCTGTTAACACCGTCGCACCGCGGCCGATCCGGGTCTGGTAGACGCGGGCGTCGATGCCGGCGTCCGCGAACGCGTCGAGCATGGCGGCCGCGATAGAGCGGCGGCGCTCCGCACGACAGGCCGCGATGATCGCGGGACCGGCGCCGCTGACAGTGACGCCGGCCGCGCCAGCGTCGAACGCTGCCTCTCGAACCGCGTCGTAGCCGGTGATGAGACGGGCGCGCTCGGGCGTGACGACGGGGTCGGACATCCCCGCGCCGACGAGGTCGGGGTCCGAACGGCACATCCCGACCGCGAGGGTCGCGGCGTTGCCGACGGTGGCGACTAAGTCGTCCATCGAGGCGGACTCAGGGACGACCCGTCGGGCGTCTCGCGTCGAGACGGCGACATCCGGGAGACAGACGACGAGCGGCACGTCAGCGTCGACGGCAGTGGTGCCGTCGGCGGTCGTGACGGTGAACCCCCCAAGGATCGACGGAGCGACGTTGTCTGCGTGAGCGACACCGGAGACGACCGCCTCGCCCTCGGCGGCGATCGGAACGAGTTCGTGTCGAGAGAGCCCCCGATCGTAGAGTTCGTTGAGCGCGACGGCCGCACCGGCGGCGCTGGCAGCGGACGAGCCGAGACCGGAGGCCGGTCTGACTCCCTTGTCGATGTGGATGTGGGCAGGGGCGTCGAGCGCCTCGACGACCGCGCCGACGGTGTTGTCGTCGGGAGTCTCCGGGATGTACTGTGCACCGACGCCGGTGACCTCGATCGAGGTCTGGTCGGCGCGCTCGACCGTGACGACGTCGGCCGGGCGCGAGAGGGCCGCCCCGAACACGTCGAAGCCGCTCCCGAGATTCGCGCTGGTGGCGGGGGCCCGTACCGTGACCATGCGAGGAACTCACCCTGCGGCGGCAAAAAGAAGCGGGATCGAACAAAACGGGCAACGGGAGGCGGACAGCAGTGACGGTCGATCGACCGCACGGGGCGGGCACGTGGCGGGGAGCGGACCGTGATGGCAGCGTCGATCGACTACGAGTCTGCCGTCGTCCACAACAGCGGACCGACGACCGCGAGCCCGATCCCGAAGAGCACGTAGACCGCCGGGAGCGTCGTGAACGGAGTCATAAGGAAGATTGCGCCGAAGCCCATGACGACGGCGGCGATCACCTTCTGAGACTTCAGGGGAGCCGCGCCCAGAAGCGAGGCGATGAACGCGAGCAGCAGAACGTGCCCGAGGTGGTAATCGAGCAGGAACGCGTCGATGGTCAACGGCGGGAGCATCTCAACGGGGATTCGGTGGGATTCGCGCATTAAAGTTCCGTTTCACGCGGGAGCCAGCCGACCGACGGAGAACCGGGTCTCCGGTGGGTTTGGCCCGCCTCCTCGGCTGCGGTCGGCCAAATCGATCCCCGATATATAAACGGCCTCGTGGCGACGACGGACCGTGCGACTCGTTCAGGTCATGATCCCGG
>JARVCL010000207.1:0-5092 GCA_040405695.1 Halorubrum sp. | reverse complement strand
CACTGGCGGCTACGGTTTCATTTCGACTGAGGACGAGGACGATGACGTGTTCTTCCACATGGAAGACGTTGGCGGCCCGGACCTCGAAGAGGGACAGGAACTCGAGTTCGATATCGAGTCCTCGCCGAAAGGCCCCCGCGCGACGAACGTCGTCCGCAACTAACCGTCACCCTGGGCGATCGCCGCCCCGGAACACACACGCGACGATCATCGGGCTCGGCCGGCCTCGACCGTAGGCTGCCGAACGCGACAGGTTTTCACGAACCCTTACCCACAGAGCGGACGCGCTCGTCGACGGTGACGGTAGTGGCAGCCACGAACGGCGGGATATCGGGAAAAGTGTCAGAGACCGGAGAGCCACGGCGTCGGAACGATGCGGTGTCACGACATCGTGGAAGCAGGAAGCCCAAACCTCCGGTCTTGATCACCGGTCGAAAGCAGAGCTGCTGACGACACCCTCAGAGAGCGCGCCGCATCAGCGGTGAGAGCAGGGCGGGGAGTAGGTCACTGCTCGTTCTGTGACGTTACGCCGCCCGTGCCGTAGCGTCCAGCGTCGTCTTCGCTTTTTCGGCCTCGGTCTGGACGATGAAGGATCGCTCGTCGGCGTACTCGGCGACGGTCTCTAGCGCTTCGCGCGTACCGATCTGCCGAAGCGCCCAAGCCGCGGCGGCGCGGACATCGTCGGTCTCGTCCTCGGCGAGGGCGTCGGCGAGGGGATCGATCGCGCGGGTGTCGCCGATGAGACCGAGGGCGCGTGCGGCGTGCGGACGGACGAGGTCGTTCTCCATGACCAGTTTCTCCGCGAGAGGACCGACCGCCTCGCTGGCCCCGATTTCGCCGAGGGCTTTGAACGTCGTCTTCTGAAGCTGCGGGTTGGAGTCCTCGTCGATGTAGTCGACGAGCGTCTCCACGGCCTCCTCGGCCGCCATCTTCCCGAGGATACGGATCGCGAACTGATCGCGTTTGCCTGCGCGACCGAGTAGTTCGTCGACCGAAGCCTCGGTTTTACCGCGTTTGCCCATGCGTTCGAGCGCCTCCAGACAGTGCCGCTCCATGAAGTCGGACTGTAGCGAGTCGAGCGCGAGAAGCACCATGTCAACGTTGCCGCGTTTCTCGTGCTCTTTCAGCGCCGCCCACTCGACGGGGAAGTCTTTGTAGTGGCCGAGCACGTCGTAGTATCCCTGTGCCCGGAGTTGCTCGTGAGTTTCGAGATCGTCCCACTCCTCGGCGGCCGCTAGAGCCTCGGTAAGTGCGTCGGTCGCCGCGAGCAGTTCGGCGATCGTGTCGGCGTCGTCGTCGGGGTCGAGTCCGGCATCCCCGATCGCGTCGGCGACCGCCGAGAGGGCCGTCGTCAGCGCGTCGATCTCGTCGCCGTCGATGGACACCTCCGCGTCGACCGCCACCGTCGTGTCGTCGACGAACACCTCAACCGCGTCCGCGGCGTCATCGCGGCCCGGGGCGGTCCACTCGGTGTCGGTCAGCGTGGTGGACACTGTCTCGATTTCGTCGACGACATCCGTGGCGTACGGGCCACGGCCGTCCGCGACGCCGTCACGGAGGGTCTCGATCCGGGCTTCGATGTCGCCGCGGGGGTCTTCGGCCTCCTCGTCGTCCTCGTCCGGTTCGGGGAGGTCAGCGTCCGCGAGGGTGCTCTCGGCGTCGTCCAGCAGCGCCTCGATGTCATCGAGATCGGCTTCGGTCTCGGCCGCGTCGAGCGCCATCTCGATCTCGTCGAGGTACTCGGCCAGAGATTCCTCGGTCGCCTCGTCCGGACGGGCCGGGGCGGTCGCCACGGACTCGTCACCGGCCTCCGGGTCGTCGGCGTCGGCCCCCTCGGAGGCGTCCGCCGGGTCGTCGCCGTTGCTCATACACCCGAAACTGGGCGCGTAGTCCATTAAGACGTTTCCCTTCGCGGGCGGCTACACGATCTGGGAGGCGCGCTCGAAACGGGCGACCGGCCGCACGCCAGGTCGGGGTCGGGACTCGAGATCGGAGGATATCTGACCCCGAACTCAGATCGCTCCCCAGTGTTCCTGTATTCGAGCGTAGACGGCGAGTACTCCGTCTTCGGTGACCCACTGGTCTGCTTCCTCGCGGGTGAGCCCGAAGACCGCCGCAGCCTCGCCGACGACCCAGTCGCGGTCGAGCGTCTCCGGATCGACGTCGACATCGGCCGCCGTCGCCGGTTCGTCGAACACGTCGTCGGTGGTCGGCGGGTCGACAGTCACGGTGTCACCGTTGTCATGCAGGAACGTGGGGGCTCGGGGGAGTTGAATCCGACGGGCGGTCGTCGAACCGGACCCAGACTGTCGGTGCGTTTTCCATCGTGGGCGTAGACAGCGAACGTATGACCGACCCGGATCCGACCGTCGCCGCTATCCAGACTGCCGTCGACGACCTCAGGGTCGAACGTAACGTCGACCGGCTCCGAGATCGAATCGTGAACCTCCCGGACCGAGTCGATATTGCGGTCTGTCCGGAGTACGCGCTGACAGGGTTCGCGGACGACGACCGCCTCCGAAATGTCGCGCTCGGTCGCTCTGCTGCGGTGGACCGACTGTCAGAGATTGCCGCTACAGGCGAAGTAGACGTGGTCGCGGGCTACGTCGAGCGCGACGGAGACGAGCAGAGTGCCGAAACAGGACCCAGAACTGGGAATCGGGTCGGCGGCGAACTGTACAACGCGACCGCCTACGTGCCGACGCCGGACGTGAGCGGTCGGGAGGCGACGGTGTATCGGAAGCGACACCTCTGGGGGGTCGAACGGGAGCGACTGACGCCCGGTTCCGAGCGTGTCGTGGTCGAGACCCCAGCCGGGCCGGCGGGCTTATTGACCTGTTACGACCTGAGCTTCGTCGCGGAGAGCGCGTGGTACACCGAACGTGCGGTCGACGCGCTGTTCGTTCCCGGTGCGTGGCCCGCGGCGCACGCCGCGAACTGGCGGCTCCTGTTACGGGCACGCGCACTCGACGGGGTCCGGTGGGTGGTCGGAGCCGGACGGGTCGGGCGGTCGGGAGGCGACGAGGGAGCAGGCGATACGGGTGGCAGGGAGGACGGAAGCGGCGACGCGGACGGAGTCGAATACGCCGGGTGTTCACTGGTGGCTCGACCAGACGGGCGAATCGGGGCCGCACTCGGACACGGGAAACGCGACCTAATCGTGACACTGGACCGGTCGGTGCTCGAACGCCAGCGTGAGCTGGTTGGATCCGTTCCTGAGCGGGGTAGTGTGTAAATTTTCTTCCCAAAACAAAAAATCTGTTTTCGAAGGTAGCAACAGTTAAGTGGGTGGCAGGCGTATATGTAGTTGTTATGAGCACCCAGAAGCAGGCCCGCCAGCGGTACGGTGACGTCCACGAGAGCGAAGCGATTCGGATTCCCGAAGACAAGGCCGAACAGCTCGTCGACGCGCTCAACACCGACCTCTCGGCGACGTACGTGCTGTACCACCAGATCAAGAAGCACCACTGGCTCGTCGAGGGGGCGGAGTTTCTCGGGATCCACGAGTACCTCGGCGAGGTCGCCGCCGACCTCGAGGAAGGCGCAGACAAGCTGGCCGAGCGCGCGCAGGCACTCGGCGGCGTGCCGCTCTCGGGCGGCGCAAACTACGAGGAGCACGCGCCGGTGACTCCGGAAGACGCCGACGCGTACGACATCCGGACGTCGCTGGAACACGACCTCGAGATGTTCGGCGACATCACCGAACAGCTTCGCGAGCACATCCAGCTCGCCAGCAACCTTGGCGACTACAACACCGAGGAACTGCTCCGTGACATCCTCGCAGACGTCGAGGAACACGGACACCACATCGAGCACTACCTGGAAGACGACACCCTCGTCACCCAGGCGTCGCTCGAGTAATCTGACGACACCGCGGCGGCCATACACTCACCGAGGCGGTCCAGTTCGGCTGGGTCCAGACGCGTTCGGTCCCGGCTGCTGATGTTGACTTTTTATTGTCTGGGTAGTTTCAGCCACACTCGACGGATAGTGGTGTGAGCACCGATGGCAGTCGTGTGGGAGAAACACAGCGGTCGGGTCGCACGTTCGCACCCGATAGCACAGACTGTCCGGTCGAGAGAGATCCGGATCTCGTGCGATTACCGTTCGAGTTCGACCGTCAGGTCCGTCGCGATCCACGCATCGGTGTTCCCGTTTTCCGTGAACACAGTGCGGTCGGGGGAGGTTCGGCTGGCCGCCACGGTCGGACGACGGTCGGCCTCGGGATGGCGTTCGACGCGTTCTCCGGTGCTCATTGACACCTGCTCGGGGATATGTGGTCATATAGGTTTCGGTCGGCCTAAATCGAAGACCGTGTCTCGTCGGTCGCGGCGAGACACGCCGGGTATCGGAGCACCTTACCGCGCGAACGGCGTGAATGTTGATGATGACTGACTCGCTTTTTACGCCGTTCACGTTGCGCGACACAGCGATCCGAAACCGGGTCATGCTGTCGCCGATGTGTCAGTATGCTTCGGAGGACGGATTGGCGAATGACTGGCACCGCGTTCACCTCGGGACGCGTGCGGTGGGTGGAGCGGGGGTCGTACTGACCGAGGCGACGGCGGTCGAACCACGCGGTCGAATCACCCCAGATTGTCTCGGAATCTGGTCCGACGAGCACGCGGCGGCGCTCGAACCGATCGTCGAGTTCGTTCGGTCACAAGGCGCGACTCCCGGAATCCAACTGGCACACGCCGGCCGAAAAGCCTCACACGCCGCACCGTCGGCGGGCAGCCACGCACTGTCCCCGGATCACGAGGACGGGTGGGAGACGATATCGGCGACCGACGAGCCGTACCCAGACGACGAACCGGCCGCGACCCGACGAATGGACAGCGGTGACATTGCAGACGTGACGCGGGCGTTTCGCGAGGCCGCCGAGCGCGCGACCGACATCGGGTTCGAAATCGCAGAGGTGCACGCGGCACACGGCTACCTCTTACACCAGTTCCTCTCGCCCGTCACGAACGACCGCGACGACGAGTACGGCGGGAGCTTCGAGAACCGGACACGACTGCTCCGGGAGGTCGTCGCGGCGGTCCGAGACGTGTGGCCGGCGGGAAAACCCGTGTTCGTCCGGATCTCCGCG
>JARVCL010000206.1:0-5117 GCA_040405695.1 Halorubrum sp. | reverse complement strand
GGCACGGCACTGATACCGCTGGCCGCGTACTTCGAGGGCACGCTGTCACCGGTCACCGTTTCCTACCTCGGCGACTCACAGACGCTCGGCGGCGCGTTCTTCGCGCTGTTTGTCGCCTACTCGCTTCTGGGAATCGCCGACTCGATCCGGCTCCCCGCGAGTATGTCGCTGTTCGTCGAGGAAGGCGAGACGTACGACTCCGTCGCGTCGGCGATGAGCCTCCGTTCCGTCTCTTGGAAGGTCGGGCAGGTCGTCGGGCCGGTTCTCGTCGGCGCGACGATGGACTTCACCTCGACCGAAACCGGGTTTCTGCTCGCGGCCGCGTTCATCGCGTTCGCGACGACCGGCTTCACCTGGCAGGCGAGAGCGGCATACAAGAGCCAGCGGGATGGCTCCGCTACCGAGTGAAACGGCGGGAGCGGTTGCCATCGGATCAGTGTTGTCGCGGGTCGTCGCTGACGCCCCACAGCACGCGGTACGCGAGGTACCCGAACAGCGCGGCGAACGCGAACAGCGCGACGGTCTCGGCGAACCAGACCAGCGACCGGAGGAACCGACTCAGCGTCCGTAAGACGATCATCCCGCCGAAGAGCGCGGCCACGACCGCGACCCCGCCGATCGCGGCACGGAGGCGTTCCATACGCTGGATCGGTTCGTGCTCAGGTATAAAGCTGCGCTCCGCCGCGCCGAGCAAACCTATCGCTTTCCGAGCGCCGCTTCGAACACGCGCTGGGCCCGGTCGTACCCCTCGTTCCGGTCGACGATCGGGTCTGGGTAGTCGGGGGCGAGCGAGTCACGCTCGCGTTTCGACAGCGTTGGCCAGTCGACGACCTTCCCGGCGGGGACGTCGCGAAGCTCCGGAACGTACGCCTTCACGAAGCGCGCGTTCTCGTCGTACTTGGACATCTGACTCACCGGGTCGAAGATCCGCACGTCGACGGAGTCGGTCCCGGTAGAGGCGGTCCACTGCCACGCGCCGTGGTTCGAGGCGTAATCGTGGTCGATCAGCTGTTTGGTGAAGTACCGAGCACCCCTGCGCCAGTCCACGAGGAGGTGTTTCGTCAGGAAGCTGGCGACGACCTGCCGTGGCCGGTTGTGGATGTACCCTTCCTGGTTCAGCTGGCGCATCCCGGCGTCGACGAGCGGATACCCGGTCTCGCCGCGCGTCCACGCCTCGAAGGCGTCGTCGTCGTCACGCCAGGCGATCTCGTTGGGGAACGACTTGTAGTTCGAGACGGCGAGATCCGGGGTGTAATACAGCAGGTGGTACATCTGCTCACGCCACGACAGCTCGTAGCGGTACTTGTCGACGTTCTTCCGCTCTCGGCCGGTCGCGGACTCGTACGCCTCGCCCGCGTCCGCCCACACCTCCCGAATCCCGATCGCACCGGTGGCGAGATACGGCGACATGCGCGAAACGGCGTGTGTCGGGGTTTCGACGGCCTGCGCGAGGTCGTCACGGGTGTCGTTGTACGACCGGATTCCGTTCGCAAGAAAGTCGTCGTACCGCTCGCGCGCGCCTGCGTATCCCGGCGTCGGGAGATCGATGTCGGCGTCGGGCTGTGGCACTGTCTTCGGGTCGGAGATCTCTGCCAGCGCGTCCGCGTCCGGTTCGGGGTACGGCCCCCGCTTCGGGACCGTCGTCCAGTCGTCGTGAAACCGGCTGTGATTCTCGTAGTGGGACGCCAACCGGTCGGGATCGACCAGTACGCTGTCCGTGCGGCCGTCGGCCTCGACGCCGATCCCCGCGAGCGCGTCGGTTACCGCCCGCTGGCGGTTCCGGCGGGCAGGACGGTACCCGTCATTATAAAAGACGGTTTCGGCGTCGTACGTCTCGGCGAGGTCGACGAGAACCGTCTCGGGGTCACCGGCCCGGACGACGAGGTCGCTGCCGAGCGCTCGATATCGTCGCTTCAACTCCGCGACGTGCCGAAGGAAGAACGCGCGCTGTCGCGCGCCCACGGTCCCGAACAGGTCCGTGTCGTAGACGAACACGGGGACGACCGTGCCTGCCCGTGCGGCCGCCGCGAGCCCAGCGTTGTCCTGTAGTCGCGGGTCACCTCGATGCCAGAACAGGTGCATACGATCGCCTGGTGTTCCGAACGTTAGTGGCTGTCGAAGCCCGTCGCCTCCGAGCACGTGCCTCTTCGATACAGTCCCCTTCTCGCCACCGCCACTCGTGTGAAGACGGTCGAATACGTCGACTATGCGGATCCTGATACCCGCTGTCGACTCCGCCGATGCAGGCGAGCGAGTCGGCTCTCGAACGCGGAGACGATCGGTCCCGGCCAGCGACGACGAGCCCTCCGAAGACAGCGCTTCCAATCGTGCCGCCGAACGCCGCGCCGCTCGCGACGAGGGCGGCGAGGCCGACGATCAGCGCCGCCAATCCGAGTACGCGTTTGAGGGCGGTCACACACCGGCTGTGAGTGGCTCGTCCGTCCGTTCGTTCCGTATCCATCTGAATCGCTCCGTCGTAGCTGTCAGTACGAACTCCCCACGGGTAGTATTGGTCCGCCAGAACGACCGCAAGCACCCCCTGAAGATGGTTCGTGCTCGGGCTGAAACATCGTGTGCACGACTCGTTGCGGGGTCCAAGACTCTTCACGCGTCGGTGTCGGCGGTCGGTGTCGAACGACATCACACGTGCACGGCCCGCTCAGTACTGAGCGTTCGACCGTCGGCCGGCGCAGCGTACCGCTGCTCGCCACCGCCGTCTGATTTCACCGGGTTTCAGAGTGCTGAAACAACTCGGCCGAGACGGAAACGAACGCTTATATCGGTTGGTCGAACTCGGTAGGTCAAACGAGATTCAACGTGACGACTCCAACCTTACGGATCGGAGGCGAGGCCGACGGCGACGACGCCGCGGTCCCCGCTCCGATCCCGCCCGCCGACCCCGAAGCCTGGTACGCACCCGATGTCCGTGCACAGTACGAGTCCGCCCCTGGCGTCGTCGCGACGATCCGTGAACGCGACGGGCGTCGGTTCGGCTATGCCGTCCGAGAACCGCCGCTCTCTCCTGCCGACGAGCGCGCGCTGCAGACGGTACGCGATCACTTCGCCGACGCACATCACCGTCGTCCGCTCACCCGTGCCGGTGTCGTCGAGCGGGCGGAAGCGGGGTTCGAACCGAAGTACGCCCGTGTGCTCGGCCGACTCCTCGATACGACCCCAGCCGCCCGCCGCCGTATCAGCTATCACGCGCTGTGTGCGCTCCGACTGCTCGGCGACCGCACCGCGATCGCACTTGACGACCGCATCGAGGTCGCCGACGCCGGCGACGACCGAGAGCTGATCGTGCACACGGACGTGTTCGCGCCGCTGGAGACCGGGATCGACGCTGACGCCGAGTACGTCGAGCGCGTCGCCGGAGAACGGCTCGCGCGCTATGCCGTCGAGTTCGCCGGGTTCTCGGTCGACGTCGTCGTCTATCGGGAACGACTGCTCGGGTCGGACGCCTTCGAGACGAAGTACGCGGTGCTCGAACCCGACCTCCTCCCTGGCGACGACGCGCTCATCCGTGAGTGTGAACGCCGGATCTGGGAGACTCCCGTCGACCGACTCGTAGAGGATCGGACGGCCTTCGTCGCCGAGCACGCCAGACGCTACCTCTCACGACAGCTCACCCCCGGCGATCCGCGTGGGTGGGCGCTCGCCGGACGAGACCACCTCCGACGGCTGCTCGCGGACCGCGGCGTGGTGCCGCCGACCGTCGAACCCGACCGCAACGCCGATCGGATCGAAGACCTCGTCTACTACGTGCTCCGTGACTTCGTCGGTGAGGGGCCGCTCACCGTCCCGATCCGCGACCCACACCTAGAGGACATCGAGGCGAACCGTGTCGGCGAGCGAGTGAAGGTCGTTCCTCGCCCGGCGGTGGTGGCGGGCGACGAGTCGACCACCGGCGAGCCGGACCGCCGGTCCGGCACCTGTGGCGGGGTCGATCCGTTTGCCGGGGGTGGACGGATCCCGACGAATCTCGTGTTCGACGAAGAGGGTCGCTTCGTGGATGTCGTCACTCGACTCGCCGCTCGCGACGGCGTCGAACTGAACGCCGCGACGCCGTCGGCGAAGGTGAACCTCACCGTTCCCGACGTCGCCGAGACGGTTCGGTGCGCGGTGGCACTACCGGTCATCTCCGAGGACGGTCCGCACGTCTCGATCCGAAAACAGGCCGCCGAGGCGCTCACACCGGTCGATCTGGTTCGGAGCGGCACGCTCTCTGCTGATCTCGTCACGCTGCTGTGGCTGCTGTACGAACACCACGGGGTCGTGCTGTTCGCGGGACCGACCGGAGCCGGCAAGACGACGCTCATGAACGCCCACATGCCGTTTATCCCTTTCGACGACCGACCGATATCCATCGACGAGGGGTCACGCGAGGTCCGGCTCCCTCACGAGACGGGGGTCGCGCTCACCACCCGGGATCACGAGAACGCGTACAAGGCCGTCAGCATGGCGTCGCTCATGACCGAGGCCAACTACCTGAATCCGGACGTGGAGGTGATCGCCGAGATCAACACCCCCGCCAGCTTCGAGACGTTCGCCGAGAGCATCAACACCGGCCACGGAATCGTGGGGACGACACACGCCGCCGACGTCGAGACGCTCGTCAACCGGGTGATCGAACGAGGGGTTCCGCCGTACCTCCTTCGGGAAGTTGATCTCGTCGTGTTTCCCAGACAGGTGGGAGCTGACCGCTACGTGGCACAGGCGGTCGAGCCCCTCTCGCCTGCGGAGTACGAGGCGCTCGACCCTGCCGCCAGACGAAGCCGGACCGGCGACCCGCGACAGGGCGGAGCCGGCCTCGTCGAGAAGGACGGGACGGAGCTTCACTACAACACGGTCGCGTGGCGGGACACAGACGGGGAGTTCCGAATGGACGGCGTCCCGGCCGCTCGCGGGAGCGTGGCCTCAGATGCTGTCGACGGCGGTCGTCGGATCCACACGCTGGCCCGGCTCGCCGAGCGAACCGACCGCGACGTGGCGGCAGTCGAAGCCGAGTTCGCCACCAAGCGCCGGTACGTCGAGTATCTCGTCCGCGACGGTGTCACCGACTTCGACGAACTGTTCGAGTTTCTCGCGGACCTTCGGGCCGACGAGGCGGCGACGGT
>JARVCL010000205.1:0-5149 GCA_040405695.1 Halorubrum sp. | reverse complement strand
CCAATAGCACCCCTAGGCGTGTACGGTGACCGCCCGGTTCGTCACCCTTTTTACCGGCGGGACCCGACTCGCCGAACATGAGCACGTCCGACAAGTACCCGAGCGAGTCCGGCCGCCGACGCTTCGTGAAAGGCGTTGTCGGCGGTGCGACTCTCGCCGGCGTCGGCGCGATGGGGTCGGCGACGGTGAACTCTCTGACGACCGCGGGCGGTGTCGGCGGCGGACAGACCGTCGCGATGACGATCGAACACACCGGCGGTCCGGCACCTCGTGGGCTTCCGCAGATCCCCGTTCGCGTGGACGACGACGGGTTCATCGAGGGGATCTGGCCGGAGGTTACGACGATCGACGACGACGGGTTCGAGATCGAGGTTGCCCGCGAGGAGCTCGGCGGACGGACGTACGCCGGTGAGTGGTTCCAGTACTGCGGAATCGAATCACAGGAGAACATCGATCCGAACTTCGAGTCCGACAATCTCTTTCGATCGAACCCGGGAACGTACGACTGGCAAGACGAGACGTACGACGCCGGCGACCGAGTCCACATCGACGACTTCGACGACTACGACACGTGGGGGAACAACGTCGGCAACAGCGGGGTCGGTAAACCAGCCTCGGTGACGTGGCGGTCAGAGGACTCCGACGCCGACCTGAACGCGGTCGTTATTCGTTCCGAGCGAATCGAGGCGGCAGCCGAGGAAGACGAGTGGATCGCCGCCTCGACCGATCAGGGGTTCATGGCGTATCTCAACGTCTGTACACACTTCTGTTGTATTCCTGGGTACAAGGAGCTCGAGGAGTCCGCCCGCTACGACGCTGCAGACGGCGCGTACTGCGTCTGTCACCAGTCGACGTACGATCCGTTCACGCTCGAGGAGGCGCTGTTCATCGCTCGTCCCCGTCCAGAGTAACGCTTCTTCCCCGACCGGGGTGTCGTACTGCTCTCATCTGTTCGCCTCACTCTCCCTCGCCACAGCGCCGCGCTTTTGATGCTCTCGCCCGGAGGACGTGTATGAGCGACGAGCACGAGACTGACAGTCCGACGAAGGGAGCCGACGAGAACGACGCGTTCGTGGCAGAGGTGGAGCGCGCCCGTGACCTCCTCGATGGAGACGGTATCGAGGCGGTCCACGTCGGCGTGGTTCGTGACGGCGAGGTAGACACGACGTTCGCCCAACGAACCGACGGCGACGACGAAAGCGAGGGACTGCGGGCGCTCGCACTGCTCGCCGCCCACGTCAAGTTGGTCGCGAACGAGGCTGGTGTGGAAGCGTCGACTGTCGCCGGCGACGCCGCGACACTCGCTGGCCAGGTCGAGCAGATCCCGGGGAGTGCCGAGGATCTTCCAGACAAATAGGCGAGCAGCGACCGGCGGCGACGATCATCGCCTGCCGCCTGCGCGTCGGTTCGGAGCGTCTCTCACACCGGCTGGGACCGAGCGAATGCGTCACGGCTGCGTCAGGTGAGCCGAGCGTCCCCGGCTGACCGGTGGTCGACGTGGACGACAGACAGCCGCTCACTCTGTCGCCGACGACGCGGGACGATCCGGCTCTGGATCGCCGCTGTCGCCGCCATCACGGATCCGGTACAGTTGGTGTGCAACACCGGCGAGCGCGACGAACAGAACGATCAGGTTGAACGCTGCCAGCGCGATCGGCTGATAGGCCGGGTCGAGCCACGTTCGGATCGCGGTGCCGGCGTGTCCGTAGAAGCTCCAGCCGGCGATCAGCGCGAGCACCGCCAGCGCGGCGAGCGCCAGTCGGTCGAGGATCCCACGAAGGTCCTCCGAGGTGAGTCGTGTGAATCGGGTCGATCCGCTCTCGGACTCGTCGTCGGTCGCCTCGGTGTCGGTGCCGCCGTCTGTCGTCGGTCTACGGCTCTCGTCGTTGGTCGTCGTGCCGTCAGTCATCGTGTCGTTAGTCGTCGTGTCGTCAGTCATGAGCGTGTGGCGATGATGTCGATTGGCAGGTGGTTTGACTTCTTGATCCGAGATGATGGTCCTCGCTGCTCGTCAGTCGCTGATTGTCGGTCCCGTCTCATCGGCGCCCCCGTGCGACGAGTCCCACGACGAGCAGGGCGACGACGGCAGCGACGATGCCGAAACCGGGCGTCTCGTCTTCGACGACCGCGTCTTCTTCCTCTGGGACGCGAGCGTCTTCTTCTACATCGTCGACCGGCGCGTCCTGAGTGAAGTCCTCGACCGCGAACTCGACGTCTTGGACCGTCTCGTTCGCGTCGATCGTCTCCTGTGGATCGAGGTTGGCGACATCCTGTGTTTCGTCTATCAGGACATCGTCGTCGAACAGCGCGGCGTCGACGTAGTAGTTGTATCCCTCGGGGACGTCGACGGTCGTCGTGACGGTGTCCGTACGGCCGGGACGAACCGACCCGACGGTCTCGCTCGCCTCGGCGGCGACGACGTTCGAGTCTGCCTGTCGAAGCAGCAGCCGAAGGTCGAGATTCTCGGAGGGGTCGTCGCCGTGGTTCGTCACTGACGTCGACACCGAGAGGGTGGCCGTCTCCTCGTCGGCGTCGGCGACGGAGACCGCGACGGTCGGCCAGACGTCGCCGTCGGCGAACCCGACCGACGAGTCGGCGTACGAGGGCACCAGCGCGGCAACGCCGCCGATCCGCGTCGTCTGCTCCGTTCGCCGCTCGCCGTCGACGAACACGACCGTTTCGAGGTGGTAACCGCCGGCACGTTCCACCTCGACGGTTCCGTTCACCGTCGTCTCGCCGTCGCGATCGACGTCACCGACGTCACCAACGTCGACCACGGTTTCGTCGACGAGCAGGCCGGAGTCGGCATCGAGCGCACGATGCCGGATCGTGACGTTCTCAACGGTCGAGCCACGGTGCCGAAGGTCTGTCACGAGTTCGAGCGTTGCGGTTTCGCCGCCGACCGCGGTGGGTTCGATGACGACGTCAGCGAGGTCGACGTGACCGGGTCGCTCCTCGCCGGTGCGCGGGTCGTCAATGGCGTCTGGAGCCGCGACGACGCCGACCGCACCGACGACGAGCACGGCCGCCGCGACCGCCAGGAGGGTTTTTCGAGGGTCCATAGTCGGGGGTCAGTCGCAATATATAAATGCTTTGTCGGGTGCCGAAGCCGGACGATGCGTAGCACCCGTCACAACTACGGCGTGAGGATCCCAATCGCGAACCGGTCACTCTCGGCAAGAGGCCATTCTACTGTCCCTGTCACGGTTGTGAGCGATGTGTGTCAGTCGGTCGGAGCCTGTTCCGTCTCGTGGTCGACAGTCATCCGTTCGAGCCGCTCGACCCGGGCCTCCGTCGGCGGGTGCGTCCGCGGAAACAGATCAGCGTTCAGCAGCGTCGGTTCATTTTCGGTTAGATCACTCGACTCTATCGGAAAAATTCCCCCCGCTGCCCAACCCTCTTGGCCTGATACGCTGGCTTCAGACGAAGCTAAACGATCTGAGTCAGTTGTCAGCGGTCTGTGCTTCGGCGTTGCTGACACCGTTTGCTGCTGGCTACTGCGAACAGTTTCAGAGACGGCGTTGAGAGACGCTGGTGCAGCAGCGCTCCACAGCGACACGTGCCGGGCGGCGGTACAGATTCGCGGTGATCGGTGTGAGAGCGGACCGTCCGGCGCGTTGGTTCCTCAAGTACACGTCGAACGCTGTTCGGGGTTTCACGTTTTTCGTACCTAAAACCGAGGGCGTGGCGTCGACACGCATCTCGTACCGTGAGGCCCACCCGCGAGACACACGACGTCTCCGACGTTGTGTCTCTCGGCGCGTTCTGTCAGAAACGAATGGATGAGAACCGTTGTTGCCGTCGGGTCGAGCATTGTGTGGAGCACCTCGTTCGTTTCAGCAGCGACGCTGGCAGACGGCCAACGCCGATCGTCGTCGCGTCGGAGTACAGCTTCATCGACCGCCGTACGATCCGGACACCGCCCTGCTGCTGGCGATAGAGTGGCCTCATGAACCCACTCGTGAACGGTTGATCGAGCAGGTTCGACACGACATATTACACGAATAGCGACGATATTCAACGGTGACAGTCCACCAAGGTGGAGCTGACTACCGGAGCCTCATCAGCAGTCTCGATGTCGACTCTCGTTCCACAACCCCTCTAATCTGGCCGATGCTCCAGCCGAGGCCTGTGTTTTCGGGAGTGAACCAGTGAGAACCTCCGTTCCTCTTTGTGCTCATTTGAATCCCGCCCGATGTCTGTCGTCGTTACCCGGCTTCCCACAGACGAGGACAGCTATAGAAAGCGTTTTGCCCGGGGCGCGAGAGATGCCGCAGTACATGCGGAACCCCGTGTTTCGAGTCCTCTTCGTCGTGTTCCTCGCCGCCGCCCTCCTCGCTGGCGCGGGAGTCGCGACCACTGGCGATGTCGCGTCTACCGCCTCATCGGAGTCGCCACAGACACTGACGGCATCCGACCCCGGTCTGACAGCTGCTGTCGCGCCCGCCGGGATCGAACCGATATCGACCGGATCGCCCGCACGAACGAGCGAGCAACACCGGGTCGACCCGGCCTCGTCGACCGACCGTATCCACGCCCCGGAAAGCGCCCTCCAGCGTGAGCCGTTCACACAGGTGGACACGACGTTCGAAGCCGCCACGACGACGCAGATACGTCTCGATCTTCAACCGAACCGCGACGCAGAGTGGGAGGTTACGGTTAGATACGAGTTCACCGACGAGAACCAGACCGTGCCGTTCGAGGCCGTCGGCGACCGATTCCTCGACGGCGAACTCGGCCCTGACCCCGACCTGTTCGAAGGGTTCGCCGCGGAAGCGAGCAGGAACGTCGACCGGCAGATGACGATCACCGACGTCGACCGCGACGTCGTCCTCATCGAAGACCCCGCCGAGATGGATCTCGACGACGATATCGACCGGGACGAGGATCCGGTCGCCGTTGGGGAGCTCCAGCTCACATTCGTCTGGACGGAGTTCCTTGAGGAGGACGGAGAGACTCTCCGTCTGGGTGACGCCCTCACCACACAGAACGACGGAACCTGGGTCCGGTCGCTCGAACCCGGACAGCGTATCGAAGTACTGACTCCGGAGGGGTACACGGTTTCGGGAACGCCCGGCGCGGCAGTGCCGCTACAGGACAACGCCGTGATCGTCGAAGGGCCACGGGTGTTCGAGGGCGACGAGCGTGT
>JARVCL010000204.1:0-5224 GCA_040405695.1 Halorubrum sp. | reverse complement strand
GTCACGTCGTATCCGTCGCGTCGCAGTCGGTCGCGGAAGCGTCGCATCGCGGCGAACACCAGCGTCAGTTTGTGGTGGTGATACGGCATCCGGCGGGCGAAGTCGTGAGCCTCGATCATGAGGACCTCGCTTCCCGCTGGCGCACGGGCGAGCGGGCCACACTGGGTCGTCAGTTGGGTCCCCAAGATCCACGGAACGTCGTCGTCGGAGAGCGCGTACGTGGGCGGGTCGCCGACGGTCGGGTGTCGCATACGGATCGATGGGGTCGGAGGTACAAATCGGCTCGGGACACAGGCTACCACTGTGGCGGGTCGCCACCGTCGGCTGCAGAGTCATCGGGCCCGTAATCGTCGTCGGGGGGATCGTACAGCGTGACGTAGTGGTCGGTGTAACGGAGTTCGTGTTCTTTTGCTCGTTTGTGGGCGGTGACGCAGTCGTCGAGCCACCGATCGAGGTCGCACTCGTTACAGCGAATTCTACATGACATATGTTGACATGCGGCTCGAACGGCCTAAAATCGTGTGACGCCCACAGTCGCGCGGACCGACGAAGGCGGCGAGGCGTCGCTTTTTATCCGATACCGGCACACCCACCCCCGATGAGAGACGAGCCACGCGGTGCGGATCGAGAGGTGGAATCGACGACGAAGCCGGGGGCCACAGAGAGGGACTCGAACGGATCGGCGTGTGCTCCGACGGATCGGTCCGCAAATCCGAGCCGTCGGTCCGTGCTCGGCGGACTCGCCGCGGTCGTCGGGACCGGCGTGGCCGGAGGCGCGGTGCTCGCGACGACACCGGAACCGACAGCCGCGGTCGACGGTGACCCTGTAGCGTTCGAGGCTGGCGACGCGCCCACAGTAACGAGCAACGACGGCCGCATCGAGTCGGTGTACCTCTCGCCACGCCTCGAAGTTTCGTGGACCGACTTCAGCGCGGGTATCGACGCGGTCACCGTACTGCTCGCCGTCGGCGGGCCCGCCGGCGTCGACGTGGTGTACGAAGAGACGATGACCGCAGTCGACCCCGAGGCGACCCCTGGGGACGTCGCGACGGTCGACGTGTTCGACGCCGGAGCCGTCGACGGTCGTCTCGAACTCACGTTCGAACGGGCGGACGCGACCGACCGGGGAGATGCCGTGACGAGCGAGCGGCTGAGCGACTCGGCGCTCACAGGCGGGGAATCGGCCTCGACGACGCTGGATCTCGTGTTGCGTGCCGACCTCGTCGGCGGCAGCGACGAGGCGACCGTCGTCCGCACCACGGCGGTCGACGTGACGGTCGAGAACCCCGCGGGAGACGCAACTGCGGGCGGCGAGGTGGAGGTCGACGCGGCGTGAACGGGTGCACCAGTCGTCGTGGATGTTCGTCTCCTCGACACACGAGTGTCGGTCGACGCTCGGCCGAGTCCTGCCCTCTCGGTCTTCGCCTGTTCAGCGCTCGCCCCGCGCCTCGCGGCCGAGGTGGTCCTCGACGGCGTCGACCTTCTGGTCGGCTGTCGTCTCGGCGGTCCGTTTGTCGTCGATCTTCAAGAACGTAGAGACGCGGTCGCCGTCGACCGCCTTGTGTGCAGCCCCTGCCGCCGCGAGGAGCGTGTCGATGTCGTCGGCCTCGATCACGGTTCCCATCGGGTTCGTCTCGTAGCTGACATCGTAGGCGTCGAGCGCGTCGACGGCTTTCGCGACCTCGCCGGACATACTTCCCTCACGGACCGGCGCGACGCTCAACATGGCGATCACGGTCATGAGCGCCGATAGGCGACAGGCAGGCATAAAAGCCGACCCGCCGATCCGTGCCTGGCGGGCGACTGTCGTGACTGTGGGGAAACGACGGGGGATGGAGGAACGACGGGGAGATTACTCGTCGAGTGCGTCCGTGAGGAACGAGAGTTGGTGGCCGATGGCGGGTTCGAACGCCGCACCGAGGACCGAGAAGTGGTCGGCTGGCATCGTGACGACGGTGCCGCTGTCGAGGGCTCTGCCGGCTGCGGTGACAGTGTCGACCGGAACGATCGTGTCGTTCGTTCCCGCGAGAAGGAGCGTCGGAGTCCGTATCTCCGAGATACGTTCACCGGGGTGATACGAGAGGAGACGCAACAGCGACCGCGCCGGCGTCTCGTTCCGCCAGCGCGAGTCGCGGTCGACGAGGTCGAGGTAACCGCGTTTCGATCCGGGTTCGGTGATCGCGGCCAGCGACTCGCGGTCCCCGACGAGTGGGACGGTCCGACCGCGACCGAAGCGATGCCCGAACAGATCACGGAGCCCCGCTGCCACCGCGCGAGCGACGTACGCCCCGCCGCGTGCTCTGAGGGTCCTGCGGGGGTCGAGCATCGGCGCCACCGCGATGACGGCGTCGATATCGCGGCGTTCGGCGGCGAGCGTCAGCACGTGCCCCGCCGACAGCGAGATGCCCCAGAGAACACGCTCTCGACCGACCGCGGCCACCTCGTCGAGGCGGTCGACGGCGGCCACGTAGTCGACACGCTGGCGTTCCGGGTGGATCGTCTGCGTGTCGTCGTCTGAGTCGCCGAAGCCACGGTAATCGAACAGGAGCGCGGCGTACCCTGCGTCCGCGAACCGCTCTGCGACGGCAGGGGTGCCGAACCTCCGCTCGGCACCGAGACCGGGGCCCATCACCACCGCTGGCGGGTCGTCCGCGTCCCCGCCCGGCAGGTAGAGCGTACCGCGGCACGTTTCCTCGCCGGCGTCGAACGACAACGTTCGGGTCGCGAACCGCTCGCGCGGCGGCCTGTGAAGTCGGCGCTGGGACCGGTTGACCGGGTTGCGTCGAGTCACGACGGGGACTCCTCCTCGTCGGCTCGGGTCGTGTCTCGGGTGTCGTCCCCGTCGACGTGTGAGAGCGTCTCGAGAACGCGCGTCGAGAACGTCGTCTCGCTCATCTCGTACGCAAGGAGGGCCTCGAACCACTCCGGCTCGGCCGTCCACGTGCCGAGCGGATCGCCAGGGGCCCGGACGACGGTCGCCTCCACACGGACGGGGTCCCACTCGCCCGCATCCGCGCGGTCGATGAGGGCGTTGAGCGCGCGCCCGATCTCGTGGCGGTGAACCTCGCGACCCGGGAACGCGGTCATGTACGTCACCTGCAGCGGATCGTGGCCCTCAACCGACTCGACGCTGATACCGTACGTGCGGAGGGCTGGCTCGATTCCGCCCGTCGGTTCGTCGTCGCTCATACCGGACGGTCGGAGGGGTAGAATAAATCGGTACCGGCGTACCGTCACTGGAGGTGAAGAGACACAGCCGAAAGCCGCTGGCGGGTGACCGTCGTGACCGACGGCCAAGTTGGGTCTGTCAGAGGCACACGATTGTCCCGCGCGGCCAACTACGATAAGAACACCTCGTGGTATAAACAATCGGTGAACGAAATTTCAGTTACTCCGCTTACACTGTATCCAGCTCGATCTGTCGCTGTGGCGTCGCTGGGAGCACCAGCAACATGGTTGGCGGCGGGATCGTTTATACCCACGCCGACCGACGGTTCGGTATGTTCCGTGGTGCGCTGGCGACACCGGTACGGTCCGCGGACGCGCCGGGGACGCTCGTCGTCGGAACCGTACTGACGGTGCTCGCGTGGACCGTCACGCCGATCTGGGTCTTTCTCACGCTGATCTTCCCGCCTGCGGTCGTCGCTGCGCCTCTCGCGCTCGCGCCGACGTTCGTTGCCCGCGGGTACTATCTGCGGGTCGTTGCCGACGCCATCGAGACGGAGAACGCCGACGGTGCGCCCCCGTTCGTCGCGTGGGGGAGACTCTACCGTGACGGGGTCAAGTCGCTAGCGCTCACCGTCGGCTATCTGCTGCCGCTCGTGGTCGGGACCGCCGCCGTCGTCCTCACCGGCGTGTTCTTGCAGTCGGGAGTCGTCGACGCGGGAGCGTTGCTCGAACCGATCGTCGACGGTTCCGGCTCGTCGGTGGGAGTCGCCCCCGTTCCCATCGCCGGTGCGATCGGAGGGATCCTCGTGGTGATTGGGGTCGGATACCTGCTCGCGTTTGTGTACGTGCGACCAGCAGCGCTGGCCGCGTTCGCCGCGAGCGGGCGGCTCCGAGACGGCTTTCGCCCGTCGCTCGTCGCTCGGGTGGGGTTCACCGGGGAGTACGCCGTGGCATGGGCGCTGGCGGCGGTGACACTGCTCACAGCATACGTGATCGCCGCACCGTTCGTTCCGCTGATCGTCGGCGTCGTCGTCGTGTTCGCCGCTCGCATCGTGAGCCACGCGCTGTACGGCCGTGGGGGGGCTAACGCGTTTCGCAACGACGCAGCGGTGGTCGAGTCGACGGAGCCGCACCGTGACGTAGACACGGCCACGTCGATGCCCGGGGCGAACGCGCACGCCGAAGCGGCCCAAGACGAGAGCGCGAAACCGTCGACTGAGGCCGTCCCGGGCGACGCAGGTTCTGTCACGAACCTTGGCGGCGTCCGTCGGCTCGATGAGCCGCCGGTCGACGTCCAGACTGGGCGTTCCGTCCCGACCGTGACGAGGGCAGAGAGGGCGGTCCGCGGCGAGGCACGCGGCGCGGACGACGCGATGATCGACGGAGACGCTCGGGCGGACGACGAGGTCGGTCAGTCGGGCACGGCGACCGACGAGCGGAGCGATCCGTTCCGTCCCGCGGACCCGAGGCCCGCGACGGATGCGGACGGTGTGTTCGGACCCGAACCGGAACCGGCCTCCGGTCCGGGAGACACGGGAGGCGCAGAAGACGTAACGACGGATGGCCGTGCGGAGGACGACGCGGACCGGAGTTCTGAGGAGCACACGGGTGGGGACGCCGGAGGAGCCGGGGGCGACGGCGTGAACGCCGGCACCGCGGCCGATGATGACGACGACGGCGGGTTCGCCTGGGGTGGCGGACGTGAGTAGTCGCGAACGGGATAACAAGAGTTGATACCGGTCCGCTCGAACGGCTATCCATGCGAATCGCCGAGCGCGGGTACGGGGAGGACGGACGCGAACGGCTCACGCTCGTTCCCGAGAACGTCGACGACCTCTGGCACCTCGCACACGTCCTCGAACCGGGCGATCTGATCGAAGGCGACACCACCCGCCGGATCCAGCGTGACGACGACCAGATGCGGGACACGGGCGGACAGCGCGAGCACATCTACGTTACCATCGAGGTCGAGAGCGTGGAGTTCGCGCGGTTCGCCAACCGGCTCAGGGTCGGTGGCGTCATCGTTGGCTGCTCCCGTGAGGACCAACTCGGGAGC
>JARVCL010000203.1:0-5270 GCA_040405695.1 Halorubrum sp. | reverse complement strand
GTAGCGGGTGGACGGTTCTTCCCAGTCGACGACCTCGAAGAAGTTGTCGACGAACTCGCCACGGGCCGGGCCGTAGTCGTGGTAGTAGGAGTGCTCCCACACGTCCAGCGCGAGGATCGGGTGGCCGCCCCAGACCGCGCCCTGGTCGTGCTTGTCGACCACGACGTTGCGAAGCTGATTCGAGAACGTGTCGTACACCAGAAGCGCCCAGCCGCTCGCGTCGCCAGCCGCGGCCTCGAACTCGCCTCTCCAAGCGTCGTACGAGCCGAAGTCTGTCTCGATACGGTCGGCGAGCGCCCCCTCGGGCTCGTCGCCGCCCTCCGGCGACATGTTCTGCCAGAACAGGTCGTGGAGAATGTGACCTGAAGAGTTGTGGGTCACGCTGCGGATGGCACCCGCCGACGAGGAGAAGTCGTGCTCCTCACGGTTGGCTTCGAGCGTCTCCTCGGCGGCGTTCCAGCCGTTCACGTAGCTCTGATGATGCGTGTCGTGATGCCACTCGAGGACCTGCTCTGAGATGTGCGGTTCCAGCGCGTCGTAGTCGTACGGAAGAGGATCGAGTTCGTAAGTCATTGGCGTGTCACCTACCGAAACACACGTTCGGGATCCTGTTAAAGATAATGCGTCACGCGGTGTCACACATCACCAGACGTGACCGTTACCGACTAACAGTTCAGTTATCGGGTGACTCGCGGTTCATTCTCGCTCGTGGACCGTCAGTCCTGGTCCGATCACGTCCAGTCGAGAAACCACTGACAGTTACACTCGGCCGGGTCGAGCCGCACCCGTCTCGGATCACGCCGGCTTCGTCACTCCACACAGAACCCAACGGCTGTCCGCGTCGCTGACGACGAGTACATCGTGACCACAGCGGCTCACACGACGCGACGTGCAACGCGCGCTTACGGTGGGACTGGGATTTGAACCACGGTCGCTCCCTGTTCGGTCGCTCTCTGATTCAAATCCGTGTTTGAACCACGGTCGCTCCCTGTTCGGTCGCTCTCTGATTCAAACCCATACGCGAGACGCGCGCGAGGCGACGTGCAACGCGCGCTTACGGTGGGACTGGGATTTGAACCCAGGAAGCCGTGAGGCTACCGGTTTTCAAGACCGGCGCAATAGGCCACTCTGCCATCCCACCACGGATTGACTTCTCGGGACGGTGGAACTAAGGGGTATCGGTGTCGACCGCTGCGCCGTCGGTCAGACCACCGACGGAGGCGACCCGGTGTCGTGCGACGCCAAGCCCCGACGCCGTCTCGAGCGATCACGGAGCGTACCCCGTCAGCTCTCCCACGATCGCGGCGATATCGTCGAGTTCGGCGGCGAGCGACGCGACCGGATCGCGGTCGGCCCGGTCGGGGGCGGCGTGGACGACGACCGACTGTTCTCCGAGCGAAACGAACGAACAGTCGAGCCGCGCGGCGGTCTCGCGTAGCCCGAGTCCAGCGTCGGCCTCGCCGTCGAGCACCTTCCGGGCAGGGCTCTCGAAGGCCCGCACGGTTCGGTCGTAGCCGTCGACTGCCGCCGCAAGATCGGCTCGTGAACTCCCGCGCTCCTCGGCGAGTGCCGCCATCGTGTCGTCGAGGCTTCGCCGGATCCCTGTGTCGGTGGGGCGGTTGACGAACCGGAGGTCACGGTCGACCACGTCCGCGAGTCCACCGATCGCCGCCGGGTTTCCGTCGGGAACGACGAGCCCCCACTCTCGCACCCACCCACCCAACTCGACAGTGTCGACCGCGCGGTCTGTCGGCCCGGCGACGACGGCGACGTCCGGAACGCCGTCGCGAAGCCGACGGAGTCCCTCACGGGAGCCGACCGGGAGGTACCGCGGGTTCGCCAATCGGTCGAGCAGCCGGTTGAGCGCGGGGTCGTCCTCGCCGACACCCAGCACTGTCGGCGGACGAACATCCGGAGAGAACAACTCGACCGTGACCGCTTCGCCTCGGTCCAGATACTCCGTGTCCGGATCGACCGCAACCACCCCGTCGGCCTCCACGAGACTCGTCGTCGCGCCCGACCCCTTGTCGACGGGATAGACGAGCGGGCGGTCGTCCTTCGTCGACGGTGTCGCGGAACTGTCGGGGGTGAGAGAACTGTCGCCGAGATCGAGCAGCCCGACCGGCATGAGTCGCAGACGCCCCTCGGCGTAGCGCTCGCCCACTCCCATCCGCCCCGCCACGGTTGCGGTCTGCGGCTCCGGGAGGCCGGCCGCCTCACGAATCGCGGGGGCAACGAACGTCCGGAAGATGGTGAGCGCGGAGACGGGATAACCTGGAAGCCCGATGTACGCCGACTCCCCGCCGTCCCTGCGGTCCAGCCGACCGATCAGCATCGGCTTCCCGGGTTTGACGGCGACGCCGTGTACGAGGAGGTCACCTCGCTCTTCGATCACCCGATAGATGACGTCGACCGCGCTCGCCGACGTCGACCCCGACGAGCATACCACGTCGCACTCGTCGGCCGCCTTGCGGAGGAGTCGTTCCATCTCCGCGTAGTCGTCGCCAGCGTGTGGATAGAGAACCGGCTCACCACCGGCTTCAGCGACGCTCGCAGCGATCGTCGTCGAGTTGACGTCGTAGATCTCGCCGCGGTTCGGGTTCAGCGTCTCGCCAGGACGGACGAGCTCGTCTCCGGTCGAGACGATTCCCACGGTGGGGCGACCGCGAACCGGTACCGACTCCACCCCGAGCGCGGAGAGCAGCCCGATCTCACGAGGAGTCAGCCGCGTCCCTGGGCCGAGTGCGCGGGCTCCGGCGGCGATGTCCGCGCCAGCGACCATCACGTGATCGCCCGGCGCGACCGACGTCCGGACGGCGATCCGGGTCGTCTCATCTACCCGCGAATCGGACGATGCATCCATGTTGCCCCCCGTCTCTCGCTCGGTAGTCCGTTCGTCAGTGCGTTCGACCATCACGACGGCGTCGGCTCCGTCGGGTAGAACCGCCCCGGTCGACACCTCTACACAGGTCCCCGGTTCGACGACCACGTCGGGCTCTGCGCCGGCGTGAACCTCGCCGAGTAGTTCGAGGTCGACCGGGTCGGACTCGCCAGCACCGAATGTGTCTCGTGCCCGCACGGCGTAGCCGTCCATCGACGCACGGTCGAATCCCGGCACGTCCATCTCGGCGTCGACCCGCTCTGCGAGGACCCGACCTCGCGCGTCTTCGAGTGGGACCGACTCCGGTTCCGGAGTGAGATCTAGCGACGCGATGGCGTCGCGAGCGGCCGTCGGCTCCACCAGGTTCCGGAACGCTTTTTTCTCGCTCATTCTGTCACCTCCCAGCGTTCGACATCCACGTCGCGGCCGGCGTCGTACCCTTCGACAGACTCGGGGACGACCACCCAGCCGTCCGCGAGCGCGACGCTGGAGAGGACACCCGACCCGCTCGCCCGTGTTGGAGTCGCGGTAAACGGCGAGTCGTTGGCGGCGTCACCGCCGCTGTCTTCGCCCGATCGGTCCGACAACCGCACCCGCGCGAACGTTCGCGTTCCGGGCTCGCTCGGCACCTTCCGGTCCAGTCGAGCCCGGTACGTCGGGAGCGGATCGGCATCGGTTCCACCGATCCGCTTCTGTGCCGGTCGAAGAAACTGGACCGCGTTGACGATACAGGCGACGGGGTAGCCCGGTAGCGAGAGGACAGGCGTCTCCTCGATACGCCCGAGACACACCGGATGGCCGGGCTTGAGCGCGACCCCGTGAACGAGTACGTCGCCGAGGCTGTCGACGACCTCTGGGAGGAGGTCCCGCTCGCCGACCGAGGAGCCGCCGGTCGTGACGACGACGTCGGCGTCGAGGTCGCGTTCGATCGCCCTCGTCAGGCTCTTTTCGTCGTCGGTGACCACGTCGCGATACCGTGCCGCTCCACCCCACCGCTCGACGAGCCGAGAGACCGTGAGCCCGTTCGTCTCGATGACTTCACCCGGGTTCGGGTCGGCTTGGACGAGTTCTTCACCCGTCGGGACCACCGCGACCGTTGGGGGTTCATACACGGTGACCGTGTCGAGCCCGACCGACTTGAGCAGGCCGAGGTCAGACGGTCTGAGCGTTGCCCCCGCCTCGTACAGCCGTTGCCCTTCAGCGACATCCTCACCGGTCGGACCGACGTTCTCTCCCGCCGCGACCGCGTCGAACGTCTCCAGTTCACTCCCGACCTCCTCGACGTGTTCGATTCGGACGACTGCGTCGGCCCCCTCGGGGAGCGCGCTCCCGGTGTGCACGCGAGCGGCCTCGCCCGCCGCGACCGCGCCATCCGTGGTCCGGAGCACGGCGGGCGACCGATCGGACGCGTCGAAGGTGTCGGCCGCACGCACCGCGTACCCGTCCATCGCCGCACGGTCGTAGCTGGGGACCGGAGCGGGTGCGTCGACCGCCTCGGCGAGTACCCGCCCGTCAGCCTCAGCGACCGGAAGGGTCTCGACCCGGTCGTGAGGCGATACCGTGTCGAGAAGCGTCGACAGCGCCTCCTCGACGCGGGTCCGCCGCTTGAACCCGGATTCGTGCCTGTCGTGATCCATACGGTTGCGTTTCGCCTCCGTGTGCAAAAACCTCCCCACGCGGGAAGCGGCCAGACGCTGGGTCGTCCCACGCCCAACGTTACGCTCGTCGAACGTCGTGCCGGCCCGCCTCGACTGTCATCTCGGCCCGCGTCGAGTTACGAATCGAGTGTCCCGACAGACGATCACGCTCACCGCCCACACGTTGCTGATCCAGTGTCGCGTCGAAGAGGCCCTCACTCGACCCCTCGTTTCCGGCTGCTGTTCGACGTGTCGGTCTCTTCATCGTAGGGTCCCCCGCTCGGACGCGGCGACCAGAGCCTGAACTGCCCGGGGGTCTCAGTATCCGGTCACACGCAGGTGCGCTCGACAACTCGTGCAAACTCTCGGAATGGGGCCTCGGCACTCATAGGGGTCGTCATCGCCGGGTGCCGAGTCCGGCTCGGAGCGGTGCCTCGTCATCGGCCGCCCGACACTACTCGTCTCATCGATTAAAACTGACCGACCACGCGTCTGGCACCGAATCATACTGCCGGCTGTAACTGTCAAACGCAGATCCGTCCGAAAGAGCGGGTTCTGGACGGTATCCAACCAGACGTCGCCGAGAACTCTCGAAGGAAGTACAGCCGGCAGTAGCAGTTATAAAGAACAAGGAGAATACCCGCGCCTTTAGGGCGGGATGAATCCGACAACCCACTCCACAAACGACCACCGATAGCAAGGCCGGATATTCCACCGCAACCACACACCAATCTTTACAAGGGAAGCAAATA
>JARVCL010000202.1:0-5279 GCA_040405695.1 Halorubrum sp. | reverse complement strand
GGCGTCCCGCCGTCCGTCGCGCCGCCCGCGTCTCCGTCGGCTCCGTTCCCCTCGTGTAGCCGACCGATATAGCCGATGATCCCACACATGGTTACCCCCTCCGGACGACCGCGCCGGACTCGACTCGCCCGTCGATCACCACCCCTGCATCGGCCTGCACGTCGTCGCCGACCACGGCGCCGTCGGTGAGGGTCGCCCCGCCGCCGAGCGTCACGTTGTCGCCGACGACGCCGCCGAGCGTCACGCCGCGGTGGACGGCGTCGCCGACGACGACCGTCGCGTCACCCCCGACGATGGTCGCGTTCGGTCCGATCCGCGCGTTGCCGGCGACGACGGCGTCGCGGACGACGGCGCCCGGCTCGATGACGGTGTCGGAGAGCACCACGCTGTTCTCGACGACCGCGTTGGCCGCGACCGTGACGTTACTGCCGACCGCCGTCGCCCCGCTCAGCGTGGCGTTCGGCCCGATTCGGACGTTGCCGGCGAGGACGACGTCGTCGGAGATGGTGACGGTGTCGGCGATGCGCCCGCCCCCCACAGACGCGTCGCGGGCGCGGTCGCTCTCGTGAATCAGCGCCGCGTTGACCGAGAGTACGTCCCAGAGGTTCGACACGTCGAGCCAGCGCCCGTCGTACCCCACCCCGGTCACCGCGTCTCGGTCGGCCAGCTCGTTCAGCGTCGCGGTGATCGCCAGCTCGCCAGCCGTGTTCGTCGCGCGGATCGCGTCGAATATGTCGGGGGAGAAGCCGTAGACGCCAGCGTTGATGCGGTTGGTGTCCACCGGCCCCTCGGGCTTCTCGTCGATCGCTACGACGCGGTCACCGTCGAGCTCGACGACGCCGTAGTCGCGGGGCGTCTCCACGGCGGTGACAGTTATGAGGGGGCTATCGCCGTCCCAGAGGCGGTCGCGTATGGTCGACACCGCGTCGGCGTCGACGATCCGGTCGCCGTTGAGCACCACGAACGGAGCGTCGACGACGGGCTCTGCCTGCAAGACGGCGTGACCCGTCCCGAGCTGCGTCGACTGCTCGACGTACTCGATCGTCACGCCCCAGTTGTCGCCGTCGCCGAAGTGGTTCCGGATGCGCTCCTGTCTGTATCCGACGACGAGGACGATCCGCTCTATCCCCGCAGCGGTCACGGCCTCGACGACGTGTTCGAGCAGCGGGCGGTTCGCTACGGGGACCATCGGCTTCGGTCGCCGGTTCGTCAACGGCTCCAGCCGGCGCCCCTCGCCCGCGGCGAGGATCACTGCCGTCACGGGGTTGTCGCTCATGTCGCAACCGTCGCCCGCCCGCGGTTTAAATGTCTCGTGGTTGGATCTCCGAGCGTCTCGTGACTGTTGGTTCACCCAGCACGGTCTCCAGTGTTGCACCACTAGGGACGTTTCCGAGAGGCGCTCCCGCGCTACTGACACATTTGTCGTGGTGTTATCTTTCCTCGCTTAGTGTATTATTGTGAACCGTCTCGGGGTCGAGCCTCAAAGCACTCGGCCTGTTCCGTCTGTAGAACCGATATCCCCCCAGCTACTCCGAGAGCCGGTCCCGTGCCAGCACCTCTCCGGGACCGGTCGTCTCGCCCGCGCCCAGCTTGACGCCGGCGTTCAGCGACGTGTTGATCCCCGTCTTCGCACCGTCGCCGACGATCGCACCGAGCTTCCGTCGCCCGGTGTCGACGCGGTCGCCCTTGACGCTCATCCGAACGTTCGCGTCGTCGTGTCGCAGGTTGGCAACGGTCGTCCCGGCGCCGAAGTTCACCCCGCGGCCGAGCACCGAGTCGCCGACGTACGAGAGGTGGCCGACCGACGCGTCGGCCATGAGCACGCTGTTTTTGATCTCCACCGAGTGTCCGACGTGGGCGTCCGGACCGACCACCGTCGACCCCCGAACGTACGCGTTTGGGCCGACCTCCGCGCCCTCACAGATCAGCGCCGCCCCCTCGATGTAGGCGCCAGACCGCACCCTCGCCCCCTCCTCGATGACGACCGGACCGTGCAGGTGGACACCCACCTCGACGGTGCCGGAAACGGCTTCATCCGACTCCGCCAGCTCCGCGAGCGCCAGCTCGTTGGCCTCTAACAGCTCCCACGGGCGACCGACGTCGAGCCACGTTCCCTCGTAGGGCGCCACGTCGATCCGGTGACCGTCGTCGAGCAGGAGCGCGATAGTCGTCGTGATCTCGTACTCCCCGCGCTCGCTCTCGGGCGTTCTGTCGATATACTCGAACACCTCGGGGCCGAACGCGTAACAGCCGACGTTCGCGAGACTCGTCGGCGGGTCGGCGGGCTTTTCGACGATCCCCGTGAGCGAGCCGTCCGCGGCGGTCGAGAGCACGCCGTACGCCCGCGGGTCCGGAACCTCGGTCGCCGCGACGGCCGTCCCGTCGGCCGCGGCGAGCGCGCGCGGCAGCGACGCGTCCACGACCACGTCGCCGTTGAGCACGAGGAAGTCGTCGTCGACGACGGGCTCGGCCTGCGCCACGGCGTGAGCCGTTCCCAACGCCTCGTCCTGCTCGACGAAGTGGACAGGATGGTCGCGGTACGACGCTCCGATCGCCTCGCGGATCGCCCCGCCGCGGTAGCCGGTGACGACCACGTACGCGTCGACCACGCCGATCGCGGTGTCGAACACGCGTTCGAGCAGCGAGCGGTCACCGACCGGCAAGAGCGGTTTCGGCCGGCGATCGGTCAGCGGTCGCATCCGAGTGCCGCGGCCGGCCGCGAGCACGACTCCGTACATACCTGCATTCGACACGGCCGCGGGGTTTATCCGCTGCGGTCAGATGTGGGCATTGCGTCCGATGATTGCGAGCCGAACTACGTGGCGTCACGCCCCCGCTCCACGAGGTCGCGAGCCGTCTCGAACAGCGCGTCGGCGTCGCGCTCGTCGCGCGCCTCCGCGGTAATCCGCACCAGCGGTTCCGTGCCGCTCGCCCGCACGAGGAACCAGCCAGCGCCGGTCTCGACGCGAATCCCGTCGAGCGTCGAGACGTCGTCGTACTCGACGGTCGCCAGCTCGGCGACGCGCTCGACGACGGCCGTCTTCGCGTCGAGCCGTATCGAATCCCGGCGGATGGGGTACTCGGGAAGGGCGTCGACGAGCGCGGCGAGCGAACTGCGGCCACTCACGAGTTCGACCAGTCGACAGGCCGCCAGCGGCCCGTCCGGACAGCGCGTGTGCGTCGGGAAGACCCACGCGCCGCTGGGTTCGCCGCCGAAGACCACGTCCGGCTCCGCCGTTGCAGCGGCGACGTACGCGTCGCCGACGGGCGTATACGTCACGTCGGCGCCGACCTCGGCGAGCGCGTCTGCGACGAGCAGACTGGTGTCGACCGGGACCGCGACGCGGTCGTCCGCATCGGCGGTCACGCGGGCGAACAGCGCGAGCAGCGCGTCGCCAGAGACGAACCGCCCTCGCTCGTCGATCGCCATCATCCGGTCGGCGTCGCCGTCGTGGACGACCCCGAGGTCGGCGGCTGTCGCTTCGACGACGTCGCAGGCGGTCTCGCAGTTCGCCGCCGTCGGCTCGCTCGGCCGTCCGGGGAACCGCCCGTCGCGCTGTCCGTTGAGCGTCTCAACGTCACAGCCCGCGGCGTGGAGGGCGTCTGCGGTGACGCGCCCGACGCCGTTCCCAAGATCGACGAGGACGGAGACGTCGTCCGGACTGGCGACCGCCTCGCGGAGCGCGCGCTCGTGGTGGCTCCTCGCGTCGTCGATCCGACGGACGGTGCCGGTCGCGTCGTGCGCGGCGAGTGCGAACGATTCGTTGCGAACGATCTCGGCGATGCGGTCGTTTCGCGCCTCGTCGAAGGCCCGCCCCGAAGCGGTCCAGAGCTTGATTCCGTTATCGGGCGCGGGATTGTGCGAGGCCGTGACGACGACGCCGGCGTCGGCGTGCTCGCGGGGGACCGTGCGGGCGACCGTCGGTGTCGCTTCGATACCGACGTCGACCACTTCACCGCCGCACTCGGTGATCCCCGCCGTGACGGCCCGCACGAGCATGCGCCCGCTATCGCGGGCGTCGCGTCCGACCACGACCGTCTCGGCGCCGTCTGTCGCGAGCGCCCGGCCGATATCGAACGCGAGACGCGCCGTGATCTCCTCGCCGACCGGACCGCGAACCCCGCTGGTTCCGAACATACGCCGTCATCACGTCTGAGTGGGAAATCGGTTCTGGGTTGACTCTACTCCCCCGCTCGTTCACAAAAGCTCGCGACCGCTGGACCCGACCGCCGTCGCTCGCCACCGCCGAACCCGAAGCGATCAATCGCGGTCCGGCTCGAACGCGTACTCGATCGTCACCTGTGCGGTCACCGACACCTGTCCCTCGTCGATCCGTGTCGCCGGCGCGTCGTCGGCCTCCTCCGCGACCGCCATGTCGTATCCGCGCCGAACCGGCGAGTGTCCCGTCGACGTCGTCTCGATCGACGTCGGCTCGCCGAGCGTCTGCCCAGCCGCCTCGGTGTACAGCTCCGCTTCCGTCCGGGCGTCTTCGACCGCGTTCGCGACCGCTTCGTCGTACAGGTCCTCGCGGCGCGCCTCGCTGATACCGAAGCTGATCCGGCCGACCGAGTCGGCACCGGCGTCGGCACATACGTCGATGACCTCGCCGACTGCGTCGGGGTCGTCGACCTCGACGGCGTAGCGGTGCTCGCCCTCGTACCGGTTCCGGCGGCTGTGCTCCCTGAGCGAGTACCGCTCGGTCGTGATGTTCTCCTCGGGGACCCCGTAGTCGAGCAGCGCCTCTCGGAGCTGGTCGGCGCGTTCGGCGAGCTCCGCGATGACCGCCGAGGCGTCGTCTCTGTCGGACGCCTCGATCGAGACCGTGAAGCTCGCCTGATCCGGGTCGGTCTCGACGGACCCGCTCCCGGTGACGCGAATCGTGTTCTGTTCGACCTGTTCGACCGCCAGCTCGTCGACGTGGACGTCGTCGACCGCCGGCTCCTCGCCCGCGATCGACGTACAGCCGGCGAGCAGGCCGACCGCTCCCGTCCCCGCTGTAGCGATGAGGGTTCTGCGTTTCATGCGGTCGCGACTCCGACGAGGTATATAATGGGCTTTCTGAAGGCTACAAGGGCTGTTTAATTCATCGTACGCGTCTGTGCTCGCCGGAATCAACCGCCGGGCGTCACGTGGCTCGCGTGACGGCCGAGTTCGACTCGCGTTTGCGCCTGCGACACTTAGACCCGTTCGGTCGGCGTCGAACACCGCATACAGAGCACGTCGGACCCCGCCCAGTTGACGTCGTTCGACCCACACGCCGGACAGCGATGCGTCTCGT
>JARVCL010000201.1:0-5292 GCA_040405695.1 Halorubrum sp. | reverse complement strand
CGCGATATGGATCGCGTTCGTGTACGCCGTAGTCATCGCTCTGTTCGTCGTCGGGAACGACGTGGGAGCCGCGATGCTCGTGGTCGAATCCGGCCCCACGGTCGGTGACGTCCTCACGCTGCTTCCCCCGTGGTACGTTCTCCTGCTCGTGGGCGTCGTCGTGCTCGTCTCGGTTCCGATCACGTCAGTGACGATGGGGCTCCGTCGAGACCTCCGGTCGAGTCGAAGTCGACGGCGGCGACTGGAGTAGTGTCGGTCCCGAGCGTCGTGGCTTGATCGGCTCACAGGACGGTCACGGCCGCGATCGCGAGCAGCCCCACCCCGAGTCCCGTCACCGCGTAGTCGATCCGACCGAACGAGAGTCGAGGAAGCGTCGGGTTCCACGCGAAACACCGAGCGGAAAGTGCGGTCCCGAGCCGGTCAGCCCGACCGAACGCACGTGAGATCCCGCCGATTGCGACGAGTCGGAAGCGCTCGTGGAGCGGGAGCGCACCACCGGCTCTCGCGTGGACTCCATCACGCGCAGTGAGGAGGTCGCGTTTCAACAGCGGCAGAAACCGAAACACGAGCGCGACGCCGACACCGAGGAACTGCCCGGGGCGACCGGGCACCGTGTGCTGGATCGCCGCGCGCGACTCCCGTATCGGCGTCGAGCGAACGTACGCGGCCGCGAGGACGAGAACGAGCAGGACGCGGTACCCCGCGAGGCCGGCGTCGACGGCGCGGTCGACCCGAAACCACGGCGTCCCGAGCGTCGCGCCGGCGACGAGGGGCGCGACGAGGAGGAAGGGAAACGCAAAGCGGTACCCCCACAGGTCGGCGGCTCCGCCGTCGGCGAGCCACAGACACCCGAGCGCGACGAGCGTTAAGACGGCGAGTCCGCGCGGCGTGGTGTACGCGTACGCGGCCGCCGCGAACCCGACCTGCACGAACAGCTTCGAGCGAGGGTCGAGCCGGTGGGCGAGCGAGTCACCAGGAACGTGCGAGAGCGTCATCACCACTCGGCTCGTCGGTCGGGAACGCGAACACCCAGATCCGTGAGCTCGGAGACAGCCGTCTCCGGCGGGGCGTCGACCGCGACACGCCCCGACGTGAGCCCGAGGATTCGGTCCGCGAGCGAGAGCACGTCTCGAAGGTCGTGGGTGACGACGATCACGGAGGTGCCGTCGCGGGCGAGCGTGCGGAGCCGCTCGACGACGGAGCGGCGTGCCGGCTCGTCGAGCCCGGTGAACGGTTCGTCTAAGACGAGGTGGTCCGGCTCCATCGCGAGCGCGCCGGCGATGGCGACGCGCTCGCGTTCGCCCCCCGACAGCGACGCGATTCGGTCGTCCTCGCGGCCGGTCAGGTTGACCGCGTCGAGCGCGTCGCTGACCCGACGGTCGATTGCCTCGTGGCTCAGTCCGAGGTTCTCTGGGCCGAAGGCGACGTCTGCGCCGACAGTCGCGGCAACGATCTGGTCTCTCGGATCCTGAAACACCATCCCGACGGCCGACCGGGCGGCGACGAGGTCGGCGCTGACGGAGGTACCGTTCACCTGAACGGTTCCGGCGTCTGGTGTCACGAGGCCGTTGAACGTCCGGACGAGCGTCGTCTTTCCCGAACCGTTAGCGCCGGCGACGACGAGGAACTCGCCGTCTGGGACCGTGAGCGAGACCCCGTCGACGGCGACGACGCCGTCCGACCGTCCGTCGTGAGCGTTCGGATCGCCGTCGCCGCGGCCACCGTCCCCGTCGACAACGCGCCCGTCGGGGGGGCAGTGGCCGTCTTCGTCGGGCACATCCGTGCTGTTGTGACCATCGCTATCGCCGCTGTCACCGTACACACAGACGACCTCCTCGGCTTCGATCATGGCGGGGTCACGAAGCGGTGATGGCGTCGGAGCGCACGACGCCGACCACGGCGGCGATCTTGGCGGCCTCGAACGGCAGGAAGGCGGCGGCACCGGTGAGGAACGCCTCCGTCAGCGTAAGATCGAGCACGACGGCCATCCCGACGACACCGAACGCGTAAATCACGGCAGTGCCGGCGAGCATCGCGCCGACGAGCCGCGGAAGACCCACGTCGGCGAGTGCTCCGTGGCCGCGGATCGACCCGCCGCCGTGAACGAGATACCCGACGACCCCGGCGGCGATCGGGTACGACCAGAGGTACCCGAGCGTTGGCGCGCCCAAGAGGACTCCGAGGCCGCCGGTGCCAGCCGAGAACACGGGCGCACCGAGGGCCCCCGCCGCGAGATAGAGGACGAGCGCGCCGCTCCCCCACACCGGTCCGAGAAAGATTCCAGCGAGGAACACGCCGAGCACCTGTAACGTGATCGGGGACGCCGAGAAGGGGTGTGGGAACGAGACGTACGCGAACGCGCCGACGAGCGCGGCGAACAGCGCGGCCCGTGCCAGATTGGCTGCCGCTTCGTCACCGACGAGATCGACTGACTCCGTTCGTGTCGACATGACGTTCGATGTCTCGTAAACCAACTTGAGAATGTCGGTTTACGAGCGCCGTGCGCTCGGCCGACGACACGTTTTTTGAGCCACGCGTCGTACAGTAGTGGGCATGGACGAGAAGACTGAGGAGCTTCGGGACCTCTTCGTGGACGCGACCGGCTCGGAGACTGTCACCGAGCAACAAGAGGAGTCGCCCGGGAGCCTCACCGACCGCGACGACGACGCGGTCACAGAGCGCATCGCCGACCTGATCGCGGCGATGCGCGACCGGTACGAGTTCGAGGCGGGACTCGACGACACGGCCTATCGTCGGGTCGTGACCGGCTTCTTCGACGACGAGGACGACACAACGATCGCAACAGCGGTAGCCGACGGGACAGGCGAGGTCGACCCCGCGGTCGTGCGTGCGGCGCGTTTCGATCTCCACCTCGTCGACGACGATGACCGCGACGCCCCCGTCGAGTACGGCGTACTGAAGCGAGCCGCCGCAGCCGACCGGTCCCTCGAAGCGGTTGCCGACGACCTCGACACCGACCCCGAGGCGATCGAGCCGTACGTCGCGGCGGCGAGCGCCGACCTCGCCTCAACCCGAGCGAACGATCGGTTCCGCGACGAGTTCCGCGCGCTGCTCACCGACGTCGACATCGAGGAGTCACACGCTACGGCGGCCCGCGAGGACGGGCTCCGGGAGGCGACCGAAGACATCGAGACCGATGTCTCCTTGTGAGTCTCGCGTCACGACTACACTGAACGACGCTCCCGGTCGCCCGCACGACAGAACCTGAACCCTTTCCGTGGTCCGGTCTCGTGATTTTGATATGAGCGTGCACGGGGTGTTGCAGGCCGGGACGACGATCCCGCCGTTGACGACCGAGATCCTCCTCGTGTTCGCGATCGTTGCCGTCGCGCTCGTTCTCTTCGTGCTCGAGCCGGTGCCCATCGACATCACCGCGATCGGTGTGATGGTCGCGCTGATCGTCTTGGAGCCATGGACCAAGGTCGACGCCGCGACCGGCGTCGGCGGGTTCTCCAGTTCGGCGACGGTCACCGTTCTCGCGATGTTCGTGCTGAGCGAGGGGATCCGTCAGTCGGGGCTCATCAACAAGATTGGGGCGTGGATCGCCGACCGGTTCGGCGACAGCCCGTTCAAACAACTGCTCGCGGTGCTCGGGCTCTCTGGCGGGACGGCTGGGTTCATCAACAACACGCCGGTCGTGGCCATCATGATCCCGATGGTAAACGCGATCTCCGAGAAGACGGGAGTCTCCCCCTCGAAACTGCTCATGCCCGTCTCGTTCATGGCGATGCTCGGCGGGATGTTGACGCTGATCGGAACCTCGACGAACATCCTCGCGTCCGACGTCTCAGCACGGCTGATCGACCGCCCGTTCTCGATGTTCGAGTTCACACAGCTCGGGCTCATCGTGATGCTCGTCGGCGGTATCTACCTCGTGACGGTCGGCCGGTACCTGCTCCCCGAACGGATCAAGATGGACGACCAGCTGATCGAGGGGTTCGAGATGACCGAGTACCTCACGGAGGTGGTCGTGCGTGGCGACTCACCGTTCGTCGGCAAGACGGTTCACCAGTGTCTGGAGAGCCTCGACGTCGACGCCGACATCGTCCAGTTGGTCCGTGATGACCAAGCGTTCACCGAGCCGCTGGCGCGCAAGGAGGTTCGTGAAGGAGACGTGCTCGTGTTGCGGACCGATCGTGAGAGCCTCATGTCGCTCGTCGACGCCGAGGGGCTGGATCTCGCACCGGACGCGGCGGTGAGCGAAGAGCAACTCACGACCGAGGCCGACGCGATAGAGCCGGAGGCCGAACAGAACCTCGTCGAGGTGGTAATCTCGCCCGAGGCGCCGCTCATCGGCGAGACGTTAGAGACGCTCAACTTTCGGAGTCGATACGACGCCACCGTGCTCGCGATCCGTCGCGGCGGGAAGGTGATTCACGCCCGGATGGACGAACGACAGCTCCGCGCCGGCGACACGCTGCTGTTGCAGGCGACCGAGGACACGATCACTCGGTTCAGCAACGACCGTGATTTTATCATTGGTGGTCGTCTCACCCGGCCGGATTTCCGCACACAGAAGATCCCGATCGCGATCGGGATCGTGGCTGGAGTGGTCGCGCTCGCTGCGCTGGACGTTCTCCCGATCCTCGTGAGCGCGCTGGGCGGCATCGTCGCGATGGTCGCGACCGGCTGTGTGAAGCCGAACGAGGTGTACTCCTCCGTGGACTGGACCGTCATCTTCCTGCTCGCGGGACTGATCCCGCTGGGAGTCGCGATGGAGCGGACGGGGGCGGCCGAGTGGCTCGCGAGCGTCATCGTCGTCTCCACGGGCGGGCTCAATGTCGTCATCGTGTTGGGAGCGTTCTACCTGTTCACGGCGTTGATCACGAACGTCGTCAGCAACAACGCGAGCGTGGTGTTGATGATTCCGGTCGCCATCGACACCGCTCTGGCGATCGGCGCGGATCCGTTCCCATTCGTGCTCGCGGTCACGTTCGCCGCCTCCACGGCGATGCTCACTCCGATCGGCTACCAGACGAATCTCATGGTGTACGGGCCGGGCGGATACACCTTCACCGACTACTTCCGACTCGGTGCGCCGCTCCAGTTGCTCTTGACCGTGGTAACCACGCTCGGGATCGTGTACTTCTGGAGTGTCTGATCACGCTCGGACCGGTCGGCGTGGTGGCGACGCCGAACGAAACGCTTTAGCGGGGCATCCGGGTATACACTCGTACGGGACCGTGGGTTAGTGGTATACTCCGGGCCTTGGGTGCCCGTGACCCCGGTTCGAATCCGGGCGGTCCCACTTCTTGCGGCGCGAGCACGTTC
>JARVCL010000200.1:0-5312 GCA_040405695.1 Halorubrum sp. | reverse complement strand
GGATCTCCGTCGTCGCCTCGATCCCGTCGCGGATCGGCATCACGATGTCCATCATCACGAGGTCGGGACCGTACTCCTCGTACATGTTTACGGCTTCGACCCCGTTTTCTGCCTCGCCGACGATCTCGAACTCCCCCTCGAGGATCTCCCGGAGGAGGTTCCGCATGAACTCCGAATCGTCCGCGATGAGTACTCGCGTCACCATAGTTATCGGAGTTCGGGAGCGGCGATCACTTAACCGCTCGCCCGCGGTTCTCAGCCTTGAGAATGGACCGACAGCGGACACACACGGGCGACTCTCCGACGACGGTCAGACCCAGTGTCCAGCCACGTACATCGCTCCGACGACGATCGTCCCGCCGAACGCCTCACGTGTTCCGATGCCAAACGGAAGCGGGACAGCGCCGGAGGTCTCCGCCGGGTCGCCGTCTTCTCCGCTCTCCTCGGCCGGGTCGGTGGCGCCGTCGTCGCCGGTGTCGTTCGCGGTATCGCCCGCCGCGTCGTCCACGCTCGCCTCGTCTGGCGCTGGCCCATCCGCGTCTGTCCCCTCATCAGCAGCCGTTTGGCCGTCTGCATCTGTTTCGTCCGCGTTCTCAGTCGGTTCGTCGTCCGTGTCGCGATCAGGGTCGTCGTCCTGGCCCGACCTCTCCGAGCCGGGCCCCGGCGCGACGACGAGCGTTCCGTTCGTTTCGTCGCCGTCGACACCGACAGAGTACGGGTACTCTCCGGGGGGGAGATCGACCGTGACACGAGAGAACCCGACGGTCGAAACCCGGTCGGGGCTGACACGTATTCGGCGCTCGTCGGTGAGCGTTCCGTTATCGACGCTCAACGAGAGCTGTTCGACGCCGTCCACGTGCCCGTCGTTGCTGAGGTCGACGGTGAGCGCCCCGAGCGTGTCTCCCTGAATGACGGTGACGTTTCTCGTGGCATTGTCGACAGTGACGGGTGCCGGGTCGTTCGCGTCATCGACGATCACCATCGAGTGGCTGTCGTACAGCGACGAGCCCTCGAACACGTCGAGTGACACCGGCGAGCCTGCGGGGACGCCGGAGAGAACCGCCCGCGTCATGAACGTATCGTTCTCTCCAATCTCGATCGGACGGGTCTCCACAGTCGATGTCTCGCCGGTGTCGGCGACGAACTCGGCCGTGAGATCGGACTCTGGGTGGAGCGTCGTGTTCCCGGTGAGCGTCACCGTCGTCCCGTTCTCCCCGAGAACGACGCCATCGGTGCGGTCGTCGAACGTCATCGATCGCTCTCGAATCGAGAACGACGCCGTCGTCGAGACGCTCCCCTCCGTGAGTCCACGGTAGGGGAACTGTTCGTCGACGTTCGGGTTGTCGACGGACGCCGCCGCGAACGGTGCCGCCGCTCCGGTGTCGGACCGATCGAAGCGATAGCTGTCTCCTTCGACACCCGCTAGCTCGAACGTAACCTCGTACTCGTCTCCGGGGTCGAGCGATCCGGTGAACGCACCGGAATCGGCGGTGTCGAGAACGAGATAGAACGCGCCCGGGGTCGGCCCGTCGCCGTGGTCGTGCAGGTCCTCCGGCGCGTCGTAGCGGACGCCGACATCGTCGGCGTCAGCGTCGCCAAGCACGAGCTCGGTCGTGTCCTCGTTCCGTCCGGGATTCGTCTGGCGAACCGTGAGTGATACCCCCTCACCGCGCACCTCTCCGGATTCACCCGTCGTGAGGTCGTAGAGCGTGTCGGCGCTGAGGTTTCCACTCGACTCGATCGGATCGTCGGCGCGCCACGCCAGTGCGCCCCAGATGCCGGTCGCCTCGAAGCCGAGGATCACCCGATCGCCGCTCGTGATCTCGTTGCGCTCCCGCGCTGGACCGAGGAGGTCGTCCACCGACTCGGCCCCGTCGATGTCGTCGTCGAGAGCGGTGTACACGTCGACTCGTTCGCGGAACTCCGGCGTGGTCAGCTGGAGGTCCGCCCGATCCAGCCGGTGTTCGAGGTGTATCGTTCCGTCGTTGACCGTGAGCGTGTCCCCGTGGCCAACGAGAAGCCGATATCGCTGCGGGACGAGCGGCGCTGGATTGGAGCCGACGCCGACTGCCGAGCGAAGCTCCGCGAGGCTCTCGTACTCCTCGCCGTTCTCGCCTTCGAACGCCAGTCCCGCGAACGCCGTCTCGTTGCGCTGTGTCTTCGGTCCCTCGTCTGCCCCGTGAGCGTAACTGCGCAGGCTCCCTCCGTCTGTCGCGTACACGTCTTCCGTGGGCGCGTCCGTGCCGAGTAGCCGCGTGTTGACCGTCACGGTCACGTCGCCGTCGACACGGAGAATGTCGAGGAAGCCGGTGGCTGTTCCGTCGCTCAGTTGATCACCGCCGACGACGACGTACCCGGGGTCACCCACGTCGACAGAGATATCCATCTCGACGAGGTCGCCGGCGGGCGTCGTGTACACCGACTGTCCGAACGAGCCGGTCGCCGTGTCGTCTGCGTTCCGGATCGGACCCCCCCTGTCGCCGTCATCGAGGAAACCTCGACGGTCGATCCCGACGGTCGGCGAGGATGTTTCGGCCGTCGGCGACTCTCCGACACCCGTCGTGAATGCGTTCGTGCTCTCAGTTTCCCCTGCTATCAGGCTCGTCTCCGTGTCTGCTCCCGTCGTCACGCCTGTGCTCGTGTCCGCTGCCGTCACCGTCGGACCGACGAGCCCGACGAGACACAGGAGCGCGAGCACACCGGCGACACCGACGAAAAGCCGACGTGACGGGGACGAAATCACTGCACGGATCCGTCGTCGGGCGCATGCTGTGTCGACGCGCTGGGTGTGTGCCATCGTGTTGGTCTGCCGACGGGCCGAACCGAGGCCGTCGACAGCGACGGACCCGGGACGGGACGTCGGCACTCTATCACAACTCCACGGGCTCAGAACTAAAACGTGCGCTCCCAATTATCATCAACGAAAATAGCCTGTGTGCCGGTACGAGGCTGTGTGTGTCGTGAAAACGGGACTTTGATCTGCGAGCGTGTCGAATCGCTGTCCGAAGAGTTAAGACCGGCCGCGCTGCCGTTCCAGTGAGGATGAAGACCTGTCCGCGGTGTGAGTCGTCGATAGACGAAGCGGCTCGGTTCTGTGAGCAGTGTGGCGCGCCACAGACCGAGGCGGCGGCCGAGGAGCTTGACGAACTGGTACAGCGTCAGGCGGAACAGGTTGCCGCCGAGTCCGGAAACGGGTCGAACGACGTGGCCGGAGCGACCGACGGTTCCCTCACGGACGACCTCACCGACGCGGCTCGTGAGGAGCTCTCCGACCGGGAGGCGCTCTGGCGGCGCGGCTCGTACGTCGTCGGCTACGCCACCGTCGCCGTCGCGCTCACGCGAATCACCAGTCCGGGGGCGTGGTTTCTGCTACTCGGGGGGATCGCGATTCTACCGCCGACGCGCCGCCTGCTCGGACGGCCTCTCGGCGGCACGTTCAAACGAGAGGCGATGGCGGGATTGTACGCCGTCCTCGTCGCCGTGGGGGCAGGGCTGTTCGTCCTCCTGTAGCCGTCTCCACCCGCCGTCGGCCACCTTCACTGCTCGACGCTGTGGTGGTAGTGTCGGTCGGCGCTCTGTCCGACGATCCACGGCCGAACCGATGGCTATTCGGCTCGGCGCACCCGACTGGCGGACGTGATAGCGATCGTCGTCAGTCGAGCCGACAGCGCCTCCGAGCACATCGGTGACCGGCTTCGCGCGATCGAGGACTGGACACGGCACGAGGACCCGAGTCGCCCCGACGCCGCGGGCGGCGGAACGTACTATCGAACGAACGGATTCGAACTGCGTGAGTTCGACGACCTGCACATCGAGCTCTCGAATCCCGCGGCCGCGTTCGGCGGGTCTGCAGGCGCTGACGCCAACTCGAAAACCGCCGCCGAGCTCGATTTTCTCGTGTTCGTCTCCCGACACTCCGGTGAGACCGGGCCGCTTCTGACTGCTCACGTCACCGGCAACTTCGGCCCCGCGACGTACGGCGGACAGCCGGAGACGCTCGCACTTGCCGCGCCGGGAGCGGTGAAGCGTGTCGTCGACGGACTCGCCACACACGCGCCCGATGGGTACGACGTGGGTATCGAGTGTACCCACCACGGCCCGACCGACACCACGGTTCCCTCGCTGTTCGTCGAGGTCGGGTCGGATGAACCGCAGTGGGGGGATCCGGCCGCGGCGACCGCCGCGGCGCGGGCGGTACTCGACCTGCGTGAGACCGGTCCAGCCCTGACCGGTGCGGACGGTCGGCCACGTCACGTCGTCGGCTTCGGCGGCGGCCACTACGCCCCGCGGTTCACGAGAATCGTCCGCGAGACGGACTGGGCGGTGGGACACGTCGGCGCCGACTGGGCGCTCGACGAGATGGGGGCTCCGGGGGCCAACCGCGAGACCGTCGCGGCCGCCTTCGAGCGATCCGACGCTCACCACGCCGTAATCGAGGGCACGAACCCCGACCTCCGGGCGGTGATCGAAGCGCTTGGCCATCGAGTCGTGAGCGAGACGTGGGTTCGGGCGGTCGACGACCGGCCGCTCGCGCTGGTCGAGTCGCTCGAGTCGACGATGACCGCTGTCGACGAGGGGCTCCGGTTTGGGTCGGTGACTCCCGCTGTCGAGCCAGACGGACCGGCTGGTAACGATCTCTCGACGCCCACGGGGCCGTCACACTCCGTTGGCGGCGATCCATCCGTCGACGAGGCCCCCTCTCCAGGCGAGTCTCTCGACCAGATCCTGACCGTCCGTTCGTTGCCTGCCGGCCTCCTCTCCCGCGCACAGGGCCTCGACGGCGAGGCGGCCCGGACGGCTGTCGAGACCAACACGGTCGCGTTCGAGACCGAACAGGCCGGTACCCGTGCGGCTGGGGTGGCCGCGTTCGTCGCCGACGGCGCGACCCCCGGTTACGAGGACCTGATCATCGACCTCGCCGCGGTCTTGGAGTCCGGCTACGACGAGGTAACGATCCAATGGAACAGCGAGGGCAGTGTGGACGACGGCAGTAGCGACGACGGTGAGCGCGACGGCGTGGTGATCGCTCAAAAAGCCGCGTTCGACCCGGAGCTGGCTGCCATGCGTGGCGTTCCAGAGGGCCCGGCGTTCGGTCGACTCGCGAACGGCGAGGCCGTCGAACTCGACGGTGAGACGATACGACCGGAGGCTGTCTCACGGGAGACCGAAGACCGGTTCCCGATCCCGTCGAACTGATGAGCCGGTCCCGTCTGAACACGAGTCTGGTCCGAACCAGCGGGCACAGCGTCCGATCGTCGTCCGACCCGCGTCAGACGATCGGGCAAAAATAAATACGTCCGGGTCGCAACTGG
>JARVCL010000199.1:0-5362 GCA_040405695.1 Halorubrum sp. | reverse complement strand
GGGACGATGAACCCGTACGAGCACGGCGAGGTGTACGTGCTGAAAGACGGCGGCGAGGTCGACCTCGATCTCGGCAACTACGAGCGCTTCCTCGGGACCGACATGACGTTCGATCACAACGTCACCACCGGGAAGACGTACGAACACGTCATCGAGCGCGAGCGGGCCGGCGACTACCTCGGCAAGACCGTCCAGATCATTCCGCACGTCACCGACGACATCAAGCGTCGCATCCGGGAGGCTGCGGAGGGAAGCGACGTGTGTCTCGTCGAGATCGGCGGAACGGTCGGCGACATCGAGTCGATGCCGTTCCTCGAGGCACTCAGACAGTTCGCCAGCGAAGAGGACCCGAAGGATATTCTCTTCGCACACGTCACGCTCGTTCCCTACTCGAAGAACGGTGAGCAGAAGACGAAACCGACCCAACACTCGGTGAAGGAACTTCGATCCATCGGCCTGCAGCCGGATATTCTCGTGGGACGATGTGAGAACCGGCTCGACCCCGACGTGAAAGAGAAGATCGCGCTCTTCTGTGACGTGTCCACGGACGCGGTCTTCTCGAACCCCGACGTCGAGGACATCTACCACGTTCCCCTAATGGTCGAAGACGAGGGACTAGACGAGTACGTGATGGAACAGCTCGGGATCGGCGACGAGGCGCTGCCGGAGGCGAAACGCTCGACGCGGTGGCGTGAGCTCGTCACTCGTGATCGAACGCGGGATATCGACGTGGCGCTGGTCGGCAAGTACGCCTTAGAGGACGCGTATATGTCGATCCACGAGGCGCTGAAACACGCGGGGATCCACACGGAGACCGAGGTGAACGTCCTGTGGGTGGACGCCGACGAGACCACGGAGCGCCACGAGGCGCGACTCGCCTCGGCCGACGCGGTCGTCGTTCCCGGCGGGTTCGGCTCTCGTGGGACCGAAGGGAAGATCGAGGCGATCCGGTACGCTCGCGAGCACGACGTTCCCTTCTTGGGGCTCTGTCTGGGCTTTCAGATGGCGGTCGTCGAACACGCTCGTAACGTGCTCGGACTGGAGGGCGCTCACTCTGCCGAGCTCGACCCCGACACGCCGCATCCGGTCATCGACCTCCTCCCCGAGCAGTACGAAACCGAGGACATGGGCGGCACGATGCGACTGGGGGCTCACGAGACCGCCATCGAACCGGGAACGCTCGCGGCGTCGGTGTACGACGACGACATGTGCACGGAGCGACATCGTCACCGCTACGAGGTGAACCCGGAGTACATCGACGAGTTAGAGACGAACGGGCTCGTCTTCTCCGGCCGCGCGGACAACCGGATGGAGATCCTCGAACGCGAGGAACACCCGTTCTTCTTCGGGACGCAGGCGCATCCGGAGTTCCGGTCGCGGCCGGACCGCGCCAGCCCGCCGTTCGTCGCGCTCGTCGAGGCCGCGCTCGGATCGACGAACACAACCGAACGGAACGCGGACGTGAGGCTATAGATGGTCGAAACAGAAGCGTTCATCGAGGACGCGGTGGCGGAGATCCGCGAGACTGTCGGCGACGCAAACGCGGTAATCGCCCTCTCGGGCGGCGTCGACTCCTCCGTCGCAGCGACACTCGCGTACGAGGCGATCGGCGACCAGCTCACCCCGGTGTACGTGGACACGGGGCTGATGCGGAAAGGCGAGACCGAAGAGATCCGTGACACGTTCTCGTTCATGGACTCACTCCGGGTCATCGAGGCACAAGAACGCTTCTTCGACCGGCTGGCGGGGGTGACAGACCCGGAGGAGAAGCGACACGTCATCGGCGAGGGGTTCATCGACGAGTTCGAGACGGTCGCTCACGAGGTCGACGCCGACTACCTCGTTCAGGGGACGATCTATCCGGACCGGATCGAGTCTGAGGGGAACATCAAGTCCCACCACAACGTCGGCGGCCTCCCGGCGGTCGTCGACTTCGAGGGAATCGTCGAGCCGGTCCGTGACCTCTACAAGGACGAGGTCCGCGAGGTCGCGCGCGCGCTCGAACTGGAAGCCGTCATCTCCGAGCGGATGCCGTTCCCTGGGCCGGGGCTCGCCGTCCGGGTCGTCGGCGAGGTGACTCCCGAGAAGGCCGACGTGGCCCGCGAGGCGTGTCACGTCGTCGAGGAGGAACTGGTGGAGTACGAGCCGTGGCAGGCGTTCGCTGCCGTGATCGGCAAGGCGACCGGGGTGAAAGGCGATAACCGTGTCCACGGCTGGGTGGTCGCAGTCCGCTCCGTCGAGAGTCGAGACGGGATGACGGCCCGCGCTCAAGAGATCGACTGGAGCACACTCCAGCGTATCCAGAGCCGGATAACCGGCGAGAACGAGAACGTTGCCCGTGTCGTCTACGACGTGACTCACAAACCCCCCGCGACGATCGAGTACGAGTGATGGGAGACGACTCCTCACCCGCTGGCGACGGCGCGACCAGCCTGGAGGACACCGATCGACCGGCAGCCAACCACGACGCCGTGGCCGACGGCGCTGCAGCCGACCACGCGGCCACGGCCGGTGACACCACCGTCGTCATCGTTGCCGGGCCAGACGAACACGGTATCGGCGAGGAGCTGATCGATCTCGGCGCGTCGTGTTCTCGGATCGAGGGGATCGTCTCCGGCGAGCGCCTCGAAGCGGCGGGAATCGACGACGCGGACGTTCTCGTCTTGACCGACGTGGAGGAGGCGACCGGTATCCCCGTCGCCAAGGAGCTGAACCCGGCGGTGACTGTCGTGACGTACGCCGATCGGTCGCTCCCGGAGTTCGTCGCCGCGGCCGCCGACATCGCGGTCGACCCGGCGCTTCTGGCCCCGCAGGTCGTCGCCGAGGAGCTGGTCGACGACGCCTGAACGGGACCGCACGGCGAGAGCTGCGACGCGACTGGGCCCGACACGTAGCCAGCAGTGCTCCTGTTCGTCAGGCGTGACAGCGGTGTTCGTCTCGGTGCCCGTCGCTTATGTGTGCTGACTCGAATGAACTGTATGGACGAGGAGTCACACGCGGACAGACGGTCGCCGGTCGGCGAGCCGGTCGTCCGGTCGGACCCGGCAGTCACGGGCGATCGGGCGGCCGAGGCTGTCGGGTTCGATCCCGACGACCCCGAGAGCGTCGCAGAGGCGGCAGAGACGGTTCGCCGGTTCGCGACCGGCGACGTGGGCGACGACGACAACGTGTTGATGCTTCGGGGGGCGGCGGCGTGTGCGGCGCTCGTTCGTGGCGTCGGATCGTACAAAGCGGCCGCTGATCGGGCCGGCGACGGCGTCTCAGTCTCGTTCATTCGCAAGTGGGCGCGCGTGCACGATCTCCCGCAAACGATCCGACGACAGGTTGCGAGCGGGCAGATTGCGCCGAGCGCGGCCAAGCACGTCGCTCGACTTGGCGGCACGGACCGCTATCTGCTCGCGTGGGCCACTATCGACGGCGAGATGACGGTCCGTGAGGTCCGATCAGTCGCCTCCGCAGTCAACGACGGCGGCGACGTCGAGAGTGCGGTTCGCGACGCGGGCGTCGAACTCGGTCGGCTGCCGGTCGACCTCCCGCCGGAGACGTACGTCGAACTCCGCCGACGGGCCGCGATGCGAAACGTCGAACCCGGAACGGTTGTCACGGCGGCGCTAGAAGCCTTCTTCGACGACTCGTCCATCGCGGACGCAGAACACTCTCGCGGGGAACGATAGCCTCACGCCCGGTTCGCGAACGTCTGCACGGCGGCGGCGATGGCTGCGCGCCCCGCTTCGACCTCCGCCCACTCGATCGTCTCGTCCGGGTAGTGGGCCTCCTCGATGCTTCCTGGTCCGAAGACGACCGTCGGGACCCCTGCCGCAATGTAGTGGCGAGCGTCCGTGCCGTACGTCACGCCGACGGGTTCGACATCCGCGAGTCCGGTGTTCGTGAGCCCCGCACGCACCGCCTCGACGATGGGCGCGTCCGCGGAAATCTCGCTCGGCTCGAACTGAACGGAGAACTGCTCGAACTCGGGTGGGTGTTTCTGAAGCCACGGATCGTCGGCGGCGACCGCGTCGAGCCGCTCTCGGAACACCCGCTCGACCTCCGCGACGGTCTCGCCGGGCGCGACGCCGATCCGGAACGTCGCCGTCAGTGACGCCGGTACCGTCGACGCCCACGACCCGGCCTCGACGGTGCCACAGACGACCGGCCACGGCACCGGAACGTCGCCGAAGCACGGATGGGTGACGCTTCGGGCGCGCTCGCGTTCGAGCGCCGAGAACGCCTCGCGGATCGCCTCGAACCGAGGGAGCACGTCTTCGCCACGCCAGCGAGTGGCGGCGTGGGCGCTCCGACCCGTGAGCCGCAGCCTCGCCATCAGACACCCTTCACAGGCGACGACGGGACGGAGCTCCGTGGGTTCGGCGACGATGGCGGCGTCACGCTCGAACGGATACGGGCTCGCGAGCGCGGCGGTCGCCGCGCCGTAGCCGCCGTCCTCCTCGCCTGCGACCGCCTCGACGACGATCCGGAGGCCGGAGGCCGGCGGGTCGAACGCCCCACGCTCGGCGGCCGCTCGAACGTCGAGGGCCGCTCCGACACACGCCGCGACCCCCGACTTCATGTCTGCAGCCCCGCGTGCCGTGAGCGTTCGTCTCTCCTCGTTCGTCTCGCCGTGCTCGCCCTCCGCGGGCGTCCGCCACGTTGGGTCGAACGGGTCGCTCGACCAACTCGAGCTCTCGGCGGGGACGACGTCGAGATGGCCGTTCAACACGATTGTGGGCCTATGCGGTTCGACAGCGGCGTCTGTGCGTGGCTCGTCGATCCCGTCGCCGGGATGTCGGGAAGCCGTGTCGCTGTCTGTCTCGGTCCCCCCGTTCGTGTTCGTGGCCACGCCCGTGCCAACGGCTGTGACCGCATCACCGATCTCGAGCACCCCTGCGACGCTCCGCCGACCGGCGACGTCGATCTCATTCGGGTCGTCGGGAAAGGAAGCGTGTGTCGCGAGCCGGTCGGCGTCGGCGTCCCACGCGTACGTCTCGAACCCCAGGCCGTCGAGTTTGCGCTCCATCCAGTCGGCGGCGGCACGTTCCTTCCCGGCGGTCGATCGGAACCGGCAGAGCCGCTCGGCGAACGCGGCCATATCGAAGGACATAGACACCGCGACGTCGCCCCCGAGGGTAACGTTTCGGGTCCGATCGTTGCCCCTGCCCCTCCGTTTCTAAACGTTTATCCGTGGTCTCACCATACTACGATATGCGGGCCGGTAGCTCAGTTAGGGAGAGCGTCCGGCTTTTAACCGGACGGTCGGGGGTTCGAATCCCTCCCGGCCCGTACAGCGAGACGGTGAGCGACGCGAACAGTCAAGCGACTCTTCCTGCCGGCCGTGTTCTGTCGCGAGTGTATCGCGAGCGACGAC
>JARVCL010000198.1:0-5477 GCA_040405695.1 Halorubrum sp. | reverse complement strand
TCGACTTCGACCGCACGGACATCGGCACGGACGTCCACCTCGATGCCGGCGACACCTACACAGTCGGTGTCCCCGGTCCGACCACACAAAGCGTCGAAGAGGCGTTCGGCGAGTTCGACGGCGCCATCTACGCCTTCGGCGACGGTGCGTGGCAACTCGTCACCGACGGCGACCTCGACGCACTCGACGCGTTCGCGGTCGTGCCAGAAGAAGACGTGCGCGTGACGATGACTTTCGAAGCCGAAGAGGGCATCCCACCCGGACCGGGCGCGACCGACCTCGAGGAAGGGTGGAACTTCGTCGCGTCACCAACCTACGGCGGCGTTGAGGCTGGTTTCGCACAGAGCACGGCCGACATCGGACTGGCGATGGGCCTGCTGGAGCGGCCACACGGCCAGCTCGGTCCGGCAGGTGAACTCGAAGGCTCCCACGTGTTCACGGGCAGCGACGGGCCGCACGTGAGTGCGTTCGAGGGAACGTTCGTGTTCGTCGAGGACGACGGCCAGCAGCCAGCGTTCCTCACCTCGGACGTGACCGTCGAACAGCTACACGAACAGCTCGGACTCGAGTACGAGACTCACGACGACGACGACGAGCACGAGTCACTCGCCGATGCACCCGTTGTCGTGAACTGATCCGCTGACCCTGACCCGGGTGAGCGGTACTATTTTATTAGGGAATGGTCTGCCAGCGTCCCGAACACCGTCTGAGAACGGATTCGATCGGATAGAAGTGTCACTCGACCGCGTCGACATCGCTCAGAACGTCCATGAACCGAACACGGTGGCTCTGGGTGATGAGCGCCACGTAGACGAGAGAGGTGACGAGGACGCCGATGACGATAGAAACCAACAGAAGGCCCGCCCCGGCGGCTTCGAACGGACCGAGACCGAGCGTCCAGAAGCCCGAGACGAGGCCGACGGCGATCAGCATTCCGCCGGCGAACCGAAGGCGCATGTCTGTCTCGTCGATATCCGTCTCGACGATGTACTCCTGCTCGACAGCTGTCATGGACCTAGCGGTGGCGTCCTCCTTGTCAAACTCTATCAGCCCGAGATCGTCCAGCAGCGGAGCGTGATGCTGGTACAGCGAGGTGTACACGCTCTTTCTGTCGTCGTACGCGAGTTCGTCGGGGTGGACATCTTCTTCCCACGCGGCGACGTGTCGTGACGCCTCGCTTATTGCGACTGGACCGGACTGTTCGCGGAGGAAGCGCCAAAAGTACCGGCGACGGCGGTTGCTGAGAACCTCGAGAAGTTCATCGAGATCGATGTCCGAGTCGGGATGCGCGTCCGTCTCGGACCGTTCGCCGGGATCAAGCAGCTGGTGCTCGCGAAGCAACTCCTGGAACCGGCGGCGGTGATCGTCGAGCTGTTCGGGGAGCTCGTCGAGCCGTTCGGAAAGCTCTTCGAACTCGGTTCTCCGTCCATCGTTCGGGTCGCTCCGATCGTCGGGGTCGTTAGCCGGGTTCCCGGCCATAATTGAACATTGTGACTACGTAACAAATATCTTTGTGTTTTTATTTAAAATAGTACATGTTGAACGCCGATCTCGGCGACGAGTCGGACGACCCGAGGGAGCGACCGCTGGCGACATCTGGGGATCGTTGCCACGCCCATAATAAAAATCCATACAATAATAATCACTGATTATTCGTTTCGTTTTGCTTCGGTGCAGGGGTTAATCAGCGTATAACTATATGTAACCGTGGACTATCCGTGCGGTGTTCCGGGTCGGTCGTGTCGACCCCGACCGGTGGACGGAAACCGAACCGGCCACCGTTACCCATGCCAGCCACCACCGATCGCGAAACGGCTCGATCAGCTCCCACCATGTCAACGACAAACGGTCGTACAGCAGTCGTCATCACAGTCGTATTGTGCGTCCTCGCGGCGTTCGCTGGCGCGCCCGCAGTCGCCGCGAGCGATGGACCACCACCGACACCCCCCGCCTATTTCGGAAGTGTCGAGATTGACGGAGAGCCCGCGCCAGAAGGCGTCGAGGTGACCGTCCACGTCGACGGGGAAGAGCGCGGCTCCATAACCACGAGCGAAGAGGGGCAGTACGGTGGCCCGTCGGCGTTCGACGCGAAGCTCGTCGCCGACGGAACCGCCGAGGACGAAGGCGAGTCGGTCCAGTTCCGTGTAAACGGCGAGCTCGCCGAGGCCGACCCAGCAGTCGAGTGGTCACCTGGCGAGGTGCGTAACGTCGACCTCGCAGTCGGTGACGATGCCGACCCCGGTGACCCGGGAGACGGAGACGACCCCGACGGCGGGACCGGAGGCGGGGGCGGAGGCATTGGCGCGGCCCCGCCACAGACGGGAGACGGACCAGAAACGATCCAAGCGGGCGTCGACGTAACTGACGGTGTCGCAATCGTCGAGGCGGACGAGAGCCTCGATGCCGGTGACACGGTGGAGTCGACGTTGCCTGATGATATCGGAACCGAGACGACGGCGCTCGACGAACTGTCGGTCACGCTAGACGACTCGATAGACGGGTTCACTCTCGAGTCGCAGAGCTTCGAGGAACGACCAGCGGAGGTCGACGAGCACGGATCCGCCGAGCTGTTGGCGCACTACTCGCTGTCGCCCACGACGTTCGACGCCGACGCAGTTGAGACCGCAACCCTCAGCTTCCAGGTCGACACGGAAGCAGCGGGGATGGACCCGGGCGACGTAGCAATGTATCGCTACACGGGATCGACGTGGGAAGAACTGCCGACGACGTATCATGGTGACGGCGAGTTCGAGGCCGAAACGACTGGGTTCTCGCAGTTCGCTATCGGCGGCACACAGTCGTCGGTGACGGTAGTGGATGCGACGCTCGGAGCGGCGGAAGTCGAACCGGAGAGCACCGTGGAGGTCACAGCGCAGGTCGAGAACGGCGGCGACGCAGATGGAACAGCGACCGTCGCGCTCGTCGTCGACAGAGAGATCGTCGACGACAGAGAGGTGACCGTTCCGCCGGGTGAAACGCGTCAGCTCACCTTCACGCCGACGTTCGCCGGTGAAGGGGAGTACGACGTCTCGGTAGAATCCGCCGACGCCGGGACGCTCACCGTCACCTCCGAGACGGACGAGGAGGCCGAGACACCCACAGAGACGGACGACGCTGCCGAAGGCACAGCCGACGACTCGACAGATGAGGCGTTCGGAACCGGTGTGAAAGCCGTGATCGGATTGATAGGACTCGCCCTCGTCGTCGTTGGGGGCGGACTGCTGGTGCGGCGGCGCTGACTGATTCCGCATTCTCACGCGGGCCGGTTCCTCTTTGGACTCGGGCAGATTCCGATCGAAGTTCCGAGTTTCCAGTGAGCGATACGGGGGTAGTATAAAAGTAGTGAACATTCACAATTCCGAATAGGATATCCGAGAATTGGTTATAAATGACTCATAAGACGATACCACCGCTCGACTGCGTATTCATTTATATATGAAACTGGACACAACAGGAGAGACCTGTTCCAATCTCCAGCCGTGTGCGCGGCGTAACACCGCGAGAGCGAGTAGAACGAGCGACGGCAAGCGTACGTCGCCCACACAGCAGCGAGGCGCTCCGCGTCTCAGACGGCCGAACACAGTCCGGCATCTGCCTTTTTGAGTTTTCCCCCACGAGAGGATGTTCCTGCTCGGTTCGCTGCGCGGGAACGCCCCGCAGCCGCCCTTCGCGCCTCCCCAGTCACAATGAAACGGTGATGATAAGTGCTGGTCCGGGTTCCAGCGAGAGACCTCCGGTTCCTCTGGCAGCCGCCGCTACGCGCTGATGGTTTCGCGTCGTCTGCTCGCGGCCGTTGGAGGCGGCCGCTCACCGGGGTGTACGGCAAGAGCAAAGCGTACTCACAGCCAGCGGCTTCGTCGCCGCCCCAACGGGATAAACGGTTGAAATATGATTCCTCCGCGAACGGGTTGTCACCTCACGGGACCGGTTCGATCACCGGCAAGCGCTGGGTTTCGGGGTCGTCGCCGGTCTCGGGACCGATCTTTCGTAGTTCACCGTCCTCGGTGAACAGCCGGTCGTACGCTGTCTCAAACGCGTCTGCAACCGCCTGTTGGTCGTCCTCAGGAGCGGCCGCAAGAACGTCGTTCGTTGCCGAATCAACGATCGTAATCCCCGAAGTTTGCGTCGTGACCGACTCATCGTGAAGCTCGTGTTCGAGCGCGTCGGTTGCCAGCCGCGCGAGCGTCTCGTCATCAACGTCGACGCCGTCGTCAACGACCGCCGCTAGATCCTCGATGGTCACGGTCGTCTCTCCGTGGGGATGCTCACCGGCGGCGTCCGCCGATCCGGGGTGCGGTTCCGGCTCCACTTGGAGCGTGTCGTACAGCTGGTCGACCGTGGGGTTGCTGTGGAGGTGACCGGCGAGGAGGCCGTCTTCCTCCGCGAAGAGGAAGTAGCCCTCGAACGGACTCACCGTCGGGTTCGTACCGTCGTCGAAGACGTACGCGCCGTCAAGTTCACCGGACGGGGTGAACTGCGCGTGTGGACGGTCGTGAACGAACTGCGCGACGGAGAACGACGTCGATCCGACGCCGAAGGCATCGTGGATGCCCTGGCTCGTCGGCGCGGCGACGAAGTTCCAGCCCTCCTCGATCGATCTCTCGCCAGGCGCTGCGGCGGCGCCCGTCTCGAACGACATCGTGCCGGTGGCGTCCTCCGCCGCGACGACGACGAGCGCCTCCAGCGCTGACGGCGAGTAGTCACCGGTCACCTGCGTCCAGCGATCCTCATCCTCGTCGAAGGCGTAGACGACGCCGTCGAACGGCTCGGCGAACATCTCCGAGACCGTCTGGTCGGTCGGACCCGGAACACCCAACGCGGTGGTGTCGCCGGCCGCAACCTCGAAGTCGACGCCGATTCCCGTGTCCCCGTCGGGATCGATTGCCGTCTCGTCCGGTGGGACCGTCAGGAACGGCTCGTATAGGTGCGGACTCTCGAACGCGACGTTCGCCGGGCCGTGACTCCCCCACCAGTTCACTCGAAGATCCGTCACGCGCTCCTCTTGGAGCACGTCCGCCGCCTCGTCGGGCACGTGGACGGCGGTCTCGGCGGCCGTGACATCGTTGTACTGGATCGTCGACGCCTCGATGTCGACGGGCGTCTCCGGCGGTGTGATGATGCCCGCCTGCCAGTCGTACTGGCCTTGAAGCTCGACAGCGGTCGTCGCGTCGAACGTGTTGTTGACGACCGTCTGGCCGCCAACGGTCGTGGTGGTCGAGTCGATCAGGGAGCCGCCGTCGAAGAGGAAGCCAGTCTCGGAGCTCTCGACGGTGTTCTCCTGAATCACGTTGTCCTCGGCGAACTGGAGGGCGGCAAAGCCGTAGTCGCTATCGACGACGTGGTTGTGTTCGACGACGAGGTCTTCGGGACCGCCACAGATGTCGCCGACGGAGACGCCGATCTCCGCGCCGGTCACCTCGTTGTCGGCGACGTGTGTGCCGCCGGTGCCACAGCCGAGGACGACGCCCACGTCCGTG
>JARVCL010000197.1:0-5546 GCA_040405695.1 Halorubrum sp. | reverse complement strand
GAGAGAACTCAGCGCGAGTTTGAACTCGGAACGACGCAGCGGCGAGCGAAGCGAGTCGACCGTCGTTTCATAGTTCAAATCTCGGCCGGTGCACTCCCTGCGGTTGTTTTCCGGCCTGGCTCCCGCTCGCGCTGCTCACGGGAGTCTCGGCCGGTGCAGGTTTTTCCCCCGCCGAGAGGCATCGCGGCCAGTACGGCTTCTGCTGACGTGACCGTCGAGAGCTATCGACGACGCTCGAACCGCCACCGTCGCGTGTTCCCTACGCAATGACTCACCACGGTCCGTCGTAGTCGACGCGTGGTCGGTCGACATCGACGCCGAGGTCCCGCAGTGTCGCCGTCGCGTTCTCGACCGGTGCGGGGGCCGGCCGGTCGAGCGCGTCTGTCGTCGCCTCGGCGAACCGGATCGTCCAGTCATCGCCGATGACGACGGTGGCCCGTCGTGGAATCTCCGAGTGCCCCTCCCACGACTCCGCCAGTAGGTCGTACGAGTCCGCGACCCCACCGTGGAAGTCGGAGACGATTGAGAACGCGAACCCGAACCGGTCGGCGTACGCGAACCCCGAAAACAACGAGTCACCGGTGACGGCGACGACCGCGAGGTCAGGGTGGTCGTGCCACTGGGCATCCCGAACGGCGGCGAACGCGGCAGTACACGTCGGGACGAAATTCGCAGGTGCGAACGTCACCACCACCGCTCGATGTGACTCGACCAGTCGGTACAGTTCCAGTTCGACACCGCGCCCGTCGGAGACGGCGGGCGCGACGAAATCGGGAGCCTTGACGCCGATGTCGATCATACCACCCGTGTGCGCGTCGGACGCAAAAAGCCTCGCCGGAACGACTCGCAGTCTCCTTATATATGGAGCCACCAGTATCGGTATGAGCGATTCGCTGTACGAACGGTACGGCCGACAGGTGATCGGCGGGATCATCCTCGCGCTGGCGACGCTGTCTCTCGTGAGTGGGTACTTCAGGATCGGTCAGGAGGGACTGACCGCCGTCGGCGAGGTAGCCGTGAGCCTCTACATCGCCGGGGTCGTCCTGTGGGGACTGCTAGACGAAGGGTTCGACACGGTGCGGTTCCGGATCGCACTGTACGTCGGGATGGTCGCATGGGGTGTCTCCGACTTCGTCGCCGGCACCGACTCCGTGGTGTCGCTCGTCGTCCTCGTGGTCGGGGGCATCCTCTTGACGCGGGCGGTGTACGGTTACGTTCAGCGACGACGAAAGCCGGTGTACGAGCGGCGCTGAGCGGCTTCACACGGAACGGGCGAACCGACCGACGACGACGGAGCGGTCGGCGGCATGAGACGAAGCGGGGGAAACGGTTTTGCGTCCACCGAGTGTGCGTCCACCGTGACTCGCGCCAACACCGACCAGCTCCTCCGAATCGACGAGGCTGGTTCGTGGGGGGTCCGCTACTGGATCGGTCTCTTCTGTTCGGCTGGGATCGCCGCGATCAACCTCGCTGTCTGGACCCGAACCGGTGCCCCGCAGTTCCTCGCCATCGCAGGGAGCTTCCTCCTCGGGATCGGCCTGTTTCTCAGTCGGTTCTGGAACCCCGTGCTCTATCTGGTCGGCGTCGCCCACGTGCTCGCGCTGGGAGTCGTCTGGGTGCTCGGCGGACGACAGTTTCTCGCCCTCGGCGTGGCGAACGGCACGCTCGCGCTCGCGCTCGTCGCCGTCGCGCTGTCGCTGTTCATCGTCGAGATTCGTGCCGACGACGACTGATGAGAGCCGTCCAATAAGGTGCGTGCGCCGTATCGACACCCTCATACGGGCTCGTTTATCAGTGATAGCTGAGATGCGCGTCCGAGATTGGCGAGATATTCTCAGCGACGTCGCGAGTGACTCGACCGATCCCGACGGGTGGCGTGCGGTCGCGGGGTCGCGCCGTGACGGCCTCGGTGAAGACCTTTATTTCGGTCACCCGAGCGTCGGCGTCTACCACATGAAGACCTACGCGAAGAGCCCGCAGGAGCTTCGTGGGGTCGGGACCCGTGTTGCCCGGCGAGTCGACGACGAACTCGACCCCCTGCTCCCGACCGAGGAGTCTCCTGGACGGTTCGCGGTTCGACGCCCCCCAGAGGACGAAGACGAGGCCAAATCGATGGCGACGCGACTGGAAGAGACGCTGAAGGTCCACGCGGAAGCGCCGACCGATCCCGATCACCTCTTCGAGGACGTGATGGAGGCGCTCGACTCACCCGCGTTCGGGCCGATGGCGTACGAGTTCGACGGTCGTCCCGACGAACTCGACGAACTCGGCAACACCTTCGACGAGGCCGAATCGCTTCTCGCCGCGGAGCTCGACGACCTCATCGAGACCGACGACGTTGGACGCGGGTTCCAGTAGTCCGGAGCCCCGTTTCGTTTCGCCCGCCTCTCCTCTCCGTTCACCGCACTGGCTGCTGTTCGCGGCTCTCGACGCTTCCGCCGGTTCACTCTGATTCCGCCCCAGACGGGACCAAGTCGTCGAAGGCGTCACCCGCAAGCCCCGGTCCAGCGGGAACGGAGACCTGTCCGTCCGAGACCGAACACGGATCCGGTCCGAGGTCGGTTGCGAGCAGGGCTCCGGTTGCGAGGCCGCACGCCGGTACGTCGGGAATCGCGGCCGCGACGTGGACGGCCGCAGTCCGCGCGACGACCGCGTCGACCGTGGTCGTGACGACCGGCTCGACGCCACGCTCGCGCGCTCGCTTCGCGGCGGCGACGGCGCGATCTGGTCCGCCGAGCGCCATTGGCTTGAGCACGACGACATCCGCGGCCTCTGCCGCGAGCACGGTCTCGACCGAGGCGGCTGTGAGCGACTCGTCGAGCGCGATTGGCACCGAACTGTCACCACTGAGTCGGGCGGTTCCGGCGAGATCCTCGGCCGGAAGCGGCTGCTCGACGTACGCGATGTCGAGGGGTTCCAGCCGCGTGAGGGCCCGCGCTGCGGTCGCCCGGTCCCACGCGCCGTTGACATCCGCCCGGAGAGTGATCTCTGACCCGACCGCGTCACGGACGGCACACAAGCGCTCGACGTCCGCGTCCAGCGAACGCGCGCCGACCTTCACCTTCAGACAGTCGAAGCCGTCGGCGACCGCGCGCTCCGCCGCGGCGACCGTCTCGTCTCGGGGGGCGTCACCGACGGTGGCGTTGACGGGAACCGACTCGGCGGAAGTTGGAAATCCGACCCGCTCCGCGAGCCGGTCTGCGAGAGCGTGTCCGGCACCACGGGCGGCGGCGGCGTCACGGGCGAGCGCGAAGCCGTGGCGGGCCGCGGGGGCGTCTGCCGGATCGATCCCGCCCGCATCGACCGCGGAGTACCCCAGTTCCGGCGACGACGCGGGGTCGAGCGCCGTCGGCTCCGGTCGCCCGGCCGCCGATTGACTGTCCGGTTCGAGCGCCGCTTCGAGGGCCGACTCACACGACGTGAGCGACTCCGTCCACCCCGGGAGCGGCGTCGCTTCGCCGACTCCCCACACCGTCTCTCGTGCCGCTGACGCCGCGTCGTGGTCTCCGTCGTCGCCGAGACCTGGCTCCGTCCCGTTCGACCCGCGGACGGCGACGAGGAACCCTTCTCGCTCGCGTATCGCGCCACTGGCGGTTTCGAGCGGCTTCGACAGGTCGAGGGAGAACCGACGGAGGCGCATCACACTGCGAGCCCGACGGCGAACGCGACGGCGTACGCCGCGAGCAGTTTGCCGGTCGATTCGAGGGCGGGATTGAGCGCCTCGCCGCTCGTCTCCGTCAGCACGGTCCGGGTTACGCCGACCGCCAGCGGGAGCGTGACGAGCGGCAGGAGCACGGAACGCCCCTCCCCGTTCGCGAGGAACCACCCGGGTGTCAGGTACGCCAGCGCGATGAGCGCGAGGAACTGCGCCCGCGAGAACCGGTAGCCGAACCGCACCGCGAGCGTACGTTTGCCCGTGCTCGCGTCCTCTTCCACGTCGCGAACGTTGTTGACGACGAGGATGTTCGTCGACAGTGCGGCCACGGGGAGGCTGGCGACGAGCGCCGTGAGTGGCACCGTCCCCTCGGGGATCCAGAGCGGAAACGCGCCGGGCGCGAGCGCGGCGGCCTGGACGTAGAACGTTCCAGTGACCGCGATGACGCCAAAAAAGAGGAAGACGAACACATCGCCGAGGCCGTGGTAACCGAGCGGATACGGCCCGCCGGTGTACGCGATCCCCGCCACGACACTGGCGAGACCGACGACGAGGATCGGGAGCCCGCCGACGTAAACGAGGTACGTGCCGACGAGAACGGCCGCAGCGAAGGTCAACCACATGGCGCGTTTCACCTCTGTGGGTTCGATGAGCCCGCTTGCAACCACTCGAGTGAACCCCTCGCGGTCGTCGGTGTCGGCCCCCTGAATCGCGTCGTAGTAGTCGTTGGCGAAGTTGGTGCCAATCTGTATCAGCGCCGCGCCGACGAACGCCGCGAGCGCGGGCAGCGGGGCGAACACCCCGGCCCCGACCGCGAGGCCGACCCCGACGATCACGGGCGCGGCGGCCGCGGGAAGGGTCTGTGGACGCGCGGCGATCAGCCACGCACGCCGGCGTGACACCTCTGTAGCCATTGTCCTCTGTTGGGGGGTCCCGTCCCTTAAGGTTACCATCGTGAGCCGACGAGGTGGCGTCGCTGTCGCCGGGCAGCACGGAGCGATAGCGACCCTGACGGTACGACAGCGGGAGACGCGGACGTCCACGAGCCCGACGAGACGGACCGACCGACAGATACGACACCGATCAGTTCCTATCGGGCGTATGGCTGAGACTACGGCTGAAAACGGCGTCACGGCTCGGTACGAGGAGACCGACGAGGAGCGACTGCTCACGTTCACGACTGACGGCCGGACCGCCGCTGTCGCCCAGAACGTCGACGGATACGCGATGCTGAAGGTCCGGACCGGTCCCGACGGCGACGAACTCGAACGGTACTACGGGTTCGATATGGCGCTCGATCACGCCGCGGAACTGCTCGGCGTCGGCGTCAACGACCTCCCCGTCCCCGAGGACGCGGCCGACATGGGGATGTGAAGACGAGAGCGCAGCCAGCCGAGACGACGGGACAGACACGACGAGACGAACGAAACAGACTCAATCACGGACGCGCCCGGGGTGTGATCCGTCTGTGCTGAACTGCGCCGTCCATCAAGACACACTCCGCTCGCCGAGCCGTGGCTCACCACTCAGCCGTCTCCTCACGGAGCCTATCTCCGCGGCTGCGTGGCGCGCGTCAGCGACCGGGTGAGTGAAACGAACGTCGATCCGGCTTATATACTCTGTTTCGAAACAGCAGAAATGCGCGAGAGTGATACCACCTGATACTGTATAAGGAGTATATAGGCGTTGGAGTACGGCGATTATCTTCGCGTACCGAACGTCACGTGCTCCCGTGGTGATCGAAAGTTGCGGTCGGCGGAACGTATAAGTACCGGTGGCCGCTTCTGTGAGCCGATGACAGACATCACGGAGGCTTCGTCGGACACCCCGGCGGATCGAGTTCTTCCAGGGCACGATAGCTTCTAACATCGAAATCGGTCCTGTACGGATC
>JARVCL010000196.1:0-5557 GCA_040405695.1 Halorubrum sp. | reverse complement strand
GCCGTCGGTCGTAAACCGTAGATTCCCAACCATCCGAATCGACGGGAGTAACATCAGAACCTCGGGAACCCCACGACGTTACTCGTGGGAGGATGTCACACGGAGAGATCGCCTTTCGCTTTGATGACGTCGAGCGCCTCGGCGTCGACGGTGTCGACGTCGAGCCAGTGTGGAACGTACTCGCGTTTCTCGTAGGCCTCTCGTTCGTCCGGGGTCCCCACCGTACACCAGAGCTGCGGCTCGTCGGGGCCGTGCCACCCGCCCTGCGTGTTGATGCCGAAGCACACCAGCTCCTCACCCTCGTACTCGATGATCGCGTCCTTGCGGATGCCGGGGTCCCCGCGGACGATGAGGTGTTGCATACGCGGTCGTAAGCGGGTTCGTCGCTTAATCGCTTCGATACCGTAGATCGGGCGGCTGTCACCACCCGTCGTCGCGGTCGGCGACGAGTGCCGCGAGTATCGACTCGGTGGCGTCGGCGACGATCTCCTCCATCGCCTCCGGATCACTCGCGGTCGGGTCGCCGAGCCCGCCGAGCTCGGTCACGTCGCTGAAGTACTCGTAGCTCCGCGTCCGGGGGAGTTCGGCGGCGTTCTGCGGCTCCTTCTTCGCCGCACGAACCAGGTCGGGTCGGTACAGTTCGACCACGCTCGTCTCGTGGTCACCGGCGTGTCCCCACCCCTCGCCGAACGCCGCTTCGAGGTCGTCGCGTGCGAAATCGGTCCAGTGAACGAAGTGCACGGTGAGGTCCGTGTCGCGGCCGAGCCGGTCGGCAGCGATCGACAGCGGCTCCCGGTTCCCGCCGTGGCAGTTCACGAACACGAGGCGGTCGAGTCCGTGTGCCGCCATCGACTCACCGATGTCCCGGACGACGTCGATGTACGTGTCCGTCGAGAGCGTCACCGTGCCCGGAAACGTCATGTGGTGTTCCGACTGGCCGTACGGGAGTGTCGGAAGCCGAAGAAGATCGAGGTCGAACGCGGGCGCCGCATCGACGAGTTCGGCGGTGAGGTGGTCTGCCCGAAGCGTATCGGTCGACACCGGAAGGTGTGTCGAGTGCTGCTCGATGCTGCCCGTCGGCAACACGCCGAAGTCGGCGTTTTCGATGGCATCACCGGCCGTCTCGTGGGTCAAGCCGTACAGGTCACTGTCGGTCTCTGGCATACGACACGTGCCGAGGTGGACGGGCAAAGAACTCCGGGTAGCGGCGGGCGAGTCCGGATCGGTGACGCGTGTGCAGAGACGGGATCGAGAGGGCCTCCGTCAGGGCGCGTAGTAGTACTCGCCATCGCGTTTCTGTGACCGGTCCTTCTGTGATCCGGGCTTGTTGATCCGGGGGCGGCCGGTGCGCTCGTCACGCCGGAACGTGATATTCAGGTCCGCGAGGAACTCGTTCATCCCTGCGCGCATCTCTTGAGGTGGTGTCGCGTGTCCGTGCTCGGCCGGTTCGCCGTCGAACACCATCAGGCGGTCGGCGAGGAGATCGATCATGTAGATATCGTGGTCGATCACGAGCACCGTCGCGTCGTGGTTCTCGGCGTACCGGCGGATCGCGGTGGTCGCTCGGACCCGCTGTTCGACGTCGAGGTGTGCGGAGGGTTCGTCCAGCAGATACATGTCGGCGTCTTCGGAGAGACACGCTGCGATAGCGACTCGTTGACGCTCGCCGCCTGAGAGATCGACCAGATCCTGCTCCATGATCCGGTCGAGTTGGAGCGGCTGGGCGATCTCCGTGTTCCAGTACGAAGAGCCGAACTCGTCGGTGATAGACGAGAGGAAGGCGTCGACCCGCATCGGCTGGTCGATCTCGATGTACTGTGGCTTGTACGCGATGTCCAGCTGAAAGTCGAGTTCCCCCTCGTCAGGCGTCAACGACCCCGCGAACAGCTTCGCGAGCGTCGACTTCCCGATCCCGTTCGGGCCGACAATCCCGAGCACCTCGGACTCGTGGATGACGCCACCGTCCACGTCGAGTGAGAACTCGCTCTCGCCGTACGACTTGTGGAGGTCGGGATACTCGACCAGCGGGGTCCCCTTCGAAGAGACGCGTGGCGCGTGCTCTTCGAAGGTGATCGCAGACGGTCGGATCCGCATGTTCTCGTTGTCGAGGTAGCCTTTGAGGTACTCGTTGATCCCGTTCCGAACCGATTTGGGGTCGGTGATGACACCGTACGCGCCGGGCTCACCGTAGGCGACGTGGAGGGTGTCGGCGAGGAGGTCGAGGATAGCGAGGTCGTGTTCGACGACCAGCATCGACCGGTCGGATCCGTCTTCGTTTGCGAGCTCCTGAATGAGACGCGCAGCGACCATCCGCTGACCGATGTCGAGGTACGGCGTAATCTCGTCGAGGAAGTAGAAGTCGGCGTCGCGTGCCAGACACGCCGCGATGGCGACCCGCTGGAGTTCACCGCCGGAGATAGAGTCGATATCTTGGTCCATCACCGGCGCGATGTTCAGCCGGTCGATGAGGTACTCGAGCGCGCCGCGTTCGTCGGTCCGCTCCAACAGCTCACGGGTGTTGCCGTCGAACTGTTTGGGAATCTGGTCGACGTACTGTGGCTTGCGGGCGACGGTGACGTCACCGTCTCGTAACGCTTCGAGATAGTTCTGGAGGCCGGTGCCGCGGAACCGGTCCAGAACGCGCTCCCAGGCGGCGTCCGTCTCGTGATCACCGAGGTTGGGGATCCGCTCGCCGGCGAGCGCGTGGACAGCGGTCGACTTTCCGATTCCGTTCGGTCCCAAGATGCCGGTGACACTGCCGGGCTCTGGCGTCGGAAGGCCGTACAGCGCGAAGGCGTTCTCTCCGTATCGGTGGACGGGAGACTCGTCCAACTCGGAGGGGAGGTTGATGATCTCGATGGCGTCGAACGGACACTTCTCGACACAGATGCCACAGGTCTCTCCCAGACACAGCTCCTCGGAGATGCGGATCTGGTCGGGGTCGCCTTCGATGGTGTCCTCGCCTCGCTTCGTGATACACTCCTTGCCCGTCCGGTTCGGCGGACAGTAGTTCGCACACTCGTAGTTACACCGGTCGGGCTGGCAGCGATCCAGATCGACCACGGCGATGCTGTCGTCCGCCATCTCAGAGCCCCACGTCCGACGTGAGAAGAATCGTGTAGCTGATGAACCACAGCGTGAACGTCATGAACGCCACGTAGAGGTTGTCTTTGATGCCGAAGTCGCCGACGCCGATGACCTTGTACAGTGGATACTGTACGAGCACGAACGCGCCCATCACGAGGACGGCGGTCGTGCTCTGGGCGGCGGCGTCGCCGGTGCCGACGTACGCGGTCGACACCACGCCCGCGGCGATTCCCGCGAGACAACAGATCGTGGTGACGACCACGCTCCGGGCGTGGCCGGTGATCCCCGAGTCGTCGCTCATACCTACGGATCTGCAACCACCGGTGAAAAGCCGTTCGTTCCGTTCGCTACGGTTCAGTCTCGGACGAGTCGTTTGCCGTCGCCCGGCGGTCGGTAACGGCTCGACGATGACGGACCGTTCGTCGGGCTCTCGTCACACCCGAGCCGCCGGCCCCACGAACAGCTCCATCCGCTGGCTCAACTGTTCACGGCACTGGCGAGCGCGCGCGAGCCGGCTGGCTGACTGACTAGTCAGTCTATCGTGCAGGTAGCGGATAGCGTTGCCGCATATCGGCGCAAAAAGCGGCGATTACAGCCGCCTGAAGGCCGGCAATCAGGGGGTTTCCATCAACATTTATCACCGTGTACGGTTTCGATTCGTAACGATGGCTGGAACCCAAACGGAGGGTCTCGATGACCTCCCGCCGAGCGCCAAACTCGTCTTCAAGGTACTCGAGTACAACGGACCGTTGACACAGAAAGGGATCGTACAGGAGTCGATGCTGTCGGCCCGGACCGTTCGGTACGCGCTCGAGCGGCTGGAAGGGATCGACGTGGTCGACGAGGATGTCTACTTCGCTGACGCCCGACAGAACCTCTACAAGCTCACGGAGCCCGCACAGGAGTTCACGAGCGACGAGCGTGACGCCTCCTGTACGGCAGACTAGCCGTTCTTTTCGCCCGTTACGGCGCGTGCGCTCCGGACCGCCTCCCCAACGGTGAGCAGTATCGCGACCAACAGGCCGAGGGTCGCAGCGAGCACGAACGCGAGGAGGAGAAACCAGACGTCGGGGCCAAAGAGCGGGTACTCACGGACCTCGACGAGCGCCCAAGGGAGCAGTTCGAACGTTCTGACCAGATACAGTCCGGCCGCGACGGCGACACCGACGACGACCCCGACCCGGACGTTCCGGTAGAACGCTAACGACTCGAGCAACACGAGCATCGGCGGCTTGTCGGTCGTGTCGTCGCTCACAGCGCAGGGTTCGTCGTCTGCGGTCAAAGAGTCGTCGGAACGAGCCCGCTCGGCGTGACGCTCGTGCGACTCGACGCACGGCTCGGTTGACCCGACGACGGCTCCATCGGCTCTGTCACGAGTTGACCGGGCCGTGGGCCGCGCTGCGCTGAAACACTCACGATCGAACATAATATTTCTCAGACCTGACTGTGGAAACAACGCCGTCAAGTACGGGCGTGTCGTAGCAGTTTGTATGAAACGCGTCCTGCTCTCGGCGTTTCCGATGATCGACCCGGACACGTACCACACGCATCTCACAGAGACAGTCGGCAACGACGTCGAGGTGGAGGTTGCGGAGCTCGGCAGTACGGACCGGTTGATCGAGGCCGCCTCCGGGTTCGACGCGGTCGTCACCGACATCAACACCCCGGTCACCGCCGAGGCGATCGACGCACTCAGCCCCGAACTCGACCTCGTCGTTCGCTCGGCGGTCGGCGTCGACAACATTGACGTCGCGGCCGCAGCCGAGGCGGGCGTGACGGTGACACGCGTTCCTGACTACTGCACCGAGGAGGTTGCGGCCCACTCGGTGTCGCTGCTGTTGACCTGTGTGCGGTCGATGAAGCCGTACGACGACGCGGTCGCCGCTGGAAGCTGGAGCTGGGAGGACGGCCGGCCGATCCGCCGGCTGAGCCGGTCCACGATAGGGCTCGTCTCGTTCGGTCCCATCGCACAGCGGGCGGCCGAACAGCTCTCGGGGTTCGGAGCGAACCTCGTCGCGTACGATCCGTTCGTCGAGGCCGACGCGATGGCCGACCACGGGGTCGAGAAGGTCGACCTCGACGCGCTGTTCGAACAGAGTGATCATCTCGCGGTGTACGCGCCGCTGACCGACGCCACGAGAGGCATGATCGACGCCGATGGGCTCTCGAAGCTCACTCCTGACTCTGTCGTCGTCAACGTAGGGCGGGGGCCAGTGATCGACGCGGACGCGCTCCTCGACGCGCTCGAATCGGGGACTATCAAGGCGGCTGGCCTCGACGTGCTCGCCGAGGAGCCGCCCACAGACGATCCGCTGGTCGGGCGCGAGGACACGGTGATCACCCCACACGCAGCGTGGTACAGCGAGGACGCCTACGACGACCTGAATCAGAGCGCCGCTGCCGACGTCGCGGCCGTATTCAACGGCGAAACGCCTGCCGGCCGGGTCGACCCCGACGCGAATTGGGTGTA
>JARVCL010000195.1:0-5570 GCA_040405695.1 Halorubrum sp. | reverse complement strand
ATCCCGCAGCCGGAGCAGGTGCCGCCGAGCTCGACGACCACCTCCCCGGTCTCCTCGTTCGCCTCGCGCACGACGCTCGTGCCGCCGTGCATCTGGATGATCGGCATCTGGCCGACCATCCACTGCTCTACTCGCTCCGCGAGGCTCTTGTCGCTCATCGTCTCCCCTTCGGGCCGCGACCTTTGGAAGGTTGCGGTTTGGGACGACGAGTGTCGTATGAAACGAACAGTTACATCGTCGATCGGGAAGGTCGCCGCGCCCGAACCCGTGATCACGGGACCGCAGTTTCAGTCGCAGACCCGTCGATGTTGGTGTCGGACGTGGTCTCGCGACGGGGCGGCGTGCTCCGCCTGCAGCCGCCTCGGTCGGTCACTCGATGGTGAGGAAGCGAGCCGCGTATCCCGGCTCTCCCTGTCGCGGCGTCACGACGATGAACGATGCTGGGGGGAGCTCCGCCAGCTGGCGCGGGAGCCGAGCCAGCGTCGGGTCCCAGCCGACGCTCCCCTGTCGTGGACTGATCGGAACGACCAGATCGTTCTGGTCGGTCTCGCGTCGGAGCGTCGAGTCGAGCGCAGACCAGCCGCGGACGCTCTCGAACGTCGCGTCGAGTTCGGGATCAACCATTCCGAAGAGCCGCTCGTACTGCCGGTCGTTGCCGTCGACGACGTACACGCGCAGCTCCGCGCCGAGCCGCTCGGCCAGCCGTTTGACGACGTGGACCGCCTCGTAGAACCCTTCGTGATGGTCGACGCCCGGCGGTGCGACCACGAATATTCGCTCGGTGGTGTTGATCGGGTGCCCGAGACGCGAGACGAGCACCGGGACGGTCGTCCGGCGGAGCACCTGGTCGATGATGCTCCCGAACACCCGGTTGCTCAACGATTCCTGCGCGTCCCATCCCATCACGATCAGCTCTGCCCGCGTTTCAGTGCTCGCGCGAACCACGCCCGAGGCGATGCTGTGGTTCACGCGGGTCTCCGTTCGAGCCGGGACCTCCGCCGCGTCGGCGACCCCGGCGGCAGCGTCGAGTCCAGCCTCCGCCTCCGCCACCGCGTCGTCGTCGGTTCCCGAGCCGTCGGGTTGGACCACGGTGAGGAGGTGTATCGGACTCTCTGCACGGTCGTCCTTGAGCAGGAAGGCGAGTTCGAGCAGGTGTCGCTGTCGGTCGGCGTCGGTCGACAGCGGCAACAGAATTCGGGGGTCGATAGCGCCGGAGTCGCCGGGTTCGACGTCGTCCGACAGCGCCAGTCGGGTTCCGTACCGCTCCGTGAGCCACGGGCTGAGCACGGCGGCGACGAGCATCATCACGACGACCGCGTTGAGCACGTCCGCCCCGAACAGTCCCGCGTCGAACCCGACGAGCGTGATTGCCAGCGCGGCTGCCGCCTGCCCGACCGACAGCCCGGCCACCACCCCGAACTCGTTGCGATCGTACCCCTGTATCGCCGAGACGATTCCGGCCGCGGCCACTTTCGTGACGATCATCGTCACGACGATGGCGGCGGCGACGAACAGCGTTCGGGGGCCGTCGAGGATCACTCCGGGATCGACGAGCATCCCGACGTACAACAGGAAGAACGGAACGAACAGCGCGTTCCCAACGAACTCGATCCGGTTCATCAACGGCCCGCCACGCGAGACGAGCCGGTTGAGAGCGATCCCGGCGACGAACGCGCCGAGGATGTCAGAGAGGCCGAGCAGCTCGGCGAAGCTGGCCGCCCCAAAGATGGCGGCGGCCACGAGCAGGAACTCGAAGTAGCTCTCCTGGCTCGTGTTCCGGAAGAACCACCGGGCGATCGGCGGAAGGACGAACCAGACGCCCGCAAAGAGCACGGCTATCGACGCGAACACCTGCCCGAAGAGCATGAGCGTCAACTCGCCGTCAGCCTGTCCCAACACGATCGCCAACACGACGAGCGCCAGTGTGTCGGTAAAGAGTATCCCGCCGAAGACTGCCGTAACCGCCCGGTTCTTCGTCACGTCGAGTCGGTTCACAACCGGATACGCCAACAGCGTGTGTGAGGAGAACACGGCCGCCAGCAGTAGCGACGCCCAAGGGTCGAGGCCCAAGATGTACACCCCGACGGCGGACCCCACCCCGAACGGAAGGAAGAAGCTCGTCAGCCCGAAGAGAGCAGCGTTCTCCGGAGCCGCGAGGAACCCTCGCAGATCGAGTTCCAACCCGACGGTGAAAAGCAGGTACACGAGCCCGACGTTTCCGAGAAGCACGATGGCGTCGGTCTCCGCCAGCACGCCGACGCCGTTCGGGCCGAGTGCCGCGCCGACGAGCACGATCCCGACGATCCCAGGCAGTCCCGCACGCTCGATGAGCAGCGGTGCGACGAGAAAGGTCGTCAACGCGATCGCGAACACGATGACCGGTTCCTCGATCGGTACTGCCGGGATCCCGCCGACGAGAGGGAGCGTCTGCGGAGGGGAAGTCGGAAGGTGAGCCATGTGAGGGTGACCGGGTGTGAGACACCAGCCGTCAGGCGACCGGTCGGCGGAGGTGGGGCGGAGTAGATGTCGGCAACGGGGGTGTCAGGGAGCTTCGCCGGTTTCGATGGTGAACGAGTCGCGGGGGTACGCGACGCAGGTGAGGGTGTAGCCGTCTTCTAACTCGCCCGCTTCGAGCATCTGTTGGTTGTCGTGTTCGAGGTAGTCTTCCGAGGGGCCGTCGGTCACGCGGCCGGCACACGAGACGCACTGTCCCTCACGGCACGCGTACGGGAGGTCCCAGCCGTGGTCCTCGCCCTGATCGAGGATCGTCTCGTTGTTCGCGAGTTCGATCGTCTCTCCCTCCTTGGCGAACTCGACCTCGTAGTACTCGACCTCGTCTTCTGGGATGTCACCGGGGCCGGCGGTCGTCTCGCCGCCCTCCTCGAGTTCGCCTTCGCTGCCCTCACCGCCGGCTGGGATGGCACCGCCGCCCCCACCGCCGCCGACAGCCCGGTTTCCTGGTTCGGGGAAGTCGGTTTCTGGAACGGATTTCGCGCGCGTTTCGAGGATGTCGTCCGAGACGTCTGCCGTGGGCTCCCAGCCCGTTCCCTTCAACAGACTGAAGAGAACGACCGTCAGCGTCGCGATCACAGCCAACCCGACCGCCAGCGGATCGGCTCCGATCGCCAGTGGAGCGTGCATACGCACGCCTATGAAGAGGTAGTTTAAGGCCGTTTTGATCGGACCAACGAGAGTGTAGCCTCGGACGCCGGTAGCGAGACTGACGCGACGGTCACCGACGCCGATACCGGTCGGTCACGGCTCGACGGCCGCCAGACGGAGCCCGCCATCATCGAGGGGCCGTTATCGTCGCCCGGAACGCTCCCTTTATCGGCACGCCGGCCGAGCAGACGCGTATGCAGGTGCGATCCCGCCACCATCTCCGCAGCGACGACATCCGCGACATCCGTGACGCCATCGCCGACCAGCTCGGCGTCGATATCGACGGCGAGACGTTCGAGTTCGTCGAGTTCGTCGACGCCGACTACGAGGTCGTGCTGATCGATGGCGAGCCAGCGGTGTTTTACGTCGACGACGACCCGTTCCTCACGGTGCGCGGCGCGAACGATTACGGGCCGAAGACGGGTGTCGTCACCGTCGACGCCGGGGCCATCTCGTTCGTCTCTGACGGGGCAGACGTGATGCGACCGGGGATCGTCGAGGCGGACGCAGCGATCCGCGAGGGGAACCTCGTCGTAGTCGCCGAAGAGACCCACGGGAAGGTCCTCGCGGTCGGCCGCGCGATGACCGACGGCGACGAGATGGTCGGCGACAGCGGCAAGGTGGTCGAATCGATCCACCACGTCGGTGACGACCTGTACGAGTTTACTGCGTGACGGTTCGAACCGGGGATGCGAGCAGCGTCAGTCCTCCAACTCGAACGCGACTTCGACTTCTGCCTGATACTCGCGTGTCGGTGCGCCTTTGATCTCCACGCCGAACTCCTCTACTTCCGCCCAGTAGACGTTCTCGAGGGTGTCCTCGGCGCGGTCGATCGCGTCGTCTGCGGCCGCATCGAAGCTCTCGTCACTGGTGCCGATCAGCGTGATTTTCTTGAACACCATGGGTTCGACGATTGGACGCACATCGATATAAAACCGGTCACAAATCTCTGTGATCCGGCACACGAGTGAGCGCGACGCGGACGCGGCGGTGTGTCGATCCCGAGCAGGTTCGATCCACCACTGAAGTGGGTCGGGACCGTACCGATACGTGACGGATGTTCGACGACCTCGATACCGACCGACGCCCGCTCGTGCTCATCTGGGAGGTCACGCAGGCGTGTGAACTCGCCTGTCGACACTGTCGGGCGAACGCGTGTCCCGAACGTCACCCGGACGAGCTCACAACCGAGGAGGGGAAGCAACTGCTCCGCGAGGCCGCCGCGTTCGGCGACGGCCAACTCGTCGTACTCTCCGGGGGCGATCCACTCAGCCGCGACGACCTCCTCGAACTCGTGGAGTACGGGACCGAGGTCGGAAATCGGATGACCATCACGCCGAGCGGTACGCAGTCGCTCACGCCGGACCGGGTCCGTGCGCTGGCAGACGCCGGCGTCCGGCGGATGGCACTCAGTCTCGACGGGGCGACGGCCGAAGAGCACGACGCGTTTCGCGGCGAGCAGAGCTTCGCCGACACGGTCGAGGCGGCGCAGGCCGCAGCCGACACCGGACTCCCGATCCAGATCAACACGACCGTCTGTGCGGGGACGGTGTCGTCACTGCCGGCGATCCGTGACCGTGTCCGCGAACTCGGTGCGGTGCTCTGGTCCGTGTTCTTCCTCGTCCCCGTGGGTCGTGGACAGCTGCTCGATCCGATCGCTCCGGAGCGCGCCGAACGGGTGATGGAGTGGCTCCACGAGGTCGACGCGACGGAGCGGTTCGGCGTAAAGACGACCGAAGCTCCCTTCTACCGGCGGGTCGGGATTCAGACCGGACGAACCGACGCGGCGCGACGTGGCGGGATCACGGCCGGTCGTGGGTTCGCGTTCGTGAGCCACGTTGGCGAGGGGTATCCCTCCGGATTCCTGCCGAAGTCGGCGGGCAACGTCCGTGATCGGTCGATCGTCGACATCTACCGGAACAGTGAGCTCTTCGAACGGCTCCGAGAGCCCGACGAGCTCTCGGGAGCCTGTGGCGCGTGTGAGTTCCGGACGGTGTGTGGGGGGAGTCGGTCGCGGGCGTACGCGCACACAGGCGACCCGACTGCGAGCGATCCACTGTGTCCGTACGTTCCGGACGGATACGACGAAGCGTCTCCAAGCGCGGACTGAGGACGCGTCGGTATCGCTCAAGTCGAGAAGAGTCGAGAGAGCGGTCGTATCGCTCCGGTCGCCGGTTAGGGTCGTTCTGTCGGGTCGAGTGCGGAGTGCTCTGCGCTCAGGGGCTGCCGGGCGCGCCCTCCATGACGGCGAAGTCCTCGCCGTCCGCGTCGATGCCGATCACCGCCCAGTCGTATGGCGGTTTCGACGAGACCAACCGGTCGCGGAGCTCACCGGCGTTGTCACGCCACGTGACGAAACATCGGAGCCGCGGTGTGTCGGTGCCGCCTGCGAGATACGGTTCGAGCTC
>JARVCL010000194.1:0-5581 GCA_040405695.1 Halorubrum sp. | reverse complement strand
GAGCCGCCGATCTACGACGAAGACGGCATCATGATGGGCTTCGACGACACATCGCGCCCAGTAATCCTCGACCGCTACGCCCACTCCGGATTCGGGATGACTATTTCTGGGAAAACTGGCTCTGGGAAGTCCTACGCTAGAAAACTCGAAATCTACCGCCGACTGATGACTGACCCCACGGTGCAGTGCATCCTGTTCGACCCGGCGGGTGATGACTATCCACAGTTCGCGAAGAAACTGGGTGGTGAAGTCATCCGCTTTGGTGGGTCGCAGAAAGTCAATCCGATGGACATCTCAGCACCCACGGGTGAGATTGGAGCGTCCGAGGACACCTACCCGCTCACGGTGCGTTCCGTGGTAGAGATGCTGAACACCCACTACGAAGACCGTGGCGGGCTCCCTGCTGCGGAAGAGGGGATGCTCATCCAAGCGACGCACTACGCCTACCTCTCGAAGGGGATCATCCTTGGCGAGTACGACACCTACGCGAACGAATCACCCATCATCGACGATCTCATCAAGGGTGTGAAAATCATCACAGAAGGGGGTTTCATGGAGGCGCTCGAATCGGACCTCGTCGACGGGGCGGTGCTCGAGCACTTCCAAGAGTTGGACATTCTCGACGAGGACGGCAACCCAGTCACGGAGACGCACATTTCTGTGCCGATGGCAGTAATCACGCCCTCGAAGAAGCACCAGGAGGTCGCGAAGGCGCTGGAACCAAAGTTCGAGTCGTTCAAGCCAGGTGGTATCAACGCGAACCTGAACGGCCAAACAAACCTCGAACTGAACTCGCGTCTCGTCGTGATGGACATGAGTTCGTTTGCCGATACAGGCGAGATGCCGCTGATCCTCCATGCGATGCTCCAGTGGGCGTACCTCGAGGCCAAACGGTCGCCAGATCGCTTCGACGTGACCTTCGATGAGGCCCACTACCTACTGGGGCGTGAATCGACGCGGGATCTCATCAATCTCTTCATCAGGCACGCACGCCACTACGACGCGGGCCTCACCCTGATGAGTCAGACGGCTCACGAGTTCATGCGGACGGACGCTCGCCGCGAAATCTATGAGAACTGCGACATCAAGCTCTTGTTCTATGCACAGTCTGTGTCGGACGCGACGAAGGAGTACTTCGATCTTTCTCCGGCTGAGGTGAAGTACCTCCAATCGGCTCCACGTGGACAGGAGTCCGGATACTCCGGATGTTTGCTGTCGACGACAAAGCACGGGCGCCGCCGTCTCGAGATCCATTCCGGTGACTTCGAGCACTATATGATCGACGACAATCTCGACCCGTGGGACTACATTGAGGAAATCGAGGGACCGATGCGCCCCGGTGAAGCTGATCCCAATACGGAGCCCGATTTTGAGACGTCCGAAATGCCTCCGGTGTCGAATCGGGAGCTGGACATGGAACTGTCGAGTGCGTTCGCAGAAGACAGAACGACGCAGGAACAGCCCGAGAGTATCGCTGACGACGACACGACGAACTCCTTGACATCCGATTCTGGTGACCGTTAATGGCGATGGCGATACCGGTCGAACCGCTCCTGCTGATGACGTTCGTCCCGCTCCAACTCGGGCTGGGTGACATTCCCGAGGCGATAGCGGAGGCGATTTTCGGGTTCTTTGCGGACTTGGCCGAAGCGATTGCGATCGAAGTGTCGACCGCACTGACGGACGAACTCATCAAGGGTCTGTTGAAGATCCCGAACCCATATGAATCAGCGACGGCGGCCAACGCGTGGACTGGAATATTCGAGATATCGCTCGTCTTGCTTCCGATAATGATCGCGCTCGCGCTCATCGCGTGGCCGTTCAGCGAAGATCGTGAATCCGGGTTGTTGGACCTCGTCGTCCGTGTCGTGATGATCTTGCTGTTTATCGGCATCTCCCAGCCGGCATGGGGGTTCGCGATTGATGCAACAAACGCTGTAACGGTCGCCATCCTAGATCTTGACCCAAGTGCTCCGGGTGTGAACTACGGATACGGGAACGGGCTTCTTGGAGGCTCCACTACAGCCGGCGTGTGGGCGCTGAAGTTCATCGTCTCGGTAGTCGCTGCGATTCTCGCAGTCCTGGCGCTAATACTGTCGATATTCTTCCTGCTCCTGCGCTGGTTCATGGTTTGGATGGCCTACATCGGGACGCCGTTCTTCGCGGTTGTCTGGTTTGCAGGACGAGGCCCGCTGAAGTCCGTCGGCAGCGTCGGCGCGACGTTCATGCGGATGGGTGTGTTTTCTCTGTTGGCTGGACCTGTAATCGCCATTATTGTGCTGACGTTCCAGGTCATCGAGGCCGGCGCGATTCTCCAGACCGCAAAGACTGGCCTCATTGGGAATGCCGGCCTTCTTTTTGCCGAACTTGCGCTAATGCTGATCTTCCCGGTCCTGCTCATCGTGACGATCTGGAAGCTCATTTCGTGGGCAGGCCAGCCCATCGGGGCTGGTGAAGCCGCTGCGGTCACGACGATGGCTGTCACGGCGGCTGTCGGTGGCGCCGTTGTTGGTGCAGCAGGCGGCGGTGCGTCCGCGGCCGGCAGTGCAGCAGGCGGTAGTGGCGGTAGTGGCGCGGCGGCCGGTGGAACTGCTGGAGGTGCATCGGGCAGTAGCGCGTCTGCGTCTGCCTCGAGTGCAGGTGCCGGAGGCGCCGGAAGTGCGAACGTGGGTGCAGGTGGATCGGGCTTAGCAAGTCGGATGACGACCCGAGCGAAGGGTATGGTAGGGCAAGCGAAGAAGACCGCTGGTAAGAAGGCAGCCCAGAAATTCGATCACGTCGGGACGACACAGAAGCTTAGCGAGGCCAGATCCTCTCTGGACGAGGCGCAACAGGATGAACAGGCGGCCGCTTCGCAGGCCAAGTTCCTCCAGAACTCAATGGCGTCGCGCGACATGGATATGGCCGAGGCGAAAGAGCAGGGGATTCTCGACGCCCAGCCCGTCGAAGGACAAACGCCGAAGTTCAAGACCGACCCCCTCACGAATGACGTGAAGATGAGCTATATGGGAACGGACGGGGTTTCCCGCTCTGCCAACCTCACACAGAAGTTCAAGTCCGTGAAGACCGAGCAGCATGATGCCGGCCAAGAGGTCGAAGCGGCGCAGTCCCAGATCGACAGCATTCAAAAAAAGAAGGGACGCGTAGATACGGCCAGAAGCGTAGGCCGAGCTGGAAAGGCTGGGACTCGCCCCGTCTATAAGGGCGCGAAGTTCGCGACGAAGACCGGTGGAGCCGCAATGGTCGGTGGTGTCGGCGGGAACTCGTATCTCGCACACTCTATGGGTCGCCGGGCATCGCAGCCGATGATCGGCTCGGGCGGCCCCAACCAGAACCCGAACCACACACTCTCAGAGTTCGGCCGTGTAGCTGGTGGGCAGGCGTCCAAAACCGGCGAGATAGGTAAGACAGGCACAGGCAACAGCGACAACAGCGGAGGGATGTAGCGTTAGCACTCCCCCCTGGTCGTCGATCGGTCGTCCCCTAGGCCCTGTGAGCGGCTCACTCGTACGCAGGCTTATATAACAACACGGAATATACTACCTAACTCACTCTGAACGACTGCGGATTTTCGCGCGGTTCACAGGTATCTTCTCACGAAAAACGCTGAATCGACAACCGATCGCCTCATCTCAACAAATCAAGACAATACCGGAATCGACACATGTCCCTACTCGCTGCGACAATCGCCTACCTCGCTGCCGACCTTGTCTACGGATTCGTCCGAATGGACGACCGGTTCCCTACGTACGGTCGGCGTGGCCGCCTCATCGAAGCCTCGCTCGTCGCAGCTGTCGTGATGGCAGGGGGGTGGATGGTCGCACCAGCCGTCCTCGACCCTTTCTGGACGGGCCTCGGGGGACTCGCGGTGTACGGCCCGCTGTCCATCCCTATATTCGCAGCGTTCTGGTTCCTCGGGCGACCGCTGCTCCCCTCGATCGGGGTGAGTGGACTGCTGTTCATCATCACGGTATTCTTGCTCGGGGGTGTGAACGTTTTCCTCCTGAACATGCCGGTTTCTGACTTTTCGGACGCGCTCAATATTCCGTTTGCCGTGGGGAACGCACTCGCTATCTTCGTCGGGACGTACATTGTGATCACGGTGACAGACAAAGGGCGAAACAACCAAGAGAAAGAGCGTGAGCGAGAACGAATCCCCTCCGGCCCAACTACCTACTCCCCGACCCGGAACACGACCGTGAACGCGAATGGGGATCGGAGCCCGAGCAGTCACAACGCCAACGATGCTGTCGTCGCCGAGGACGTATCCATCGATGGGCCGCCGGGAACTCATTCCTCGACCGGGAGTAGCCTGTCCAAGGCCAAATTGCGGAACCTGACGTACGACTGGCAGCACCCGCCGCAGCGATTCACCGACATCGGCGGCTACGATGACGTGAAGGCCGATCTCGAACGCCGTGTCCTCGAACCCCTCCTGGCGCATCGCGATGGGGATGACCGCTTCTCGCGGTTCAGTGTCGAGCCTGAGAGCGGCATCATGCTGTATGGTCCGCCGGGAACGGGAAAGACGATGTTCGCGAGAGCGCTTGCTGGCGAACTCACTGTCCCGTTCGTCGAGCTCTCTCCAGCGGACGTGACGTCGATGTGGATCAACGAGAGCAGTGACCGGGTCAAGACGCTGTTTGACGAGGCAAAACAGATTGGGCCGTGTGTCATCTTCCTCGACGAAGCCGAACATCTGTTCGGAGCGCGCGAATACTCAGGGAAGGGTTCGCATGCTGAGGACCGGAAGGTGACCAGCGAATTTCTCGCGCAGCTCACTCACGAGGACCGTGAGGCTATCGTGGTTGCGGCGACGAACCGACCGGGTGATATCGACCGGGCGATCCTTCGACCGGGACGGTTGGCTGCACACTTTGAGATTGGCCTCCCGGACGAGGAAGCCCGTACCGCCATCCTCCGGACGCATTTGACCGATGTGCCGTCGTCGCTCTCGGATGCCGAGTACGCGAATCTCGCGACGCATACGGCTGGGATGACGGGAGCGGATCTCGCTGACCTCGTCGATGAGGCCCGACGGAACGCGGCTGACCGCGATGCTCGCGTTTTGACTCGTGACGACTTCCCATCGACTGAGGACCTCCAAGTAACAGCGACAGAGCTGGAACCCGAGACGGACGATCTCCCGACCGTCGACGACGGGGATAACGACGAGGACGACCCTCGAGATCGGGATGCCGCCGTCCGTTCGAAGGCAGATGATGACAGCGGGTCCGACGACTCGGCCATCGGCTACCAGTAGAAGCGCTTCTTACCTATCGGTCCTCTCCACTTCATCCCGTGTACTGCCCGGACCTCACAGCGCGAACGTGACATCGCGAATTCCCCTACGTTACGCTTCGTATTGTAGTCGTACAGATTGTTACGTAGGACAGCAGTGACGCACTCATTCCCCCTCGCGGTGCTGTGTATCGAGCGGTTGCGGTAGAGGGTCGACCTGTTCTCGACTGCGAGACGGCAGTCGAAGGTGGGACACCCCGCTATCGAAGTGTATTCTGCATCTACATTCACACCTCCATCCGTGTCTGGACGTTGTTTCAGTTGGTGGCGACACGCCGGT
>JARVCL010000193.1:0-5585 GCA_040405695.1 Halorubrum sp. | reverse complement strand
CGCTGGACGGCCCACGTCCATCCGCGCGACGAGTTCGTCGACGCGTCGGTGGAGCCTCGGGGCGTGATCGCGCGGGAGCCGGTCGGACTCGATGGCCGCCACGAGCCGTGCAGTCCCGACCCGGTGGCTGATGTACGCCGATGTGAGGGTCACGACGACGAGAACCACGACCAGTTCGACGACGCCCGGCACGAGCGCTCCGAGGAACCGGAGTCCCTCGAAGACGACCACCGCAGCGAGCACGTACGCCGCGAGCAGTCCGACGCCGACCGTCGCCGTGGCGAGTCGGAACACGATCCGAGCCATATCGGTGCTACGTGGGGTGGGGTCAAGCCGGTTGTGTCAGCGAGTAGACCGGACACGCGGTCGGTCGGGGCCACCCCTGGACCGAAGGGGAACGCGTAATGCGGCGGGAGGAGACGCTGGTGATATGGACGCACGCGTACGTGAACACGCCGAGATCATCGCGGACCACGCGACCGGTATCGAGTCCGGCGACAACGTCGTCATCCGACTTCCAAAGGAGGCAGAAGACCTCGCGGTTGCCCTTCACGAGGTCTGTGGGGACCGCGGGGCGACCCCGGTGTACCTGAACTACTCGAAGCGCGCGGATCGGGCGTTCAAACGCGCAGCCGACGAGTTCGAGGAGCCGGGTCACCGACGCGCGCTCTACGAGAAGACGGACGTGTTCGTCATCGCCCGCGGCGGCGCGAACGTCACGGAGGACGCGGACGTCGACCCGGACACGAACGCCGCGTACAACCGCGCGATGGAAGCGGTGAAACGCGAACGACTCTCGAAGACGTGGTGTCTCACCCAGTATCCGACGGCCGGACACGCACAGCTCGCCGGGATGAGCACGGAAGCGTACGAGAACTTCGTCTGGGACGCTGTCTCTCTTGACTGGGACGCCCAGCGAGAGTTCCAGGCGGAACTGGTCGAGATGCTGAACGACGCCGACGAGGTCCGGATCCGGTCCGGCGACCACACGGACGTCACGATGCGAATCGCCGGCAACGAGGCGCTCAACGATTACGGCGAGGCGAACCTCCCCGGCGGCGAGGTGTTCACGGCACCCGTCCGCGACAGCGTCGAGGGCGAGGTGTACTTTGATCTCCCGCTGTACCGCTACGGCCGAGAGATCGAGGGCGTCCGTCTCCGATTCGAGGACGGAAAGGTGGTTTCACACTCCGCAGAGCGTAACGAGGACCTGCTGACAGGTATTCTCGACACCGACGAGGGGTCGCGATACCTCGGAGAACTCGGCATCGGAATGAATCGTCAGATCGATCGGTTCACGTACAATATGCTGTTCGACGAGAAGATGGGTGACACCGTCCACATGGCCGTCGGCTCGGCGTACCCAGCCACGGTCGGCGAGGCGAACGTCACCAACGAGTCGGCCGAACACGTCGACATGATCGTCGATATGAGCGACGACTCGACCATCGAAGTCGACGGCGAGGTCGTCCAGCGCGACGGAACGTTCGTCTTCGAAGACAACGCGTAGGTCGCCCGACGGTCGTTGTTGGCTGGTTCTACGACACCGCTCGGGCGGTTTTATATTCTCACGGCACGTCCGTTCGACTATGCCAGAAGAAGTGCTCTTCAAATCCGAGAGCGGTCGAACCCGAGCAGAGATTGCCGCGTACCTTCGAACCGTCGCTGACTCGCTCGAGGCCGGCGATAGTATCACGCTCGCCGCGGGTGATCAATCGGTGACGATGGATCCGCCCTCACGGCCGACCTTCGAGGTGAAAGCCGAACGCGAGGGTCCCACGGACGGACACGGCGAACTCAGCGTCGAGTTCGAACTGGAATGGGACGAGAACGGCGGGGACGGCGGAGACGGCGGCGAACTGCGGATCGAATAGATGGATGCATACGCCCGCCGGTCTCAGGGCGCACGCGTGGTTATTTCTGTGAACGCCTCTTCTGCCGAGAGGTGATCGAGCGTCTCGTCGACCTCCGCGCGAACAGCGCGGATTCGGTCCATGATTTCCTCGTACTCCTCCGTATCGGTCGTGCCAGACGCTTCCAGCGCCGCTTTCTTCGAGGCGAGCGCGAAGAACCGCTGGCTCCGGTCATCGAACTCCGCCCGGTGGAGTAACACCTCCACGAGCGAGACGAGATTCTCGCGGGTGACGGGTTTCGTCTTGTAGTCGTCGAACGGCATATCGACGATGTCGACGTCGGGTTCGACAGCGGTCAGCATGGCCACCCGGGCGTCGTATCCCTCCTCGCGGATCGCCGCTAACACCTCGTGGCCGGACATCTCGGGCATCCGCCGGTCGAGCAACACCACGTCGACCTCGTCGGTCATCGCCGCGAGTGCCTCGGTGCCGCTCATGGCGACCGTGACGTCGTAGCTGTCGTCGAGGTACACGCGGTACAACTCCGCGAGGTCCGGTTCGTCGTCGACGGCGAGAACGGTCGGCTGGGTACGCCCCGTGGCCGGTCGCTCGCCCGTCATAGCCCACCGTCCGCGGTCTGTCGAACCCCCGCGCTCGGTCCGACCGTGTGGGTTGGCGCTGTTCGTCCGTGCATGCAGGTCAGTTGTTCGTCCTGTCTAATAAACCCGTACGCCTGATTATCGAATTTAATATTTTGAGTCATTCACGACCAGCGTCACCGGATCACGCCCCGACGGAACACCCACCGTGACCCAAAGGCACATTTACGCGCACGCCATACAGCAGACATAACGAATGTCTCATAGTCCTTCACTCCCCGACCGCCCTCGCCTCGAGCTCGATCCAGAGATGACCGAGGCGGAGCGGTTGGAAGCGATACGGCAACACTACCGTCGTATCGTTCGCATGAACGACGAGCTGGCCGACAGACTCGAGGATGCACAGGGACGGCGCGGCGAGCTCAAATCGGACGTCGATCAGCTGAAACGCGAGAACGAGGTGTTGAAAACGTCCTCGCTGTACATCGCCTCGGTCGAGGAGATCACCGATGACGGCGTCGTGATCAAACAGCACGGCAACAATCAAGAAGTGTTGACGCAGGCGTCTACCCGCCTCGACGGTGAGCTCCGTCCGGGCGACCGCGTCGCCATCAACGATTCCTTCGCGGTCCAGCAGGTGCTCGACGACGAGACTGACTCCCGCGCACAGGCGATGGAGGTCACCGAGTCGCCCGACGTGACCTACGCCGACATCGGTGGGATCGACGAGCAGATCCGTGAGGTACGTGAGGCGGTCGAAGACCCCTTAGAGAATCCCGAGCAGTTCGAGACCGTCGGTGTCGAGCCGCCGAGCGGCGTCCTGTTACACGGCCCGCCGGGGACGGGGAAGACGATGCTCGCGAAAGCCGTCGCCAACGAGTCGGACGCGACGTTCATCAAGATGGCTGGCTCCGAGCTCGTTCGGAAGTTCATCGGCGAGGGAGCCCGGCTCGTCCGTGACCTGTTCGAACTCGCCGCAGAGCGCGAGCCCGCCGTGATATTTATCGACGAAATCGACGCCGTCGCCTCGAAGCGGACGGACTCGAAGACCTCGGGCGACGCGGAGGTGCAGCGGACGATGATGCAGCTGCTCAGCGAGATGGATGGGTTCGACGAGCGCGGCGAGATCCGGATCATGGCCGCAACCAACCGCTTCGATATGCTCGACGAGGCGATCCTCCGACCCGGCCGGTTCGACCGTCTCATCGAGGTTCCCGAACCCGGTCCGGAGGGGCGCGAGCGAATCTTGGAGATCCACACCCGCGATATGAACGTCGCCGACGACGTCGATGTCGGCATCGTCGCCCGGCAGTTGGAAGGGTACAGCGGTGCGGACATCGCGTCGCTCGCCACGGAGGCAGGAATGTTTGCCATCCGCGACGGGCGCACCGAGGTGCTCCAGTCCGACTTCGAACAGGCCCGCGAGAAGCTTCGAGACGCCGAGAAGACCGACGAACGCGTCATCAATTACCAGTACTGAACGGCCGAACGTCCGGCGGACTGTCGTCGCTGAGCCGCTCTCTCTCGTTGCTCTCACCGCCGATACCGTCTCCTGACGTCCAACTCTCTCGTCGACACCGATCCGTAACCCCTTACCCCGAACGCCGCCGACGACCGTTGATGAGCACCATCCACGTCGCCGGCGGCGTCGGCGTCGCCGATACGGCGATGGCCTCCTACGACGCCGCACTCGCGGACGCGAACCTCCACGATTACAACCTCGTCGCCGTTTCGTCGGTCGTGCCCGCGTCGGCGACGGTGGAGGAAGTCGAGACGGTTCCCGACCTCGGTCCGGCAGGCAACCGACTCACCGTGGTCGAGGCGCGTCGGACGCTCGGTCCGAGCGACGAGGTGGACTTCCGGGAAGGCGGCCGTGCGGGCGCAGAGGACGCCGCCGACACCCGCGCGCCACGGCAGAATCCCGACGTAGTTGCCGGACTCGGCTGGGCCACCGGGCCGGATGCCGGCCTGTTTTATGAGGTGACCGGGGAGGACCCAGAAGCCGTTCGCGAGCGCATCCACGCCGGACTGGACGCCGGGACGGCGCTCCGCGACCGATCGTTCACCGACCGGGCGCTACATGTTGAAACCGCCGCCGCCACGCCGGGGCGGTACACCACGGCGGTGACGGTCGCCGCGTACGGTGAATCGGAGCCGATCCTCTGAGCCGCGCCCAGAGCGTAGCCGCCGACGCCTTTTTGAGTCGGCTCCACGTACTCTGGTTGTCTTCGATGAACGGTAATAATCCGTACGCCGGACCGCCGGGCGTAACGAACGCCGGCGAACCCGCGCCCGTCGACCTCTCGCCGGAACAGGAACGACGTCTCAGGCGGACGGTCGCCGGAATCGTCTCCCGGACCGAATCGTACCTCCCGGACAGCTACGCCGTCGGCTCGGAGCTCTCCGTCGGGACCAACGGCCCGCAGGCGACCGTCGCCGTCAACCCGCCGGCCGGCCATCCGGTCTCGGCAGGATTCGCGCCCGACAGCGACGAACTGGAGGCCGGCATCGCCGACGCCGACGCCGACGAAGTCGCTCGCGGTCTGGCCGCCAGCGCCGCCTTACAGGTTATGGACGCCGTCGGCGACGTGACTCCGACGGCGAAGTGAGCGCTCAGCGCTACTGACGTTCTCGCCTTTCCACCCCGTCGAGACGGCTGACATCCCCTCGTGCGACTCGCCGAACGACCGTTGGCGTATCGGTAGCGGCATCCTCGCTCGACGACCGCTCCCGGAGCACACGGTCTCGTACGGATGTGGCCGAAGCGGCACCCGAACACGTCTCATCTGACAAAAACGTAGCGGACGCTCGACGTTCGACCCCGTTCAGCTCTCCGACCGACGTAGCAGGATTCTGAACAACGCTGTCTCGTACTGTTCGGCCGTAAACCGCCCCGCACACCGGTCTACTTACTAGTAGCCAACTGTCATATAAGAATGCTTATGATGTCCGGTACCCTACGAGACGTGATTATGACCTCACAAAAACCAGAGAACGGTACGTCCGGTGTGACAAATGGTACCATTAGTCGCCGCCGTCTCCTCGCAGCAGGTGGAGTCGTCGCAGTCGGTGGACTGAGCGGCTGCGTGAGTCAGGTCGCTGCGAGGACCACGAACACCGGAGCCTCGCCCGC
>JARVCL010000192.1:0-5632 GCA_040405695.1 Halorubrum sp. | reverse complement strand
AGCACGACACGAAGACTGGACCGCAGGTCGTCCGCCGAAACGCGGACGACCTGCAGTCCGTCGCCGCCGACAACGGCTTCCAAGACTGGCACACCGAGTGCGAAATCGCCGCACATGACGTTGAGTATCTCGCTCATTACCGCGGCTCGTCAGCAAACGCAGCCGCGAACAACTCGCTCAACCGAGCAAACGGCTACTCTTAGCGGTGGATGGCTGAAACATCCTACTCGACAACGAAGCGCTCGCTTGGCGACGCCGTGCGAGCGCTGGGCTGGTATCGGCAGTTCCGTGAGATCGTCTTGATGTTCGCCATCACCAACATAGAACCACTGTGTGAACCGCTGTAACCGTGACTCAGAACCTATTCAACACAGCAAGATATTCATCTACGGGACGGCAGATCTCATCAGTTTCTCACAGAACCGGCCGGTCCATGTGCTTCAGCTCCGGGGAACGAAAGTGCAGTATGTCGCCCGTGACGAACCATTTCCGAACATGGTCGCGACGCCGTGGGTCACTTGCCGGATTCTGGACCGAGCAGGATTTGATGTCGATACCTCTCCTTTACCGTCCTCAGGTATGATCGCGTGGGCGTGGATGTCGACCGCGCTACGCTCCTCGCTCAGCTCCAGCATCTCATTTCATTTCAATCAAGTCCGCTCCCTGACGGCGGGATTGATTGGGCCATCAACGGATTAGGTAAGGATGAGAACAATCTTCCCGAATTCGCTAAGGATACCTTCGATTACGAACAGCGATTCTGGTATAGTGGGATCCGACTCAATGACCGGATGCGTAAGAGCCTACGTCTCATTCGCGAGAGTGATTTCCTTGATAACCAAGATTCAGAAGCCTGAGATTCGATGTCCTCGTGTGAAAGAGTGAGGCTTCGCTCCAGCGACAGGGGCTACCTGCTCGTTCATTCACCGTCATCCCACGAGGCATCCCCGACAAGGCTACGCAAGAATCTCGTGGAACGTCTCCGTTACGTCGGGTGCGACAGCAGCGGCGATCGACACCCACTGGTAGTCCGTATAGGCGGTCGCCGCCGCCCGTGGGTCGTCGCTGCCCTCGAGTTCGGCATCCCCCTCGTGGACGATGTCTCGGAGTCGGTTCCCAAGCCAGTTTTCGAGTGGTGACTGGGCCGCGAGGAGACGCCTGAGATCACCCATTGCCGTGCTCCGAGTCTCACTAACTGCCTCACCGGTCGCTGGAAACATCTCGTCATCGCCGTTGATCCGCTCGCCGACTTCCTCGAAGGTCTCGAGGTGGACGAGCGTCAGGTAGGCTCGGCGAAGCGCTGTCGCCGTCCGGTCGGGGATGTACTCTCGAGTCGGCGTCGGATCGAAGCGTAGCTCACGGTAAAACTCGTTCCGTCGCCGGCGAAGCAGTCGCACGCTCGGGGCGTCACGAGGCAGGTCGGTGTCGTTGATGAACGCGCCGCGACGGGGTGGGTCAGTTGGATACCGCGGTTCGGCATCGTGCGGCTCCAGCAGGCGGTCCTCCAGCATGGGGCCGAGCGTCTCGACGGCGGCCGCAAGTTCGCCGTCGACAGGCGTTGGCTCGTCGAGCTGTTCGACATACCGATCACGGAGATGCTGGATAGCCTCGGACTGGGCGACGACTCGCTCAACCGTACCGACGACGTCACCGGTGCGAAGCGGGTCCGCCGCGCTAGCTACCGTACTCGGAGACGGACCAAGGTCACTGCGGATCGCGACGTCGAGCGGGCGCTGGAAGGCCCCGTACACGACCACACCCTCTTGGGGGTCGGCGGCGAGATCCGGCAGGTCGTCTGCGAGTTGCTCGGCGTCACGCCGGACCCGACTCACGGGCTGTGTGACTGCGCCGGGGTCACCGCCTGTCGTCACCGCTGCCCACGTGCCGACGGCGTCCGCCGCATACCCCCGTGCGTCCGCGAGCGTCTCTGCGCCTGTGAGCGCAGGCGTTTGCTCGGCGGCTGCGTCGAGTGTCTCTCGGGCATCATCGCGGCGGGTTTCGATGTGGGAACGGAACGCGCCATTCGGGAGGCGGTCGCGGGAGAGCGGGTCGGGGATCGGCTCCAGCAGGCGTGTGACCCGATCGGTAAAGCTGTCGACGACCGAGCCGTCGAGCACAACGGGGAGCAGGGAGGCGCGGTCGGGGACCGGTTCGGCGGTCGCGTCGCCGAGATCCGTCGCGTCGAAGTTCGGCGGGTCGTCCCAGAAGCTCGGCTCTTCGCGCGTGCAACCCGCGAGGGTACCAACACCGACCGACCCGAGCGCGGCGAGGGTCTCACGGCGGGTGAGTCCCGTCATCGGTCACTCTTCGGGAGCGTCGCCGGCTCGCCGGACACCGTCGCGTTCGCGTCGATCCGTTCATAATCGATGCCGTCCGGACAAGGCGACCGGCCGCTTGATCCCGACGAACTGACGTCCTCCAGTGTGTCCGGAAGACGAAAACAGAGCGCAACGGCATCACGACGATCGGCTTCGCATGCGACATCAGGCGGGCGGTATTCCCGGCAGTACTCGAACTCAACGCGACCGGGTTCCCACGAGACCGAGCGAATGCGGTATCGGCGACACGCCTCCGTGTGGACATGCCTGACGAACACCGTCTCAGTGTCGTAGTCGGTTGTCTCAAGGAACGTCCGCGTCTTGGCGGCGGTGCTGTCGGGAACGCCGTCGGTAAAGCCGATCTCGGCGACCCGTTCAGCTGACGTGATCACACGGTTGCGGAGCGGGACGAGGTCGTTCGCGTCTCCGTCAACGAGGACTGCGTCGCCGGCGGGGTTGCGCGGTTTGTGGACGGTCGGGTCCGTGTCGGTGCCACCAGTGTCAGGCGCGTCGCCACGAGCGGTGCAGCCAGCAACGAGGGCGACCGTGGGAATGAGGGCTCCGAGGAGTGTACGACGGGTGGAGGGCATCTGAACGGTGATTCGAGAGTTTGGGTAAATGTTTTTTGACGTGGGTATGGACCGGAGGGTGTCACAGAATTATTTTTTTACAATTTCGAATCCTAACTCGTCGATTAACCTCTCCATCTCGTTCGTTTTTGGCCCTTCAATTCTATTACCGGCCCTCTCGGTTGCCTCTCGAACGATATGTTTGAGTGGATACTCGTACTCCCCAAACCGGATGTAAGTAGTTCGACTGCCGTGATCTCTGTTCGGGTCCGTTGCGGCCATCGCTTCAAGTACGTGTACACGGTATACTGGCGGCCCATCCCAATCACGGGGACTAAACTCTCTGCCACTCATACCATTTCACCATTACAACAAAAGTATAAGATCACTAAATAGTTGCCCTGTACTGACCGAAGTGGGGAGTGGAGAGGAGGTGTGGAACCGATGTATGACACCCAGTATCAATATATCGCTCCCGCGAATGGATGAGCATATGCCGAGCTTGCGCATCGCGAATGGGAGAGTGATTCGGCCTGACCACGACGTCGAACACGCTGACGTGCTGATCGATCAATCGGCAGGAACGATCGTAGAGGTAGGGGATCTAAGCGGCGGTGACACCGTCCTCGACGTCGATGGCGACATCGTGATGCCGGGCCTGATCAACGCGCACACCCACGCCGCGATGACGTTGTTCCGAGGCTTCGTCGAGGATGCACCGCTTGAGACGTGGCTCAACGAACTCGTGTGGCCGGTGGAAGCCGAGCTCGAGCCGGCCGACGTTCGGGCCGGGGCACGCCTCGGCGTGGCCGAGATGATCCGGTCGGGAATCACTGCGTTCGCCGATATGTATTTCGAGGTCGCAGAAACCGCAGCGGTCGTCGAGGAGGTCGGACTGCGAGCGACGCTGGGCCATACCGCGATCACGGTCGGGAAAGCGTCAGCTGCCGCTCACGCGGACATGGAGCGGAGCCTCGAGACTGCGACGGCGATCGACGGGCGCGCCGGCGGCCGCATCCAAGCGACGGTCCAACCACACAGCACCTCGACAGTCGGGCGGGAGTATCTCGACACACATATTCCAACGGCGCGGGAGGCTGGATTCCCGTTACACTATCACACAAACGAGACCGAGCGGGAGGTTACAGAGCTCGTCGACGCCACCGGGACCCGGCCCATCGTGTACGCCGACGAGTTGGGGATGCTTCGCGCCGGCGACACGCTTGCACACTGTAACCACCTCAGTGAACAGGAGATCGACCGTCTCGCTGACCGTGACGTGACGGTCGCGCACAACCCGGCAGCAAACATGAAAGTTGCCAGTGGGATCGCCCCAGTTCCGGAACTGCTTGACGCCGGCGTCCGCGTCGCACTCGGAACCGACGGTCCAGCATCGAACAACGATCTTGACCTGTTCGACGAGATGTGCGATGCAGCACTGCTCGCCAAGATCAACACTGGACGACCGGATGTGATCCCTGCTTCCACGATCGTTGATATGGCGACGAAACACGGGGCGAGAGCACTCGGTATCGACAGCGGCCGCATTGAGCCCGGTGCGAACGCGGACCTGATCGTCGTGGACACGAGCGCACCAAAGTTCAGCCCGGGACACGACCCGATCAGTGATATCGTCTATACCGCGAATGGCAACGATGTCCGCCACACGATCTGTGACGGAACGGTTCTCATGCGTGATAGGGAACTTCTCACCCTCGATCTGGACCGGACCAAGACGGAGGCAACGCGACACGCAACACAGCTCTTTGAGCGTGCTGGTGTACTCTGATTTGACCGGCAGTCTCAGAGTCTCAACGAAGCCACAAAAATCGAATTCGTAATGTACAACCGCATCACGGTCACGACTGAAGAACCAGAATGAGTAGGGATCCAGACGTCATTGACGACTCCGAGCAAACCAGTCCATCTTCCGACCGAATACCAACCGAGGAGTTACTTACCGAAGTACAACGACTCCACGATGAACTCGGTCATGTCCCGAGGGTAGCCGACATGGACAACCACGGCGCGTATTCTTACGGCGTGTACTACAACCGCTTTGGTTCATGGATAGACGCAGTTTCGGATGCGGGCCTTGAGACAGAAGGGCCCACAAGAGGACCCGATCCAATACCCGAAGAAGAGTTACTCGCGGAGCTGCAGCGACTCCATGACGACCTCGGCGAGGTCCCAAAAACGACCGATATGAACAGACATGGTAAGTATTCAGATGTTACGTACCGTAATCGATTCGACTCATGGGACGAGGCGATCTCAGATGCCGGGCTCGATCCGGGAGAGATCCAACGAGGGTCAAATCCCATACCCTCAGAAGAGTTACTTGCGGAGCTTCGTGTCCTTTCCGACGAAGTCGATGGTGCTCCGAGGAAACTCGACATGAACGCACACGGCGAGTATTCGGCTGATACGTATCGTCTTCGCTTCGGGTCGTGGCTCAACGCGCTCGAGGAGGCTGGAGTCCGGTGAATCGTCTCGGGGTCAAGCCCCGAGGTATTCGCCTTGTCTACCGATAAACGAGTTCAGAGCCAACTGTGAGCTTGGTGAAGCCAAGATTGATATCGGTACGTGAGTTGGCCGATCGAAAGCAGAAATTCTCAATACGGCCCCCTGTCAAACGTGGGCGTGGATGGAACGTCCCCAGACAGACCCCGCTGATCACGATGACGTCCTCACGGTCGCTGACATCAACGAACAGATCAGCGAGACCATCGAGCACACCACCGC
>JARVCL010000191.1:0-5636 GCA_040405695.1 Halorubrum sp. | reverse complement strand
GCCGAGTTGACCCTCTCGATCCCCGCCAAACGCCTCCCGGACATCCGCGAGTCGCTCACCGAGGCGGTCGACCGCGGCGTTCTCGTGTTGCTCATCGTCTCGGATGTCGACGGCGGCGACCCGAGTAGCTCCCCCGACGTGGACGGCGCCGCCAGCGTGGCTCGAACTTGGAGCGAGGCGATGCCGACGCTGCTCACCGTGGACTCCGATGTCGGGGTCGTCGCCCCGCCGGAGCTGTTGCGTCGGTCAGACTCCGACCGGCAGGCGATCGTCTTCGCACAGGCACAGCTCGCCCCCGTGATCGTCGGCTCGTTCCTCGGCAACTACTGGCCCGCGGCCGCGGAGGTGTCGACTACCGATCCGGCCGTGCTTCCCGCGGAGTACGAGAACTTCCGACAGACGGTGTTTCAGGCGACGCTCCACCTCCGGAGCGGAACGGCACTCACCGCGACCGTTGGCGGCAGGTCGACGGCGGACGGCGACGAATCCGTGGAGGTATCCGGCCGGGTCGTGGGGGTCAAACAGGGAATGATCGAGCCGACGAACAACGAGTTCCCGGTTCAACACTCACTCACGCTCGAGACGGACGAACGAACCGTCACCGTCGGTGGCCAAGGGGCGTTCATCGAGGACATCGAAGCCGACCTCGTCCGGCTGCACGCGGAGTGAGCCGAGCGCGGTCGGGGAGTCACAAATTGTATGCCGAATGCCACAGGGCCTGATCCCGGGGCAGTTCACGCTGTCGTCTTCTTCGCGGCTCGCTCCGTTTTGAACGCTCGGATCACGTCCTGTCGAGCGATGAGTCCGACCAACACGCCGTCGTCGTCGACGACGGGCACTCGGTTGATGTCCGGGTCGCTCCCGGAGAGCAGCGCCAGCACCTCGTCGATCCCGGTCTCCGGTCCGACGGTGGCCGCGTCCGTCGTCATCACGTCCGAGACCGGCCGGTCGGCGTTTCGGATCAGGTCGACACCCAGATCCAGATCTGCCCACGGCGGCTTCACCTGATAGGTGAGTGTATCGACGAACGGCGGCAGCCCGATCGGGATCCACAGCGTCTCTTCTTCCGGCTCGAACAGGTCCACGAGATCGGACTCGGTGACGACCCCGACCACTCGGTCGGCCTCGTCGACGACTGGGAACCCCGAGAACGGGTAACGGGCGAACTTCCGGAACACGTCAGAGACATCGTCGTCGGGTGAGACCGTCTTCACGTCGGTCACCATCAGGTCGCGTGCGTGCATACTCCCCCTCTCGTCGCCTCGGGTGGTAGTCGTTACGGGGCGACGCGCTGCTGGCTCGCCTGCGCGCGCCGTGTCCGGGTGGCGCTCTCAGGACTCGTGGTCGCCCCCGTTTCGAAACGCGTCGAGCGCGAGCGACCAGTCGTACTCGCGATACCGGATCCGCGAGACTGCGCCTGGGTCGACGACGTCGTACGTCCGGAGGAGCCGACGGATCCCCGACCGACCGCCGAAGTCTCCGCGATACCACAACAACAGCCGCGGGAGGAACGCCGTCCCGTCCTCGACGACCGTCTCGTTCCGCAGGTACGTCTCGGCGGCCAACGCAAGCTGGTCGTCCACCCGTTCCGGGTCGTACGCTGCGACGGCGGGACAGGCGGCCGCGCCACAGTTGAGCGCGAAGTGGATCCGCGGGTCCAACTCTGCGACCCGATGTCGGCGGACGAACGCCGACGGGAACGGGTTCGGCACGTAGCCGAGTCCGTACTTCCACTGTGAGCGCCTGAGTATCCCGTGTTCGATGTCGTCGAGGCTCAACTCGGTTCCCGCGACGGTGACGACGGGGGCCGCGAAGAACCGGCGTCGGTTCTCGAATCGGTCCGGATCCGACCACAGCGCGTCGCCTGTCGCGGCGTTGTACGTATTGAGCCAGAACGCGAGCCGCGCGTCGGGAGCGAGCCTCGACAGTTCGTCTGTGTCGGCCGACGCCAGCCGTCGTCGCACCTGCTCGGTGTCCGCCTCCGACCGAACCGCCCGAAGGAATCGTTCCGACGCCTCGGGGAGGCTGGCGGTCGAGTCGCCGCGCCAAGCGTCGTCGCCGCTGGCTGGGTCGTCGCCGTCAGTCGCGGCTGACTCTCGTTCCGTCACGTCTGAGCGTACGGTCCCGCAGACGAATAGGCGGTGCGGTCGTGCGCGGCCCGAACCAGACCGACCCGTCGTTATGCCGTGGCGACTCGTAGCTACACACATGAGTGAGAAACCGAAGCGGGCGACCGACGGCGGCACGTCGACCGTAGCCGACGGCGTCCCCGACTTCGAGCTCCCGAACGTGGCGGCGGGTCCCGACCCGTTCTCGTTGTCTGCGGTCGCCGCCGACCCAGATGTCGACGCGATCGTGTTGTTGTTCCAGCGGGATTACCACTGCGGGAACTGTCGAAAGCAGGTACAAGCGATCGGCGAGCAGTACGCGGCGTTCGAGGAACTGCACGCCTCGGTCGTCTCCATCCTCCCGGAACCGGTCGAGCGTACGCGCTCGTGGCAGGCGTCGTACGACCTGCCGTTCGCGCTGCTCGCGGATCCGACGGCCGACGTGAGCGACGCCTACGACCAGCCCGTTCGGTTCGGCGTGCTCGGCTCGCTTCACGACCTCGTCGGCCGGATGCCGGTCGCGATGATCCTCGACACCCGCTCCGGCGAGCCGACGGTCGCGTACACCCACGAGGGACGGATGCCGGCCGACCGACCGTCGGTCGAGGACCTCCTCACCGAACTCCGAGCGATACGCACCGACTGACCGATGGGTCGCGTCGAGTCGGTGTCCGGTCCCGATCATCCTGACCACGACCGACGGACGATCGCGGTCGCGCTCTGGCGGATGTCGCGTCCCGCACAGCTCGCGTTGATCCTCCTCGTGTACGGCTTCGGCGTGGCGATGGGGGTCGCCCACAGTGACACGAGCGACTTCGGCGGTGTCCTCACTGGCGCGGCGGTACTCCTCCCGGTTGCCGCGAGCGTCCACTACGCGAACGAGTACGCGGACGTGCAGACCGACGCACTCACCGACCGAACGCCGTTTTCCGGCGGAAGCGGCGCGCTCGTGGAGACCGGCCTGTCCCCACGACTCGCCGCCCGCGCTGCGGCCGTGGCCGGCGGGCTCGGCGTGGTCGCGACCCTGCTTTGGGTTTCCGCCGTCGGCGGACGGACGCTCGCGCCGACTCCCGTGGCGCTCCTCTTCGGCGTGTTGATCCTCGGCTTGCAGTACTCGGTCGGGCCGCTCCGGCTGGCGTGGAACGGGCTCGGTGGGGTGACGAACGCGCTGCTCGGTGGCGTCGCGCTTCCGCTGTACGGGTTCGCGGTCGTTACCGGGACCGTTACCGCCGAGGCCGCGCTCGCGACCGTGCCGTTCGCGCTCGTCGTGTTCGTCAATCTGCTGGAGACGACGTGGCCGGACCGTCACGCCGACGCCGCGGTCGGCAAACGAACCCTCGCGACCCGGGTTGCTCCCCGCACGCTCCGGATCGCGTACGTGGCCGCGAGCCTCGCCGCCGGGGGAACCGCCATCGCGCTCGCCGGATCGACGCTTCCACGCGCTGTCGTGATCGGCACGCTCGTCCCGCTGGTCGGGCTCGCGGTCGGCGCGTACCGGTTCACCCACCGTGAGACGCCGTACCCCGCCGTCGTATCGATGGTTCTCGTCGCTGTCGGCTCGACGGCAGGGTGGACCCTCGTCGCACTCGGCGACCCGCCGACACCGATCGCGTGAGCCCCGAGCGACCGGCCAGTGACTGCGACGCCAACAACGACGGCGACGACGGTGAGGGCAAAGCGCTACGGAACGGGGGTCGTCACCGCGGCGGCCCACGGCTGATACTCAAGACGGGGTGAAACGATACGGAACGAGGTTCGAAACGGACGGAATCCGAAACGGACAGGATCGGGCCCGCTCGGACCTCGATATGCTACCGGACCTTCGTGCCGGGTTTGGCGTCGTCGTGTGTCGTCAACAGGTCGGCGTCGTCGCCCGCGGCGAGTACCATCCCGTTCGACTCGACGCCGAACAGCTCCGCTTTCTCCATGTTCGCGAGTACGACGACCTTCGTTCCCGGGAGGTCTGCAGCGTCGTGAAGCTGCTTGAGTCCCGCGACGATTGTGCGGGTCTCCGGCCCGATGTCGACGCGGAGCCGCAGGAGATCATCGGCCCCCTCGATCGGCTCCGCCTCGTCTATCCGACCGACTCGCACGTCGAGGTCCTGGAACTCGTCGAAGCTGATCCGGTCGTCGCTGAGCGGCTCGACGTCGACTGCGGCGTCGGCCGGGTCGGCCTCGGTCTCCCCGCCGGCGTCATCGTCCTCTGTGTCCGCCGCCGTCTCGTCTTTCGTGTCCGCTTCCGGCTCCTCGTCGGCAACACGGGCCGCTAGCTTCGTGTTCAACGCCTCGACACGGTCGTCTTCGACCTTCTCGAACAGCGCTGTCGGCTCCGTGAGGTTCCCGGTCGGCCGTTCTCGGGCCGCGTCGACGGTGACCTCGTGGACGGAGCCCGTCTCGCCGAGTTGTGCCCAGAGGTGTTCACACTTCTCGGGGGTGATCGGCTCGAAGAGCACGGCGATCGCCTTCGCGATCGCGACGCAGTCGTGGATGACCTGTGCTGCTGCGTCCGGGTCGTCGTCGACGAGCTTCCACGGCTCGTTGTGCTGGATGTACTCGTTCCCGAACCGTGCCAAGTCGGTGACCGCGTCGCCGATCGCCCGCACGGAGTAGTCGTTGACTGCGGCCTCGACGTCCGCGATCGCCTCGTCGATGCGCGTCGCGACCTCGTCGCTCGTCGCCGCCGCGATCGGCGCGTCGTCGTAGTTGCGGTGCGCAAAGAGCAACGACCGGTAACAGAAGTTACCGACTGTCCCAACGAGTTCGGTGTTCACTCGGTCACGGAACTTCTCCCAAGAGAAGTCGACGTCCTGCTGGAAGCCGCCGTTGGTCGCCAGGTAGTAGCGGAGCGGGTCCGGGTGGAACCCTTCCTCGAGGTACTCGTCCGCCCAGACGGCGCGGTCGCGGCTGGTCGAGAACCCCTTTCCGTCGAGCGTGACGAACCCGCTCGCCATCACCGCGCGCGGCTCCGTGTGCCCCGTCGCCTTCAGCATCGCCGGCCAGAATATCGTGTGGTGCTGGATGATGTCACGGCCGATGACGTGGACGATCTCGCCGCCGTCAGCGTCGCCGCCGGACTCGCCGTCGACACCTGCCTTCCACGCGGCCTCCCAATCGAAGACGTCGGGCCCGACACGCTCGCTGTACTGTTTCGTCGAGGCGATGTACTCGATCGGGGCGTCGACCCAGACGTACAAGACGAGATCCTCGTCGCCGTCGCCGGGGTAATCCACTCCCCAGTCCATGTCGCGGGTGATACACCAGTCCTGCAGCCCCTGTTCGATCCACTCGCGGGGCTGGTTGCGGGCGTTCGAGGTCCCCTCTAGTCGATCGAGAAAGCCAGAGAGGTACTCGGCGAACGCCGAGACTGCGAAGAACTTGTGTGTTCGCTCCCGGTACTCCGCGGGGTTGCCGGTGATGCTCGACACCGGATCTTCGACTTCCCCCGGTTCGAGGTGGCGCTGACAGCCTTCGTCGCACTCGTCGCCGCGTGCGTGTGCGCCACAGTACGGACAGGTCCCCTCGACGTAC
>JARVCL010000190.1:0-5637 GCA_040405695.1 Halorubrum sp. | reverse complement strand
GCAGGCAGCGCGTCGACCTCGTTCGCGAGTTCGGTGACGCTCGTGGTCCCTTGCCGCTTCATGATCGAGTCGGAGGTTGCGGCCTCGCGGTGGACCGCGCCCGCGTCGGCGGGCCAGTCGATGTCGATGTCGCTGTCGGCGTCGCCGTCGAAGGTGATCGCCTTGAGATTCTTCGCGCCGAACACCGCGCCTACCCCTCCACGACCGAACGCCCTATTGTCCGAGACCATCACCGACGCGAACCGGACGCCGTGCTCGCCAGCCGGGCCGATACACGCGACGTGTTCGGCAGCCAGCCCGTGGCTCTCGGCGAAGCGATCGGAGACGGCGGGCACCTCGGCGTCGACGAGGTCCGGGACCGGCTCGAACTCGACGACCGGCTCCCCGTCGCCGTCCGCCTCTCGGACGTGTACCGCGAGCAGTTCGTCGCTCTCGCCGACGACTTCGACCGCCGCGTACCCCGCTCCGGTGAAGTTCCGCGAGAGGAATCCCCCTGCATTCGACGAGAGAAGCCCGTTCGTGAGCGGTGAGACGGCCGTCGCCGCCATCCGACCGGTGTACGAGGTCGCAGCGTACTGCAGCGGTCCCGTAGAGAGGAAGACTCGGTTTGCCGGTCCGAGCGGGTCGACGTCGAACGGAATCCGATCGTACGCCAGTCGGGTGTTGAGCCCTCGTCCCCCGACGAACTCGGCGAGCCGGCCGCCTATCGATTCCGTGGAGGCGGTGCGACTCGTCAGGTCGATGGTGAGAAGCGCCCCCCGTGTGTGTCTCATGTGCCGACCTTCGCCGGGAGGGCGATAAATCTCCCGGGCACACGACTCGCTGTGCAGGGTGCTCGACGGGTACAGCTCCGTCTGCTCGCTCTCTCCGATCGCCACGCACGACTTGCCGTGATCACTGCGAACAGTCTCAGTATCAGTCCGAGTGTGCCCGGCGGAACGGCCCCGGCGGGAGTCGCAGCTCGTCGAGTTCGGGGAGGTGTTTGACGTTGAAGACGATTCGCAGCTCCGCCGAGAGAGGGTAGCCGTTACACGAGAGGCGGAACCCCCGCTTTGAGTGCGCCTCCGAGAGAATGGTGTTGGCTGGCTGTGAGAGTTCACCCTCGACGAGGTAGACAGCACAGTTCGCACACGCGCCGCCGCGACACGAGAACGGCCACGCGAACCCGCGGCTCTCCGCTGCCTCCAGCAGGCTCTCGTCGGACTCGACGAGGAGACGGCCGTAGTCGATCACGTCGAGGTCCGCCTCCGCCGCCTTCGCGAACAGGTCGTCGTCGTCGATGCTCCAGCCGCGGTCGACGAGCACCTCGTAGTCGAGATACTCCACGCGCGTCGGTGCGGTGCCTGTCGTGTCGTCTGCCGTCAGGTCGAGGTCGGCGGGATCAGTCGTCTCATCCGTCGATCCGTTACTGTACTCGTCTTCGGTGAGCGCCCGGTAGGCGCGCCTGACGAGCTGAAACTCCGCTATCGTCCCGCCGCGGTCCGGATGTACCTCCTTCACCCGGTTTCGGTACGCCTGTTTGATGGCGTCCGCGTCCGCGTCGTCGTCGATTCCCAACACGTCGAACGGCGACACCATTACGCCTCGACGTTGCCGTGGGACGTATATAAACGTCCGACAAGGCGTCGGTACCACCGGTGTCGCTCCGTCGATACGCTCGACGTCCGGAAGGCGGTCTCGACCGTTTAAGACCCCCGACCCCGATCGGGTAGGTAATGGGAAACGCGGACCTGCGCGACCTCGCGTCCATTCGTGAGGTCCCCTTCGAAAAACTCGAGGGGAGCGTCGTTGCCATCGACGCACACAACTGGCTGTATCGCTACCTGACGACGACGGTGAAGTGGACGAGCGACGCGGCGTACACCACCGCCGACGGCACGGAGGTGGCGAACCTGATCGGGATCGTTCAGGGGCTCCCGAAGTTCTTCGAACACGATCTGAGCCCGGTGATGGTGTTCGACGGCGAGATGACAGAGCTCAAAGCGGACGAGGTTGCAGAACGTCGCGAGAAGCGTGAACGCGCAGTGGAACGACAGACAGCCGCGGAAGAACGCGGCGACGCGGTCGAGGCTGCTCGACTCGCCGCGCGCACGCAGCGACTCACCGACACCATCCAGAAGACGACCCGAGAGCTGTTCGACCTCCTCGACGTGCCCGTCGTCGAAGCCCCGGCCGAAGGCGAAGCACAGTGCGCGCACATGGCGGCGACGGGAGCCGTCGACCACGCCGGCAGCGAGGACTACGACACGCTGTTGTTCGGTGCGCCGACGACGCTCCGCCAGCTGACGAGCAAGGGGAACCCGGAGCTGATGGAACTCGACGCGACGCTTGCCGACCTGGGGATAAGCCGTGAGGAGTTGATCGACGTCGCGCTGCTGTGTGGCACCGACTTCAACGAGGGCGTCCACGGGATCGGGCCGAAGACGGCGGTGTCGGCGGTCAAAGAACACGGCGACCTCTGGGGGGTGCTCGAAGCACACGATGCGTCGATCCCGAACGCGACTGCTGTCCGCGAACTCTTCTTGAATCCGCCGGCGTCCGACGCGGCGTTCGACACGACCATCGAACCGGACGTGGACGCGGCGCGTGCGTACGTCGTCGACGAGTGGGGTGTCGACGCCGCGGAGGTCGACAGAGGATTCGAGCGGATCCGGGAGTCACAGGTTCAGACGGGTCTCGACCGCTGGACCTGATCGAGGGAGAGACGACGGCGGTCAGCCCTCTGTCAGACATCACGGTAGGTTTACGGTGATACCGACAGAATCGATGTGCATGAGAGTGTTGGTGGCCGGTGGGACCGGGTTCATCGGGTCGTACCTATGTCGGACGCTCGCTGATGAGGGTCACGAGGTGACCGCGCTGTCACGGTCTCCCGGGTCGACACCCGACGGCGTCGAAGCCGTTGCCGGCGACGTCACCGACCCCGACTCGGTCGCCTCGGCGGTCGACGGGCACGACGCTGTGGTGAACCTCGTCGCGCTCTCGCCGCTGTTCGAACCCACGGGCGGGAACGTCATGCACGACCGAATCCACCGAGCGGGGACGGAGAACCTGGTTGAGGCGGCCAAAGCGACGGGGGCGAGTCGGTTCGTTCAGATGAGTGCGCTCGGTGCCGACCCCGACGGGGCGACGGCGTACATCCGCGCGAAGGGACAAGCAGAGACGATCGTCCGAGAGAGCGACCTCGACTGGACCACGTTTCGTCCCTCGGTCGTCTTCGGCGAGGGTGGTGAGTTCGTTTCGTTCACAAAGCGACTGAAAAAGATGTTCGCACCGGCGGTCCCGCTGTACCCGCTCCCGGGTGGCGGGCGGACCCGGTTCCAGCCCATCCACGTCGAGGACCTCGTTCCGATGCTCGTGGCTGCACTGGAAGACGACGAGCACGTCGGCGAGACGTACGAGATTGGCGGTCCAGAGACGCTAACGCTCCGAGAGGTGACGAACCTCGTGTACGAGGCGGAACGAAAGGGAGTGACCATTCTTCCGCTTCCGATGCCGCTCGCGCGAGTTGGCCTCACGGTTCTCGGAGCCGTGCCTGGCTTCCCCATGGGACCGGACCAGTACCGCTCGTTGAATTTCGACAACACGACCGCCGACAACGACGTGGCAGCGTTCGGCATCGAGGAGTCCGAGATGACCACCCTCGGCGAGTATCTGGGCGTCACATGAGTCGCGCGACGACACAGCCCTGGCAGGGTGTGCGGTTCGAACCAGACGAAGCCGACAGCACAGGATGTCAGACGAGCAATGTGTGGATCTCAACTCTGGTAACGCCACCAGAAGCCTTATATCCGAGATCCCACTTCGCTTATTTCAGAGACCAAGGGAGTTCACGATGAAACTGGCAATGATCGGATTCGGACAGGCGGGTGGGAAAGTCGTCGACAAGTTCTTAGAGTACGACAAACGGACGGGTTCCGAAATCGTACGCGCGGCCGCGGCCGTGAACACGGCCAAGGCGGACCTGATGGGGCTCAAACACATCCCGGAGAGCCAGCGCGTGCTCATCGGGCAGTCCCGGGTGAAGGGCCATGGAGTCGGTGCGGACAACGAGCTCGGCGCGGAGATCGCCGAGGAGGACATCGACGAGGTACAGGGGGCTATCGACTCGATCCCCGTCCACGAGGTGGACGCGTTCCTCGTCGTCGCTGGACTCGGCGGTGGAACCGGTTCCGGCGGCGCGCCGGTGTTGGCGAAACACCTCAAGCGGATCTACACCGAACCCGTGTACGGCCTCGGCGTCCTCCCGGGTAGCGACGAAGGGGGAATCTACACCCTCAACGCCGCTCGCTCCTTCCAGACGTTCGTCCGTGAGGTGGACAACCTGATGGTGTTCGACAACGACGCCTGGCGAAAGACGGGCGAGTCCGTCCAGGGCGGCTACGAGGAGATCAACGAGGAGATCGTTCGCCGGTTCGGCATCCTCTTCGGCGCAGGCGAGATCCAGCAGGGTCAGGAGGTCGCAGAGAGCGTCGTCGACTCATCAGAGATCATCAACACGCTCTCCGGCGGCGGCGTCTCGACCGTCGGCTACGCGGAGGAGGAAGTCGAGGAGCGAACATCGGGCGGGCTGCTCTCTCGGCTTCGTAACGACGACGGCGACGACGAACTCGACAGCGCACACACCACCAACCGGATCACGAGCCTCGTTCGCAAGGCGGCGCTCGGACGCCTGACGCTCCCGTGTGAGATCGAGGGGGCAGAGCGCGCGCTGCTCGTGCTCGCCGGCCCGCCCGAGTATCTCAATCGAAAAGGTATCGAGCGCGGCCGCAAGTGGCTCGAAGAGCAGACCGGATCGATGGAGGTTCGCGGCGGCGACTACCCGTACCGAGGTGCCGGGTTCGTCGCGACCGTGATCCTCTTAGCGGGTGTCACGAACGTCCCACGGATCAAGGAGCTTCAGCAGGTCGCCATCGAGGCACAGGACAATCTCGAAGAGATCCGTGACGAGAGCGAGGACAACCTCGACGAACTCGTCAGCGACGACGGCGACGAGCTCGAGTCCCTCTTCTGATCGGGTCAGATGGAGGTCCTGGTCCCCTTCTCCACCGACCGGCCAAAATCGCGCCTCGCCGGCGTTCTCGAGTCCGACGAACGGGCCGCGTTCGCGCGGCGAATGCTCGAAGACGTCGTTCGTGCCGTACGCACGGCTGGCGGCGATCCGCACCTGCTCGCGACTGACGACGTGGAGCCGCCGGCCGAGATACCTGTCACCGTCGACACACGGCCGCTGACCGAGGCGGTGAACGCGGCGCTCGACCGCCACGACCCGACCGAGACGGGGCCGGTCGGGATCGTGATGGCAGACCTCGCGCTCGCGACGCCCGACGCCCTGCGTCGACTCTTTGCGTCGGACGCAGACGTGGCGATCGCACCAGGTCGCGGCGGAGGGACGAACGCGCTCGTCGTCCGCCATCCAGCGTTCCGCGTCGATTACCACGGCGCGTCGTATCTGGACCACCGGCGCATCGCCGGTGAGGCCGACGCGAGCGTCGCCGTCGTCGACTCACATCGGCTCGCGACCGACATCGACGAACCCGCAGATCTCGCCGAACTCCTGATTCACGGCGACGGGGAGGCCACGGCGTGGCTTCGCGACACCGGAGTCGTTCTCGACGACGCGAACGGACGTGTCGG
>JARVCL010000189.1:0-5697 GCA_040405695.1 Halorubrum sp. | reverse complement strand
CTCGACGGTCGCCGCGCTATCGACGAAGAAGCGCTCGAACCCGACGCGTTCGCCCCCGGCGTCTCCCCGCCCAGAGCCGCCGTCCGCGTCGAGCGTGACCCCGGCGAGGTCGCCACGGAACAGCAGGTGGGCGGCCTCGACCCGTGAGAGGGAGATCGAGTTCCCTTCGAGGGGGCGGCCGTACCCGCGCGAGTCGAAGAAGCGTTGACGGGCGTCGCCGCCGACGTGGACCGCGTCCCCGCGGAGCTCGCCTGTCGGTTGCATGGGGTCACTCGTGAGCCCACGGACTAAGGCGGTTCCGGTCGTGCCGGCAGGCGTGCCGGGGGGACGATCCGCGAGCGCCGGGCGGGCAAGGGTAAAGGGTCAGCAGGCCGGAAGACACGTATGAACGAGACCGCAGGCGTCACGCTCACGGTGCGTGCCGCCGAGAAGCGCGATGCCGGGCGCGGTATCGCTAGACTTCCCGAAACTGCCCGCAAGCGACTCGGCCTCCTCAGCGGCGACACCGTCCGGATCGAGGGCGAACGCGCCGCCGTGGCGAAGGTGTGGCCCGGCGGCGCCGACGCCCGCGACGGCACCGTTCTCATCGACGCCGACACTCGTGCGAACGCGGGTGTGAAAGTCGGCGACACCGTGTCGGTCAGCCCGATCGAGGTCGCAGACGCTCGTCGGATCGTCCTCGCCGCACCCGCCGAACTCGCCGACGCCGACGTGAGCCGCGACGTCGTCGAGCGCGCGCTGGCCCGCGACCTCCGTGACCGACCCGTCACGCCCGAGGAGGCGGTCCACGTCGAGCGGCTCGGCGGAATCCGGTTCGTCGTCGAGCGGACCGAACCGTCTGGCACCGTCCGTGTCGGCTCCTCGACCGACGTTGAGGTCGTGTACACGGGCGGTGATGGAACACGGAGCGCGCGAACGGGAGCCGGATCGCGGTCCGGAACCGGAGCCGGGAGCGGGAGCCGGGGGTCCACCGCCGGGTCCGGGACGGACGGAGATCGCTCGACATCCAGACGCGACGGCCGAGGACAGGGCACGGGAACGGGACGCAACGGCCGGCGCGATCGGTCCGGCGCGTCCGGAACCGACGGTGACGGCCAGAGCCCTCCGGCCCCCGCCGAGCGCACGGCTGGCGCGACGTACGAGGACATCGGCGGGCTCGACGAGGAGCTGGAGCTGGTTCGTGAAACCATCGAGCTCCCCCTCTCTGAGCCGGAGGTGTTCACGCGGCTCGGCGTCGACCCGCCGAAAGGAGTGCTGTTGTACGGCCCGCCGGGCACGGGCAAGACACTGATCGCCCGCGCGGTCGCCAACGAGGTAGACGCGACGTTCATCACAGTCGACGGCCCGGAGATCATGTCGAAGTACAAAGGCGAGAGCGAAGAGCGCCTCCGAGACGTGTTCGATCGCGCGAGCGAGGAGGCACCCGCGATCGTCTTCTTCGACGAGATCGACTCGATCGCGGGGAAACGTGACGACGGCGGCGACGTGGAGAACCGGGTCGTCGGTCAGTTACTCTCGCTCATGGACGGGCTGGACGCCCGCGGCGACGTGATCGTCATCGGCGCGACCAACCGCGTCGACAGCCTCGACCCGGCGCTCCGTCGTGGCGGCCGATTCGACCGGGAGATCGAGATCGGCGTGCCCGGCGAGACGGGGCGGCGGCAGATCCTCGACGTCCACACCCGGCGGATGCCGCTCGGCGACGACGTCGACCTCGACCGGATAGCGAGTCGGACGCACGGGTTCGTCGGGGCCGACATCGAGGGACTCGCTCAGGAGGCGGCCATGACGGCGCTACGACGCGCTCGTGAGGACGACGCGGCCGCGCTCGCGAACGTCCGGGTGACGAAGGCTGACTTCGAGGCGGCACACGCCTCGGTCGAGCCGAGCGCGATGCGCGAGTACGTCGCCGAGCAGCCAACCACCGATTTCTCCGACGTTGGGGGGCTCCCCGAGGCGAAAGAGCAGTTAGAGCGGGCGGTAACGTGGCCGCTCACCTACGGTCCGTTGTTCGACGCCGCCAACGCCGACCCGCCGACGGGAGTGCTCTTACACGGCCCGCCGGGGACCGGAAAGACACTACTCGCGCGAGCTATCGCCGGCGAGAGCGGTGTCAACTTCATCCAGGTCGCCGGCCCCGAACTCCTCGACCGGTACGTCGGCGAGTCGGAAAAAGCGGTGCGAGACCTCTTCGACCGGGCCCGGCAGGCGGCTCCCGCGATCGTGTTCTTCGACGAGATCGACGCGGTGGCGAGCGACCGCGACGCCGCTGGTGGCGGTGACTCCGGGGTCGGCGAGCGGGTCGTTTCACAGCTGTTGACCGAGCTCGACCGCGCGAGCGACAACCCGAACCTCGTCGTGTTGTCCGCGACGAACCGGCGGTCGGCGCTCGATCCCGCCCTGTTGCGTCCGGGGCGGTTAGAGACTCACATCGAGGTGCCCGAGCCCGACCGTGACGCGCGCCGAAAGGTGTTCGCGGTCCACACCCGCGACAAGCCAATCGCCGACGACGTCGACCTCGACTCGCTCGCCGACGAGACGGAGGGGTACTCCGGCGCGGAGATCGCGGCAGTCTGCCGAGAGGCGGCAATGACCGCTATCGAGCGCGTCGCCGACGAGCACGGCGAGGCCGCCAACGACCACGCCGACGAGGTGGCACTCACCGCCGACGACTTCGCGTCGGCGCTCGGCACGGTCGCCGCCTCACAGCTGTAGTCGGCGATTCAGCGCTGGTCCGCAGCGTCGACGACCGCTTCTCATCGGCGGATCGCCGCCGGACTGACAGCGCCCCCGCACCGTCGCGTTGCTGTCGGGGAACGCCTTTCTACCGACGACCCCAACGGCCCGCATGGCCGGTTCTGGGGGGCTGAAGAGAGGCGGTGACGAGCCGTCCGGCGACGACGGACGGAGCGACCGAGAGACGCCATCGGTCCGGGGGCTCGCCGACGCGCTCTCGCGGGCCATCCGCGGACGACCGGCGGTCGAACTCGTCCTCGTCGCGGTTCCGCTGCCGGCGCTTCTCGTCGTCGTCGCAGTGATGCCAGGCAGCGAGGCGTGGGCGCTCTCGTTGTCTGCGACCGGCGTCTTCGAGAGCCGGTGGACGCTCTGGACCGCCTTCGCCTCGAGTTTCGTCCACACAGACCCGAGCCACCTGCTCGACAACGTGGTGAACTACTGGCTCGTCGTCGCCGTCGCGTATCCACTGTCCGTCATCGCGGGGTGGCAGCGACGACTGCTGTACGCGGCGGTGATCTTCCTGCTCGTCGTTCCGCTCGTCTCTGCTTGGGCGACGCTGCTCGCGTTCGGCGGTGCACTCGACGCGCCCGCAGCGGGATTCTCAGACGTCAACAGCGCCTTTCTCGGGTACCTCGTCGTCGTGTGGTTCGCAGCTCTCGCGTCGGAGTCGGCAGGCGAGATACGAGGGACGAAGCAAACACGTGACGTGACGAGGTCGGTCGCCGGCCGGGCCACAGCCGGCGGCGTCGACGTCCGCTGGTCGGTGGTCGTCGCGTTCGGGTCGCTCGCGTTCGTCTTCGTCTCCCCGAGCGGGGCGGGATACTTCCCGCCCACACCGACGGTGGCGATTCTGTTCGCGACCGTCGCCGCCGTCACAGCCGGGTTCCTCTGGGCTCGGACCGGCACACCACGGCTCGCCGGGCTCGACCTCGCCGCGGCTCGGGAGCTGTTGTACGTCACCGGGGCGAGCGTCGTCGTCGCCGGCGTGATCGGCTCGCTGGTGATCGTTCCGCTCGGCAGCAACGTATTCGCACACCTTGCGGGGTACGCGGTCGGTGTCTCAACTGCGTTCGTCTGGGTCATCGCCGACGCGTGACACCGCCGGTGTCGGTGCTCACTCGTCGGTCGCGTCGTCGTGGTGGTCCGGTTCGTCACCGGCGTGGTCGTGACCGTGGTTCTGGGCGCTCGCGGCAGCGGCCGCCAGCTCTCCGCTCCCGAACTCGTCGACGGGGGTGACACTGTAATCGACGGTGAGCGTATCCTTCGTCGCGCGAACCTTACCGACGAACGTCGAGATGTCCGCGAGCGACCCCTCGAGCACGAACAGCTCCATGCAGTATTGGCCGCCGACGTGGCTGTGGAAGTTCGACGCGACCAACCCTTCGTGCTCGTGGCGGAGGTGTATCATCCGCTCTTCGACGCTCGTCGTCTCGTAGTCGAACAGCACGGTGACGACGGCCATCAGCCGTCTGTCTTCGAGTTTCGCGTCCTCGAACTCGCCGAGCAGGTTGCGTGACGCTTCCCGAACGACCTCGCTGCGTCCGGTGTACCCGTGCTCGTCTGCGAACTCGTCGATCCGGTTCAACAGCTCTTCTGGCATCGACACGCTGACGACTGTCATATAACAATCCAGTGCGCTCTCGTTATTAAGCTTTAAGATAGCCGGAGACGGAGCCGACGATGCGTGGCTGTCTGTGAGGAGACGGGGTCGGTTACTCCGCGACCGACGACGAGAAACGAGGTAGTTCGGGGTCTAGCACCGGACGGTCACAGACGCCAGCGCCTACACGAGCAGCTGGATATCTGCGTCTGCCATATCCTGAAACGCGGACGCCGCTCCGACGCCGGTCGTCACACCATCGTAGAACTCGGTCTCGTCGTAGCCGAGGAGGTCGATCGTCATCTGACACGCCTGCAGGTCGACTCCGGTCGCGAGAGACGTCTCGATGAGCTCTTCGACGGAGGCGACATCGTTGTCGTCGATCTTCGACCGCATCATACGGGTCGTCACTCGATCCATCCCGGGCAACGCGCCGACGAGATTCGGCACCGGCATGTTGGGGTTGCCGACGGCGCTCAACTTGAGATCCTTCGAGTTCTCTTCGTGAAGGATCTCCAACCCCCAGAACGTGTGAAACACTGTCACGTCGTAGCCGAACGCGGCCGCCGTACTCGCGAGAATGAGCGGTGGATACGCCATATCGAGCGTCCCCTTGGTGGCGATGATCACCATCTTGTCGGCGGTGCCGTCGTCGACGTCGCTCCGGAGGTCTGAAACCTCGGCCTCTAGGGTTTCGATCTGCGACTGAAGCTCGCGAATCTCCTCGGGAGAGGCGGCGATGTCGTCGGACGCCGGCGTGTCCGCGCTCATCGATTACGCCGCCTTCCGGACGTAGTGTTTGTACACCGATTCGCCGCCCTCCGTCGCTTCCTCCTGGTCGACCAGCTCGGCCCCGTCAGTCGAGTCAGCCCAGCCTTCGATGTCGCTCATGCTGCCTGCGTCGGTCGAGATCACTTCGAGAACGTCGCCGGCGTCGAGGCCGTCGAACGCGCCTTTCGTCTTGATGACCGGCATCGGGCAGTTCTGTCCTTTCACGTCGAGTGTCTCAGTCGCAGTTTCCGTGCTCATGATTGCCTCCCCATGTTGGGGCTATCACACAATATTAACCCACCACTGATAAGCGCATCGATTCTTGTGATTGTCTTGAACAACTGAATTATTACGACGGCCGTTCATCCTATTTCGGAGTTCGTAGCGGTCTCAAGCGGCACCTATCCGAATTCGACGCGGCGTTTTGCCATATAGTATTGTGAAATAAGTGAATTACTATGCGAAGATTTAACCCGGTAGCCCCGGTACGGTGTGGTGTACATGGATCCAGACGAGATGGGTTTCCCGACCCCCGAATCTGACGTCGACTCGATCACGCCCGAGTCGTTGAAAGCCAGCATCGACGACGG
>JARVCL010000188.1:0-5709 GCA_040405695.1 Halorubrum sp. | reverse complement strand
CCGCCCGGAACACCTATCTTATCGCGCCGCCAACACCACGCTATGAGTGACCACGACGCACCGCCGGCCGACCCGGACTCGACGCCGGCCGACCCCGAGGACCTCGATTTCACCGACGACGAGAACGTCGTCGAGATCGGGGAGGGCCGGTACGTCGTCGGCACGAACGGCCGGCCGAACGTCGGCTCCGGCCGCCCGTCACGAGACACCGCGCCACCGCAGGGTGCTGGGGCCGCCAACGCGGGCGAGTCCGGCTTCGAGTCGCCGGCGACCCCCAGCCCGGCCGCCGACCGCGACCCGATCGCCGGTGAGCCGCAGGCCGCCGGGAGCGAGTCGGCGGCGGACGGCCCCGGGAGTACCGCTGGGACGGGTGCCGGTGCCGGAGCCGGTGGCACGATCGACCGGCAGGCGGTGAGCCGGTGGCTCGCGAGTTCCTTCGAACACGACGGCTTCGACTACGGCGTCGACGCCACGCTCCACGCGAACGGGTCGACCTCGCGCAACCGGTCGACCTCGAACGACGTGGTGGCCACGTTCGACACGCTCCTCTCTTGGTTCGTCTCGAACGCCGGGCCGGAGTCCCCACCCCCGGAGGCGATCGGACTGCTGCTCGTCGCCGCCGACACCCCCGTCGAACTGCCGCCGGTCACGATCAAGCGCTTCGCGGCGAGCCACGGGCTCTCCGCTGACGACTCCATCGGCGACCTGATCCGCGCCGCCGAGGACGCGGGCGGGTTCCGGATCGACTGACCGGTTCGGGACGGGTCGGGACGGGTCGGCACAGAGCGGGACGGGTCGGGACGGGTCGGCACAGAGCGGGACGGCGCGGGACGACGCGGGACGACGACACGGTTCGTCTTCTCACGGGAGCAGCAGGGCGATGAAGACCACGTATCCGGTGACGAGCACCGCGCCGTCGACCCGGGAGAGTCGCTTTCCGCGGTACATCAGTCCAACCAGGAGGAGGGTGAACGCGACGAGCGCGGGGAACTCGAACGCGCGAACGCCGGCGCTCACCTGGATGGGGGCGATGAGCGCGAGGATCCCGATCACGGCGAGGATGTTGTAGATGTTCGAGCCGACGACGTTGCCGACGCTGAAACTCGCCTCGTCGCGGACGGCGGCGACGACGCTCGCGGCGAGCTCTGGCAGCGAAGTGCCGATCGCCAGTACCGTGAGTCCGATGAACAGGTCGGTGAAGCCGGCGGCCGTGAGCAGCGCTCGGCCCCCCTCGATCAGCCAGCGCGATCCGAGCACCAAGGCGATTATCCCGCCGATCACGGCGGCGACGTCCCGCGGCTGGGCGTCCGGCATCCGGTCGCGCTCGACCGCAGATATCCCCGCCTGTGTTCGCTGGATCCGACGGAGCACGACGAGCGTGAACCCGACGAGCACGACGAGGAGGACGGTCCCTTCGAGCGCCCCGATTCGGCCGTTCCAGCCGAGTCCGACGAGGAGCAGCGCCGCGAGGATCATGAACGGGACGTGTCGTTCGAGGACGGTCTCGGAGACCTCGAGCGGCCGAATGAGTGCGGCGACACCCAACACCAGTCCGACGTTGGCGATGTTCGAGCCGACGATCGCGCCGAGGCCGATGTCCGTCGAGACGGTGAGCGCGCCGAGGACGGCGACGAACAGCTCTGGTGCGGTCGTCGCGAAGGCGACGACGGTGACGCCCACGGTCGAGGCTTTCAGTCCGATCGCGAGCGCGAGCTCTCGCGCCCCCGACACCAACAGCTCCGCGCCGACGTACAACAGCGCGACGCCGGCGAGGAGGAGGACGAGTTCGGTGAGCGGCGACCCGAGCGGCACGCTCGCGGATTCATCCCGTCGTGTAAAAAGCGCCGCGGTGTGTGCGCTCTTGACCGTTTCAGTCGGTGACCCGCTTCGCGCCGTGTCGGGGGCGACGCCGGCGGCTCACGCCTGGCGCGCGCGGAACTCGCCGTGTTTCATGCCGATGGCGAACACGACGGCGGCGAAGGCGATCATCGACGGGACGACCATCATCAGCGTCGTCTGCAGAAGCATCATCCCGCTGCCGACGAGCCCCCCAGCCCCCAGCGCGACGAGAAGCACCACCAGACCGGCCGCAGTTGGAAGGTTGAACTCCATACAGCCGATCGACGCCGCGCGGCAGTAAGGATTGCGGGAACGGGTGGTCGATCAGACGATCAGACGATCAGGCAGTCAGACGATCAGGATGTCGTCGTCGTCCGCGCCGTCCGGCAGCCGTAGATCTCCCTCCAGTGACACCACGGCGTCGCCGCCGACCGTGACCGGGTCGCTCGTGTCGCCGACCCGCACCCGGACGTACCCCGGTCGGTCGACGAAGTGACCCTGCTCGAACCGGAGCTCGTCGGGCGTGTCGCCGTCGAACGCCTCGACGGCTTGGAGGTAGCCGCCGACTGCGCCGCTCGCGGTGCCCGTCACGGGGTCCTCATCGACGCCGACCGCGGGGGCGAACGCCCGCCCGTGGAGCGTGGAGTCGGCTTCCAGCGTGTCGAACGTGAACGCGTACACGCCCGCGACATCGAACTCGTCGGAGAGCGCCTCGATCGCGTCCGCGTCCGGCGACGCGCCTCCGAGGTGTTCGAGGAAGTTGACGGGGACGACGAGAAACGGGAGGCCGGTCGAGGCGACCGCGACGGGGAGGTCCGCGCCAACGTCACGCAACGCGGCCGGATCGATGCCGAGTGCGTCACCGAGGCGCTCGACACCGAGTGTGTCGGGGTCGACGACCTCGACTGCGGGCGGCTCCTGGCGCATCCGAACGCCGCCGTCGTCGGTCACCGTCACCGTGAGATCGCCGACGTTCGTCCGGAGCGTGTACTCGCCGGCGTCGATCGTCCCGTCGGCGAACAGGGTTGCGTACGCCGCCACGGTCGCGTGGCCACAGAGGTCGACCTCCGTCGTCGTCGTGAAATACCGGATCCGGTGGTCTGCGTCGCCGTCCGCCGATCCGCCGCTGGATCCGCCGAGCGTGGTTACGAACGCGGTCTCGGACGCGCCGAGCTCTGCGGCGATCTGTCCCATTCGGTCGTCGCTCAGTCCCGTCGCGTCGGGTACCACGCCGGCGACGTTGCCGGCGAGCGGCTCGTCGGTGAACGCGTCGACGAGCAGCGTGCGTCGCGTCTCCATACCGGGCGGTCGCCGGCCGGCCGCAAAAGGCTCCCGGGACGAGCGGGTGTCACGTGGCGCTGTGTCTGTGCGGGGCCGATCGACCACATCGGTCGGGCGGTCGATCACGCTCCGGTCGGCGTGACGATGTCAACGCTTTTCCTCCCGAGCGTCGATGTGGCTCTATGGGCCTCTTCGACCGGCTGCGCGGGGCCGACACCCCGCGCGTGGCGTTCATCGGGATCGACGGGCTCCCGTTCGATCTCGTCGCCGACCATCCGGAGACGTTTCCGACGCTGTCGGCGATCGCCGACACGGGTGACGCCGACGCGATAGACAGCATCCTCCCCGTCGATTCGAGCGCGTGCTGGCCGGCCATGATGAGCGGCGTCAACCCCGGCGAGACCGGTGTGTACGGCTTTCAGGACCGCGAGGTCGGAAGCTACGACACGTACGTCCCGATGGGGCGAGACGTGCAGGCCACCCGCGTGTGGGACCGCGCCGCGGCCGCCGGCAGGGACGCGACCGTGCTCAACGTCCCCGTCACGTTCCCGCCTCAGCGTACCCTCCAGCGAATGCTGTCGGGCTACCTCTCGCCGGACGTCGACCGCGCGGCACACCCCGACGAGCTCAGAGAGCACCTCACCGACAGCGAGTACATCCAGTCGATCAACGCCAAACTTGGGCACAAAGCGGACAAGACGGCGTTCATCGAACACGCTCGGTCGGTGCTCGACGCCCGGGCCGCGCTGTTCGATCGATACGTCGAGCGCGACGACTGGGACCTGTTCGTCGGCGCGTTCACGAGCCCGGACCGGGTGAACCACTTTCTGTGGGAGGAGCACCTCTCTGACGGGCCGCACGCGGACGCGTTCGTGGAGTTCTACGCGGCGCTCGACGCACACATCGGCCGGATCCGTGACACGGTCCCCGACGACGTTCGGCTCGTCGTAGCCTCCACTCACGGGTTCACGCGGCTGGAGTACGACGTGTACTGCAACGAGTGGCTCGCAGCGGAGGGGTGGCTCTCGTATGAGACTGACGACCACGACTCGCTGTCGGACATCGACGGTGCGTCCCGCGCGTACTCGCTCGTTCCGGGCCGATTCTACCTCAACCTCGACGGCCGCGAGCCCGACGGCACCGTTTCCGACGCCGCGTACGACGACGTTCGCGCCGAACTGACCGAGGCGCTGGAGGCGTGGACGGGGCCGAACGGGAACCCGGTGGTCGACCGCGTCGTCGAGCGCGAGACGGCCTTCCGGGGCGACCACGACGAGATCGCTCCCGACCTCGTCGCCGTCCCGAACCCCGGATTCGACCTGAAGGCGGGGTTCAGACCGCGCGACCGGATCTTCGACCCCGATGGACCCCGAACCGGGATGCACACGTTCGAGAACGCCGGACTGTTCGTCGACCACCCGGCTGCGACCGTCGAGGACGCCGACCTCCTCGACGTCGCTCCGACCGTCCTGACGCTACTCGACGTGGAGTACGCTCGAACTGACGTCGACGGCGCGAGTCTCGTCTGACCGCGTTCGAACCCCCTCGGCTGTCGCGCGGTGCAGTTCTCGCGGGCACTCCGTACTCGGCTGTCGGTAGCCGACACCGCGGCCCTCGCGCTGACTGATCCGCCCGTGTCGACGCTCCCACGGTGTCGCCGCCGCTCGCGCCCGCGTCCGGTCGCGGTCGGATCCGCGCTCGCCCCCGGTCGATGGGGCTGGTGTTCTCGATCCGGGTCGTGTCCGCTCTCTGCGTCTGATCGCCGTGTCTCGTCGCGACCGGTATTGAAGTGTCCCGAGGTGTATCCGTCGGTATGGAACGGACGCCGAACGGAACGCCTGTCGGGGTCGACGACCCGTACGCGGTCGCGGGGATCTGTGACCACCTGACCGACGACGGTCGCTGTCGATTCGCGCTGACCCGTGCCGGCGACGACCCCGAGTTCGCGGCCGCACGGCAGGCCGACGAGTACGCCTGCCACGTCGGCGCGCAGGGCGATTGGCGGGCGTGCCCGCACTACCGGTCGACGACCGACGGGCGAGCGTGTGCTCGGTGCGGACTCGAAGGGATCCGACTCGCCGGCGAGGACGCCCGGCCCCTCATCGAGGAACACCACCTGTCGTACGGGAACACAGCGGGAGCCGACGCGACCTCGCCCGTCGACGACGCGGCCGACGCGGCCGACGCGGATGCTGCGGGCCTCGCCACGGCGACCACCGACGCCGACGGGGATCCGACTGACGCCGACGCCGACGCCGACTCGGTCGACACGGGGGCGGGGCCACACGAGATCACGGTGGCGCTCTGTCGGTGGTGTCACACGAAGGTTCACACGTCGTTCGCGCGCATCGACGACGACGCCAGCCCGGCCCCCGAGGCGATCGCGGCGCGGGAGGGGCGGCGGACCCGCGAGTTGGACGAGGCGTCGTTCTCGACGGCGAGCGAGCGGTACGAGGCGGCAGGCCGGGACGACGGCGGCGAGCGCCGTTCGGGAAGCGAGTGACCGGGCGTCTGAGACGACGGAGCCGAGACGATGGGGTCGGAAGATGCGTGGTCGGTGATGGGAGACACGTGGTCGGTGGCGGGAGA
>JARVCL010000187.1:0-5715 GCA_040405695.1 Halorubrum sp. | reverse complement strand
GTCAAAGAGGCGGTTGCTGAGTCCGCTGACGAGCCCCGACACGACGACAGCAAGGCGGTCGACGATGGTGGTGGCGGCGACGATGTGAACGACGCTGACGACCGAGACGACGCGAACGACGCCGAACCCGACCCCGAAGCGCGGGACGCCGAGTCGACGCGGTAGCCGGTGTCGAGGGCCTGTCAGTCGAACGGCGGCGGCGGGAGCGGGTCGCCGTCATCAACACAGTCGTGTGCGAACAGCCGCGAGGCAGATCGGTCGCGGGCCTCCGGGTCGTCGATGGTCTCGCGGGTGATCCGCTCTGTCACGAGGTATATCTCCACGCGCGTGAGGCTGTCCCCACTGTCGCTGCGATATGTCTCGCAAGTGTGTTCGGCGAGCCGCGATGCGACCCGGTCTGACGTGTCCTCGTCGTCGAACAGCGACACCATGTAGAACCGCTCGCGGTACGTCGCGTGCTGACGCTGGAGTTCGTCGTACGGGCGATCGTACGAGAGCTCGCGGCCGGCGTGAGCGTCAACGAGCGACCCGTTCGCCGTCCGCGCCGGAAACACGTAGTACCGGTCGGTCGTCCGCGGAACCGGCGCGAAGATCGACCAGTCGGTCTGGAACTCGACGAACGCGCTCGTTCCTGCTTCGACCTCCGCCCGCGGGGTGTCGTCGTCGACCACTCCGACGGCCGACAGCCCGACAGCGACGAGGAGGACGGCGGCGAGGCCCCCGAGCGTGAGAACGACGACGGCGTGTGATGCGAGCCGGTCGGGAAGCCGCGAGCGAACCGCCGTGAGCGTCCGTGACGGGCGCGTCGTGGTCGGGCGAGGGACCCGACCGGCACCGGCGACGAGCCGCTCGCAGACGGTCGAGCCACCAGCAGCGCCGGAATCGCCGGAGTGAGTGCTGCTGGCGACTCGCCGGTCGGTCCACCGCACAGCACGTTCGAGGTCCGCCCAGGCAGACGGCTGCAGGAACAACAGCAGTCCGGCGAGACAGACGTACGAGAACGCTCCGATCCGCACGGTGAACGCCATCGAGAGGTGTGCAATCACGAACGCGGCCACAAACAGATGTCGGGGACGATCACGGAGCACGAGGAGCAGCCAGGCGAGACAGAGCATCACCAGCCAGACGAATCCGCCGAGCTGGAGGAGTTCGGGAGCAGCCCGAAGCGCGTCCCCGAAGAGGAACGTTATCTCGTCGATGCCGAGCACCAACACCGCGGCCTCGCCGGACCGCCACAGTTCGGAGGTCGTCTTGTGATACCCGTTGACGACGTACATCACCACCAGTTGTGTGAGCACGAGCGCGCTCGCGACGCTCGCCACCGACGTCCGTCGTGGCCTGTCGGACGCGACGGCGTCTACTGACCACCGCTCCCCGAGCGGGAGGAAGACGGCGAATGCGAGCAGCGTCGCGAACAGCACGTCGGCGAAGCTCAACACGAACGGGTTGCGCGCGTCGAGCGAGACGACGAGAACGAGCGCGACGACCGTCACCGAACGAGTGTAGTAGCCGACGGCGAGCGCGACCCCAACGAGCGCGGTGAGTCCGAACAGAAGCGCCACGCCGCCGGGTGAGCCGACGAACGCGTACGGCGAGTAGGCAGCGACGGGTTCAGCAGCGATCGCCAGTTCGATCGGAACGACGCCCTCGTCCGTGTAAAACAACGTGCGGTTCCGTGATCGGAGGAGAATATCCGCGACGATCAGCAAACCGAGTGCGATTCGGAATGCCGCGAGCGATCGGGTGTCTATTCGGGTCCGCTGGCGGGTTCCAGCCACGAATCGGCGGGCCACCGTCCCGACTCCTCGGGCCAGTCGGTTCGGGGTCGAGCGGGAGGCCATCGACGCCGGAGTTCGTTACGGGGCGGCTATAGGTGTTGTGTCCGGCGGTTCCAACACGGTGATCGTCTCGCCGCGTCGGCGACTCGTGTCGTCCTGTCAGTGATAGCTGTCGCTCTCCGTATCGCCGCCCAGTGTCGTCGCTGTAGCGTCCGACCGTCTCTCGTTGCATCGCTCGGCTCCGCGATTACCGGTGCTCGTCCTGGCCGCGAAGCACGACCGCGACCGCGGCGACAGCACTGAGAAACCCGATCAAGAAGACGACCGGCTGAACGACGAGTCGCTGAGCGACCGTCGTCGCGGGATCACGTTCCACCTGTCGGGTCCAGAACTCGTACCGGTCCTCGCCGTCGGCGACGACGAGGATTCCGTTTCCAGTCGTCGGTTCCGCGGGATACGGCAGAGAGTCGACCCGGGCGTGCGGGTCCGCGACGGTGAACGCGCTCTCGGGCGCGTCGCGAGCGCGGTCGAACGCCTCACGTGCCTCGGGGTCGAGATCGATTCGGTCGACCACCTCCACGTCGTCGTCGATCGCTCCGGGATCGATCGGCTGGACGGCGTGTGAGTATCCCGTCGTCGTCTCCTCGAGCGCGACCGGCAGGTACAGCGGATTCGCCATCAACAGCCCGCCGACCACGAGGAGTGCGACCGCGAGCGACAGCCGGGACATACCCGTGTTTCGGCAACCCCGAGCATAGACTTTTTCGCCGCGACACAGGCCGGCGACCGCCGGCTTTGAGACGCCGCGCACGGAACGCATATCCGACACCGGGTCCGGATCGGATCCATGACCGACACGCTCGACACGCCGGTGTTGGACAACCACCTTCACCTCGACCCGCGTCACGGCCGCGGCATGGAGGCCGTCGAGGAGTTCGTCCGTCTCGGCGGCACGCATATGCTCGTCGTCAACAAGCCCTCCTGGCACCTCGGCATCGAGGCGGACGAGGCCGAGGACTTTCGGGCGGTGTTCGAGGAGACGATCGGCGTCGTTGCCGATGCGACGGAGGTGCTCCCGGGTCGCGCTTGGCCCGTCCTCGGCGTCCACCCTGGCCTGATCAGCCGGCTCGTCGACGAGCGAGGGTTCGATCCGGGGACGGCCCGAGAGCTGATGGCTGGCGGAATCGAGATCGCGAGCGAGTACGTCGCCGAGGGGCGTGCGCTCGCGGTGAAATCCGGTCGCCCACACTACGAGGTGACGGACGCGGTCTGGGAGGCGTCGAACGCGGTGACCCGAACGGCCTTCGAGCGCGCGGCCGAGGTCGGCTGTGCGGTCCAGCTTCACACCGAAGCGAGCGAGGATCTGACCGATCTGGCGAGACTCGCAGCGTCCGTCGGCCTCGATCGCGGTCGGGTCGTGAAACACTACGCCGACGGGCGGTTAGTGGGTCCCGTTCCGAGCGTCATGAGCGAGAAAGACCGGCTCGAACGCGCCGCCGAGTCCGGCGAGCCGTTCCTGATGGAGACGGACTTCGTCGACGACCCGGAGAAGCCGGGAATGGTGCTCGGCCCGAAAACCGTCCCACGACGGGTTCGCTGGCTGCTGGAGTCCGGATACGACGACGCGGTTCACCGAGCGCACGTCGAGACCCCCGCTGCGGTGTACGGGATCGATACCGAGGCGACGCTGTCGGCGTGACGCCAGCGAGCCGAGCAGGACTCAGGCGTCGCCGTCGGACTGGAACGGCTCGCCGACCGCTCGGCGCGGGAGCAAACTCAACAGCTCTGTCCGCAGTTCGTCGACCGACGCCAGCCGTGTCGCACTCGACATCGCGACCGTCTCCCCGAGGGTCACTTCGCCGTCAGCCAACTGTATCAGCACGTCACCACAGTCGCGCTCGACCTCCGCGGGCGTGACGGGGTACGTCAACGTAGAGAGGACCGTTTCGATCCGATTTAACCTGATCTTTCGTGTCATATCGAGTCAGACGCGTCGCAGGAGCATGAAGTTACGCATGGACGAGCCGTCAGCGCGGTGTCCCGGGACGTTTATACACGACGACGGCCGACGCCCGACATCGAATGGCAGAGCCGATCCTCAAGTGGGCCGGTGGGAAGCGACAGCTGCTCGACGCGCTGTACACGCGGTTTCCCGCGTCGTACGACCGGTATCACGAGCCGTTCGTCGGCGGCGGCGCGCTCTGTTTCGATCTGGAGCCAGACGCTGGCACGATCAACGACACGAACCCACGGCTCGTCTCGCTGTACGAGACGGTTCGCGACGCCCCCGAGACGCTCATCGACCGGCTAGAGGCGTTCGACGACCCCGAGGCGGCGCCCGACCCAGACCTCCCGTACGCGGAGGCGACACAGCGCGGTCGTGACGTGGACAACTACTACTACCAGCAGCGCGCGCGCTTCAACGACCGACCGTACACCGGTGAGTTCGACCCCGTAGAGGAGGCCGCGCTGCTCGTCTATCTCAACCGGACCTGCTACAACGGGCTCTATCGGGAGAACGCCGACGGGGGGTTCAACGTCCCGATCGGTCGGTACGCGAACCCAGACTGGGTACAACGCGACCGGATTCGGCGCGCGAGCGACGTGCTCGCCGACGTCGAGATCTACAATCGTGATTTCGCGTACGTCCTTGACGTGGCGGCGCCGGGAGACGTGGTCTACTTCGACCCACCGTACGAGCCGCTGAGCCCGACCGCCGACTTCACCGCGTACAGCGCCGAGGGGTTCGACCGCGACGACCAACGTCGGCTGCTCGACGTTGCTTCGACGCTGGTCGACCGCGGCGTGAGCGTCCTCCTGAGCAACAGCGGCGTGATGTACGAACCGTACGCAAACGCCGGATTCGACGTCGATACGGTCGCCGCCGCGCGAGCGATCAACAGCGACGCCAACAACCGCGACGCCGTCGACGAGGTCGTCGCGACCAGCGTCCCGCCCGCGGAGCGACGCGGCCCCGACCAGCAGACGCTGTCTGGATTCGACGGCGAGTGACTCCGACCGGGGGCCTGGCCCCGAGCGTCTCGTCATAACTGCGACCGCGGCGGTGCGCGGCGGGCGTCGACACCCCCTCGTCGGGCCCGCATCCGTCGGGCTTTTTTTAGCTCCGCTTCGTCGGGACCGTATGACCGCACACGATATCGATCTGATCCTGGCTCCGGTCGACGGGAGTGAGTCGTCTCACGAGGCGGTCGAGTACGCCATCGCGATCGCGAGCGAGTACGACGCGCGACTCCACGCGCTGTACGTCCTCGACGAAGGCACCGTTCGGTCGCTCGAATCGGGAGCCCTCGACGAATCCGACGTGGCCGACGACTCACAGGCGTTCACCAGTTCGGTCGCCAGCCGCGCGGAGACAGCCGGCGTCGACCACAGCAATTCGATCGCGTACGGTTTCTCGACGAGGAAGAAGATCGTCCACCCTGGAAGCGTCGTGCTCGACACCGCCGAAGAGCTCGAAGCCGACTTCATCGTCATCCCCCGCGAACCCGTCACTGGCGACCCAGGACAGATGCTCGAAAAGGCGGCGGAGTACGTCCTCCTGTACGCGAGCCAGCCCGTGCTCTCGGTGTGAGCGCGGCGACTCGACGGACCCTGGCGACCTCGACCCGAAACCCTTTCACGCCGAGCGACCCCCGGATTCGGTGATGCTCGATGGGCTCCCGCTCCTCCCCGACGGAACGACGCTCCCCCCGTTTCCGTACCTGCTCGCAGTGCTCTTAGCGGCTGGCGCGGTCGCCCTCGCGGTCCGCCGGCAACGACCGGCGGTTACGGGGGCACACGTTCTCGCGCTCGTTCCGTGGATGGCGCTCGGCGCGGGAGTCCACGTTCTCTACGTCGTCGGCGCGCTCCCGCCGCTCGTGGCTCCGCTCGGCGGCTCACCCACAGTGTACGTCGTCGTCGGAACGCTAGCCGCCTC
>JARVCL010000186.1:0-5726 GCA_040405695.1 Halorubrum sp. | reverse complement strand
CGAAAAGAGCGCGAACGCCTCGCCGAGGAGCCCGTCGCTCGCGACGATCGCCGGGCCGTATCCGAACGCTGCCCACGCTGAGGGGGTCCCGCGGCGCACGTCCGACCGATCGATGATGTCGTCGACGACGAGCGACGCGTTGTGAACGAACTCGATGCCGGCGGCGAAGTCGACGGCGTCCTCGGGATCACCGCCGAACGCTTCACAGGCGAGGATCGTCACCGCAGGGCGAACGCGCTTGCCGCCCGCGAGCACGACGTGACCGAGCTCGTCGGACAGCTCCGTCGGTTCGACCCCGTCGATGACCGTCTCGATGCGGTCCTCGACCAGGGCGACCCGGCGCTCCAGGTACTCCATCTACTGCGGAGAAGACCTGCCAGCGCAAAGGCCTAACGGAACACGGTCTGTGCTCGTCGACGAACGGCGCGGCTCACTTGAACCGGACGCCGAGGTCGTGGAGCCCCTCGTTGTTACTCCCGATGTTGATCAAGAGCGGAGTGAGCGCTTCGATCTCGGCGGCGTTGGCGAGACTGCCGGCATCGAGCGCCCGGAGCCCCGGAACCCCCTCCGCGATGTCGGCGACGATTCCTTTCGCGTCCTCGTTATCGCCGACGACGAGGGTGTCGATTCCGAGGTCGGCGTCGAGGTTCGCGAGTCGGCCGGCCGCGAGGTTGTGAAACGCGCCGACGACGGCGACTCCCTCAGGCGCGGCCCCGGCGGCGATCCGTGCGACCGACCCCGCACCGGGTTTGTGGTAGTGGAACCCATCCTCGTCGCGTTTCATGCCCGTCGCCGGCGAGACGAGAATGTCGCCGTCGTCGAGCACCCCGGCGACCGCCTCGACGGTGTCACCGACGTGGTACGGCGGAACGGCGAGCACGACGACGTCAGCCCGTTCCGCAGCGGCGGCGTTCTCGAAGCCGAGCACCTCGCTGTCGATCCCCCGGCTGTCGAGTTCCGTGGTGTATCCGTCGGCTTTGGTCTCCGCTTTCGTCGCGTCGCGAGAGCCGATACACACGTCGTGGTTCGTGCCGGCTGCGAGTCGGAGTGCGAGCCCCTCACCGATGTCGCCGGTGCCGCCGAGTATCGCGATGTCCATACCTGTTGTCGGCGCGTTATGCTCTTAGGGATTGCGTGACCGGCCGTCCTCGCCACCGCTGTCGCCATCGAGGGGTACGAACGTCGGATCGAGAAGCCGGGTCGCACGGGGTCCGAGAGCGACTGACGAGTCGGCTCTGGAGTGACCGACACCCGAGCGGGCGGCTGACGGGGCGACACACAGACAGAACGCGGTCGACCGCGGTGGTGCATGGAGGCGTCTGCCGCGTTACGGGTGGGGTCGAACCGGCATCTCGAAGTCGTGCTGGTCCGTGCCACCGGTGTCGTCGCGTGTCCCCACGTAGCCCCCGTCCGACCTCGTGCGTTCAGACCCGAATCTCGATGAGGAGGTCGGCCTCTGGCGTCTCGCCCATCACCGACCGAACCCGATCCCACGAGAGGTCGGTCCGGGCGGTGACGGTCTCTGCGGCGATCGCACCGCAGGCGTTGGCGACCAGCAGCGGCACCTGATAGTCACGCGGGTCGTGCGAGAATCCGCCGCCGGTGGCGTCGTCATCGCGCAACGCTGTCCCGAGAAATCCCGACGCGAAGGCGTCACCCGCCCCCGCGGTGTCGACCGCGTCCACCTCGAACCCTGGGTGGAAGACGTCGCCAGCCGGCGTGTGGACGGTCGCCCCCGTCCCGCCTTCTTTCACGACGACGACCCGGTCGTCGGGTGCACGCGGGTCGATGGCCGTCGTCTCGTCGAGCGCGTCGGCCTCCCGAGCGTTGACGAACAGGAGGTCAGACGCGCGAAGCGCGGCGTCGTACTCCCGGTCGGAGACGCGGCGTCCGGGGTCGAAACTGCAGGTCGCGCCCGCCTCGGCGGCGGCGGTCGCCAGCGCGGCCGCGGTCTCCGGCTGCTGGCCGGTCAGGTGGAGATGATCGGCCGCGGCGAGCGTCTCTCGGTCGAGGTCGGCCGCCGAAAACGACTCGTTCGCTCCGTCGTTGGCCAGCAGCAACAACTCGCCACCGCCGTCGACGATCACGTAGGTGACTGAGGTCTGCTCGTTGGCGTCGACGAGCACGTGTCCTGGGTCGACGCCCGCGCTCGCGAGTTCGCGCAGCGCCAGCGCGCCGGACTCGTCGCCGCCGACGCTCCCGAAGACGATCGACCGCCCGCCGAGTCCGACCATCCCCACTGCGACGTTGGCTGCGCTGCCGCCGCCAGACTGTTCGAGCCGTTCGATCCGCGTCTCGCCGTCTCGCTCCGGCAGCGAGTCGACGTGGATCGTCACGTCCCAGTTGATGTGACCGGCGGTGACCACCTTCGGTGGGTCGTCGCCAGACTCTAGGCGAAGGTCCGGGTCCGGTGCCGGAGAGACTCGCTCGGCGTCTGCGGTGTCGTCGCTCCCACTCATCGCTCCGTCCACGGCTCGGATGGCCCCTCGCCAAACAGCTCACGCATCAACGTCACGATGCTCTCGGGAGGAAACTGCCCGTGCTCGGTGATGATCGCGTCCATGTACCGCGGGGGAGTCACGTCGAACGCGGGGTTCTCGACATCGATCGCACCGATCGCCTCGCGACGCTCGGCGGATACCACCTCCGCCTCCGATCGCATCTCGATCTCGACGGTGTGACCCGTCAGCGTCTCCGGATGGAGTTTGATCGTCTGTGCAGCGGTCATGATCGGGACGCCGCGTTCGCGGGCGTTGACCGCGAGTCCAGAGGTGCCGATCTTGTTGATCACACCGCCGTCAGCGGTGATAGAGTCCGCGCCGACGACGACGTGGTCGACCTCGTCGAGGTAGCGACGCGCCGCGGAGTCGACGATCAGCGTGACGGGAACGCCCGCCTCGCGGAGCTGTTCGGCGGTGATGTGTCCCTGGTTTCGCGGCCGAGTCTCCTTGACGACCGCTGAGACCTCCTTGCCCTGTTCGACGGCGGCCTCGATGCAGGCGAGCGCGTCCGTCGAGTGACAGTGCGTCATCACGGTGTCACCGTCGGCGAGACGGTTCGCGCCGACCCGGCCGAGGTCCTCTTGTGCACGGTCAAGCTGGTCGGTGAACGCCGCAACCGCGTCGAGAACGTTCCGTCGAACCGTCTCCACGTCTCGACCGTCCGTCCGCTGAAGGACGTATCTGAGCGCGTTCGGCAGCGACACCGCGGTCGGTCTGGTCTCGTGGAGCGTTCGGGCGGCCGCTCGTAACGACGCCCGAAACGCCTCCGGAGAGTCGGCGTCAGTCTCGCGCGCCTGTGCGGCCAGCGCCTCGGCGGCGCCGGCCGCGATCGTCGCCGCACCACGGATCTCCATCGTGGCGATCGCCTCGGCGGTCTCACGCACCGGGGCGACGGGTTCGTGCTCGGTCATACTGACCCGTGTCCGTCGCGATATATATAAGACCGGTCCGTGACAGATCGCAGTTCTGTCGGGACCGTCGAGGGAGGTGCATTCAGACGACCCGTCGGATATTCGGAGGGGAGTCCCGACAGACAGGGGGCCGAGAAGCTCGTCGAGCGCACACGACCGGCCAGCGGGTCAGTCACCGACGCCCGCTGCAGATCCCATCGGCAGGAGTTATATACTCCCGTCGTTACGACCGCTTTCGACCGCCTGTCGCATCTCCTCGGCGAGTCGCTCGGCGCGGTCGGCGTCGGCGGACTCGGCGTAGATGCGGATCTTCGGCTCCGTCCCGGAGGGACGAACGAGCACCCACGCATCGCCGTAGTCGAGGCGATAGCCGTCGGTCGTGTTTGGGGTGGCATCGGCGGTCTCGACGTAGGCACGCGCGGCTGCTAACATGTCCTCACGCTCCTCGGAGCCCTCGTATTCGACGTTGATTCGGACGAAGTGGTAGTCGGTGTACGGTGCGACCACCTCGCTGACCGGAGCATCGGCGGCCGCGAGCAGTTCGAGGAACTTCGCGCCGATGTACGCGCCGTCCCGTGAGAGCCGGTACGGCGGGAAGAACACCCCACCGTTCCCCTCGCCAGCGATCGGGACCCGAACGCCCTCGTCGTCCAGTTCGCGGGTGCGCGTGATGATGTTCGTCGCGCCGATCGGTGTGAGCTCCAGCGCGGCATCGTTGGCGTCACAGACGTCGACGAGCCGCTGAGAGACGTTGACAGCGCTGACGACCGCGTCGCCAGACGCTACCGCGTCGTCGGCGAGCGCCGCAAAGGAGGTGTCGCCGTCGACGACCGCCCCGGTCTCGTCGACGAACACCGCCCGGTCTGCGTCGCCGTCGTGAGCGATCCCCACGTCGGCGTCGGTGGTCGCGACGAGTCGCGAGAGGGCCGTCAGGTTCTCCGGGACCGGCTCCGACTCTCGGCCAGGAAAGTGACCGTCGGGAGTCGCGTTCACCGTGCGAACCGCACAGCCGAGTTCGCGGTACACCTGCGGGGAACTCACCGACGCCGCGCCGTGGCCCGGGTCGACCGCGACGGTGAGGTCGGCATCGGCAATCCCCTCCCGGTCGACCGCGGCGATCAACTGGTCGACGTAGTCGCCAACGACGCCGTCGACCCGTGTCTCGCTGCCAGCCCGTCGCCAATCGGCGAGCGCGTAGTCGTCGTCGAGCACGCGCCGCTCGACCCGTTCGAGTACGTCGACAGGGAGTTCGACCCCGTCGTCGCCGACGAGCTTGACGCCGTTGAACTCCGGCGGGTTGTGTGACGCGGTGACCAGCACGCAGGGAACACCAGTCGCCTCGCAGTAGTGGCCGACCGCAGGCGTCGGCACCACACCGAGGCGGTCGACATCACAGCCGACTGCGGCAAGCCCGCTCGCGGCCGCGTTAGCAAACAGCTCCCCAGTTGTCCGGGTGTCGCGGGCGACAGCGACCCGGTCGGCCGCCCAGGTCGTCCCGGCCGCCTTCGCGATGTCGAGGACCAACTCCGGCGTGAGGTACCGCAGTGCGACCCCCCGAATGCCGCTGGATCCGAACAGCTCCATATGCCGCCATGTGCCGGCCGACGGGAAAGCCGTTCCGAACCCGTGGTCGACTCCGGACAGCCGGGAGCCGGCACGGCGGAACTCGTGTGGTTGAAACCCGCACCACCCGTACCTGCTGTATGACGCGATCACGACGGGCGGTGCTCGCCCGTACGAGCGGCGCGCTCGCTGCGGTCGGAACGGCAGTCACGGCCGGCTGCCTCGACTTCACAGCAGGCGACGGCCCACAGGGACCCGACGAGACGCCCGAGACGCTGTCGTGTGCAGACGACGGGTTCGTACGGCTGGCGGCGCCGTTCGACGACCCCGTCGAGTCGCGGACGGTGGATCGCAGTCCCGACGGGCCGCGTTTCGAACTCTCGACAGAGGGAACATCGGAGACGTACGGCTCGTCGCTTCGGCTCGTGTTACGCAACACCGGCGAGGGTCTCGCGGCGACGGCCGGCGAGCACGCGTACTCGATACAGCGACGCACCGCCAGCGGCTGGGAGGACGTCCGTGGGTCGACGACCGGAGCTCCAGTCGAGCTTCCGCGTGTGGACCACGAACTCGATCGAAACGAATCGTACAGCTGGTCGCTTCGGCTGACCGAGGAAGCACTCGCAGCCGCGGTCCCCGACCGCGAACTCGACGTGTGTCCGCCGCTGGGTCCCGGGACGCATCGGTTCGTCTACTGGGGGCTAGTCGATGCCCCGCCGGTAGGTATCGAATTCGAACTCGTCGGGTGAGT
>JARVCL010000185.1:0-25852 GCA_040405695.1 Halorubrum sp. | reverse complement strand
AAGGAAACTGGTGCGTTCGCACCTCAAGAACAGGTCACGTCGTAAACCACAATATCCCAACGCGGGAATCCTCGCGCTTCAGCGCGGGGAGGATGTCAACTGTGGTTAATTCACGGCGAAAATCGGGAGAAGGCGACGGGTTAGGATGCTCCGGCTGGGATTCGAACCCAGGTCATTGCCGTGAGAGGGCAATATGATTGGCCGGACTACACCACCAGAGCACGCTTCCGTTCTACGCGTCATTGAGTACAACAGACCAAAGTAAAACAGTTCCGCTTCGACCGCGCCGTGTCTCAGTTTACCGCACACGAGGCCGTCCCGCACGGGGAACGACTCAGACCGTCACGGCGAACGAATCGATGTCGGCTGCGCCGTCAGCGATGGCAGCGAGGAGATCCGCTACGTCGTCAAGATCCGCCGTGTCGATCACTTCGACTGGGGTGTGCATGTATCGATTCGGGATGGAGACGTTGAGCGATGGGACGCCACCGCGAGCGGTGTAGAACGCGTCCGCGTCCGTGCCCGTTCGCGACCCAGCCGCCTGAAGCTGGACGGCGATGCTGGCGTCGGCTGCGGCGTCGCGTGCGAGGTCGACGAGAACCGGGTGGTTCGCGCTCCCACGGGTGATCACCGGGCCCGCGCCGAGTTCGACCGGTCCCTGATGCTCCGTGTCGACGTCGGGATTGTCGGTAGCGTGAGTGACGTCAACGGCAACGAACGCGTCCACCGCGTCGAGATCGAACCCGACCATCTGCGCGCCACGGAGGCCAAGTTCTTCTTGAACTGTCGACACGGCGTACACCGTCGTGTCGACGTCAGCGGCCGCAGCACGACGAAGTCCCTCGGCGGCGGCCCACGATCCGGCTCGATTGTCGATCCCGCGGGCGGCGATCCGACCGTCGACGAGCTCGTGGACACCGGTCGAGAAGGTCACCGGGTCGCCGACCTCGACGTGTTCACGTGCCGCCTCGGCGTCCGTGGCCCCGATGTCGACGAACTGCCCAGTTATCTCCTCGTATTCGTCGTCGCTTGGGTCACGGAGGTGAATCGCGGTCTGTCCGATAACCCCCTGAACCGAGTCGTCGGCGTGGACCGTCACGTGCTGGCCCTTCGAAACCGTTCGGTCGGAGCCGCCGACGGGCGCGATCCGGAGGAATCCGTCGTCAAGGATATCCCGGACGATGAACCCGATCTCGTCGCCGTGACCGGTGACGGCGATCGTCGGGGCCTCGGGGTCGCCCTCGTGGACCGCGACCGCGTTGCCGTACGCGTCGGTGAAAATGTCGTCGGCAAACGGTTCGACGTACTCGGTCCAGACGCGCTGTGTCGCCGTCTCGAAGCCGGAGGGGCTCGCTGTTGCGAGGAGATCGTCGAGAAACGCCCTGTGTGTGTCGTCCATACACGTTGGCTACGGCCCAGGTGAAAAGAAGCCAGCGGTCGCGGGCGAGACCGCTTCTACGAATACGTGGGTTCGGCCGCACCGTCCTCGTTTCGACGGCACGATTAAATTGGTGCCGGGAGAAGGAGGTCGTATGGCGGGAAGATCCCTCACACTGCTCGAAGTGCACCTCGGTGACGGCGACGTTCGTATCGGTCCGATTCAGCTGCTCGGCAGCAACGTGGAAGACCCGGACACTCCAGAGGAGACGGAGGTGGAGTCGGGCGACGAACGCGGCGCGGACGACACTGACGGCTCGATCGGAAAGTCGATCGGGATCGCCGCGCTGCTCGTTGGCGTCCTCGCAGCTGTCGGGTTCGCGGCCGCGCGCTTGCTCGGAGGAGACCTCGAGGACGCAGCCGACTTGGACGAGTTGGCGGAGTAGCGTCCGGTTCGCCGGAGCCGACACAAGCGACTTCAGGACGGGACGCCTCCGATCTGTATGGACATCGTTCGAAGTCTGCGTGCGGTCTCCGAGGCGTCCGGGACCGGCGTGATCGACTGGCGGAAAGCCGGCGAGGCGGCAAAAGCCAGCACCCAGCCCGGATCCCTGCAGCTGACGGCTGCCGACCGCGACGGATACGCGGCAGACGTGCGTGACGCTCGAAGCCGACTGCAGGCGGTCGCAGGCGTCCAGTTCGACCTCCCCGGAACGGTAGAGGTACAGAACCGTCACCACTGGATCGACGCGAACCTCGCGACCTTCCAGAACGTGATGGGGGCGGTGGAGTCGGCGACGAACGCTCAGGTACCGGGTATCTCCCGGATCGCCAACACCGGATCGATGGCGTTCACCTTGGGCTTTCTCGCGCGCAACGTGCTCGGCCAGTACGACCCGCTGTTACTCGCTGACGACCCAGACGCCGACCACGGGCTCTACTTCGTCCACCCCAACGTGGTCAGCGTCGCCGCCGAACTCGACGTGGCGTACCCGCGATTTCGTCGCTGGATCGCCTTCCACGAGGTGACACACGCTGCCGAGTTTGGCGCGGCCCCCTGGCTCCCAGAGTACCTCGAATCGCGTGTCGAACGCGGCGTCGACGAGCTAGCTGGCGGCGGAATTGACCGGGACGCGTTCGCCGAACTGCAGACTGCGATGACCGCGGTCGAAGGGTACGCAGAGCTGTTGATGGACCGAGCATTCGACGACGAGTACGCCGACCTGCGTCGGAAGCTCGACGACCGTCGGAGCGGTGGCAACCCGATCCAGCGCCTCGCCCGCCGGGTGCTCGGGCTGGGACTCAAACGACAGCAGTACGAGCGCGGTGCGGCGTTCTTCGAGCGTGTCGCCGACGAGCGCGGGCTCGAAGCTGCGAGCGCCGTGTGGGAGCGTCCGGAGAACCTTCCAGACAGTGCCGAACTCGACGACCCGCAGGCGTGGATGCGCCGGGTTACCCCGTGACCGGCTCACGGGTGCTGAACCCGGCGGGATTGCTGCCGCGTTTGCGGTGGGTTTAGACCGACGGGCGTCGTTGTGTTCGTATGAAACTCACCGGCCCATGGGAGCGTGAGGGGGTCGACCGGTTCCTCGCCGATGCCCGAATTCCAGTTCGGGTCGGGTGTCACACGCCTGCAGGGCACCCGTGGCTGGTGTCGTTGTGGTTCGAGTGGGACGGGGCGATCCACTGTGCGACCGGTGCCGACGCCGACCTCATCACGTTTCTCGATGCCGACGACCACGTCTCTTTCGAGGTGTCCACGAACGACCCACCGTATAAAGGCGTTCGTGGGCGTGGACAGGCGACGGTGGCGCCGGACGCGGACAAACAGCGCCTCCGTTCGCTGCTCGAACGATACCTCGGCGGCGTCGACAACGCGGTCGGCGACCGACTACTCCGGCCAGAACGCGAGGAGGTGCACATCCGTATCGACCCGGTGCGGCTCCACTCGTGGGACTTCTCCGACCGGATGCCCGACGCGTCAGAGACGCCGGAGTGAGTCGGGACGGTGCTCTCGTCGGTCGTCAAAGCGAGCGGTCGGCGACCTGCTTCGGATCGAGCGGTCGAGGAGGCTCCGTTATCGGCCGAGTGCCGTGATATCTTCCAGTTCGACCCGGTCTGGGACGACGGCGAGCGCCGGCTCTCGCCAGCCGGCGTGGCCGAGTGTCACGTCCGTCTCAGGGTGCGCTTCGACCAGCCGGGTGACCCCTTCGGCCGCTGCCGTCTGTGCGGCGAGATCCGTCCGCTCCGGCGTCTCGGCAGTGAGCGGGTACGTCTCCGAGAGCGCCCGCGGGAACGGTCCGAACGGGGGCTTTATCCGCCAGACCGCATCGTACTCGTGATCCGACGGGGGGTTCGACTCCGTGAGCAACAGGGTATCCGGGACGGTCAAGCGAGCGAGCCGGTCGTGGTGGCGTCGCACCTCTGGCCGTCTGGCTGACTCGTGAGAAGTATAAAAGAACGTCCCCTTCGAGACGGGGTCCGTCGCCTCGAGTTGCTCGGCGTGGTCGAGGAGCGCCCGAAACCCGTCGAGCATCGCGGGGTGACCCCGAGCCCGTCTATCGACGAGTTCGAGGAGCGTACCGGAGCGAATTGCGGATTTGATCCGCCGAATCTCCTCGAAGGTGACGTGGAGGTTGTGTTCGGCGAGCAACCGCTCGGCTTCGTCGTCGTCACCCTCTCGAAGCTGCGCGGGGGTATGCTCGACGCAGACGGGACACGAACAGGGGAAGTGACGCATCTCTTCGAGGTGGTCGGTTCCCGAGACGGTGAGATAGCGGCCGTCACGCGCCATCAACGCGTACGCCGCAGAGTCGAACAGGTCACACCCCATGGCGACGGCGAGCGCGAGCATCATCGGATGCCCCGCGCCGAACAGGTGGACCGGGCAGTCCGGGTCGAGCCCGCGTTTCGCAGCGGTCACTGCCTCGACGACGTCGGCATAGCGATACGCGTTGAGCAGTGGGACCATCGCGCCGACTGGAAACACGTCGAGGTCGGTTCCCGCTGCGTGGCGTCCCGCCGACTCGCGGAGGGCCGGGTACGTCGACCCCTGGACCGGGGCGTTGACCAGACAGTCTCCGGTGTCGGCAGCCTCGGCGTCGGTGAGCGCCGTCTGCGTCGTCGCCAACTCGCGCTCTGCACGCCCTCGGTCGACATCCGGCGGCGTCGGCACGTCGACCGGCGTCACAATATCGCTGCCGATCTGTCGCTGAAAATCCAGTATCTCAGCCGTAGTGACGTCAATATCACCGTACTCGGCAAGCTGGAACGACCCCGAGTCGGTCATGATCGCGCCGTCGAATCCCAGGAAGTCGTGTAAGCCCTCCGACAGCACCCGGTCACGAATTCGGTCGGTGCTCCAGATGATGTACGAGTTCGTGATCAGGAGTTCGGCACCGAACGCGTCGCGGATCCGCTGCGGTTCGATCGTGAGCACGTTGGGGTTGATCACCGGCAACAACGCGGGCGTTTCGACGGTAACGCCCGCTCTCGGGACCGTCAGCCGTCCGATTCGGCCGGCGGCGGCGTGGTCCCGAACCTCGAAGTGGTCGCGCATACGCCGACTGCGAGGAGGTCGACGGTAAGGGTTGCGTTCGACGGGGGAGACGGTGGTCAACGTCCCTCGGGGTGCTGTCTCACCTCACGGCGACAGTTGTGAGCGGATATCGGAGGTAGATAGATGGTTCAGTAGCCGCTCGGAATCTCAGAGGCCGGTCGGATGGCTCACGTACGTCGTCTCGACGCCCCACTCGTCGGCCAGCGACTGCAGTGACCGTACGCCGAAGGTCTCTGTCGCGTAGTGCCCAGCCAAAAACACCGTGACACCCGCCTCCCGGGCGTCGTGATACACCTGCTGTTTCCCCTCGCCGGTGATCAGCGCGTCCGCGCCTGCCTCGACCGCTTCGTCGAGCCAATCCGTGCCCGATCCGGTGACGACCGCGACGCGCTCGATCCGGTCGGGGCCGAACGGCAGCACCTGTGTCGACGCCGTCTCGTTGCCGTCGAAGCCGTCCAGTCGTTCTCGGATCGCGGCCGTGGGGAGCGGCTCGCGGGTCTCACCGATCGTTCCGATCGTCACCGGCCCGATCGTCCCGAACGGCTCTCGATCCGAGAGTCCGATCGCGTCGGCCACCCCGGCCGCGTTACCGAGGCTGGTGTGGCCGTCTAGTGGAAGGTGAGAGACGTACAGCGCGATGTTCGCCTCTGCGAGCGCGGCGATCCGGTCGTAGGTTCGCCCGGTGACGTGGTCGATTCCCCCCCACGAGACGCCGTGGTGGGTGACGAGAACGTCGGCCCCAACTGCTGCCGCCGATTCGATCGTCGCCATCGACGCGTCGACGGCGAACGCGACGTGCCCCACCGTCGGGTCGTGACCGGTACCGCCACCGCCCGGGCCGACCTGTAACCCGTTCGCGCTCGCGTCGACCTCGGCGTACGCGTCGGTGTCGAGCCGGTCGTCCAATCGGTCGGCGAACGTGTGTAACTCCATGTGGGGCGATACGGACGCCGGCAGGAAAGCGCTCCGGTCAGTCGTCGACGCCCTCGGCGGAATCGGTCGTATCGAAGGGGTCACCAGAAAGTGACTCGACCGACCGCGGCCCGGGGGTGTCTTCGCCGGGGGTCTCGGGTGGCGCGTCGAACTCGGGATCGAACAGCTGAAGCGCGGTTCGGATCGTCTCCCAGTCGTCTTCGCCTGCGGCATCTCGCAGCGAGCGCGTCGGTGCGGCGAGCAACTGCCCGACGAGCGCATCTGCCATCGACTCGACCGTCTCGCGCTGTTCGTCGGTGAGGTCTCCCTGAGCGTCGAGTTTCGTCAGCGCACGGTCCAATTCGCGGCCTTTCACCCGGTCCGCGCCGGCGTACATGGCGGATATCGCGTGGTCGGCGCGCTTGCGTTTGTACGCTTCGAGGATTCGGTCGAGTTCCTCGTCGACGATCGCTTCGACCGCCCGTGCCGCTTCTTCCCGACGCTCGCGTGTCTCACGGGTGACGTGTTTCAGTTCGTCGATGTCGTACAGCGAGACACCGGGTAGGTCATCCACCGACGGGTCGATGTCGCGGGGCTGGGCGATGTCGATACAGACGGTCTGGTCCCCGCCGTCGAAGTGCGTCGGTTCGAGCACCGTCTCGGGGCTTCCGGTCGCAGTCACGACGAGGTCCGCCTCCGGAACGACGGTGGGAAGATCACTCAGCGGAACCGCTTCCGAGGTGGTGTCGAGTTCCCCGACGACGAACGACGCGTTCGGAACCGTCCGGTTCGCGACCACGACGGTTTCGACGGGAGTCTCGTCGAGGCTCCGAGCCGCAAGTGTTCCCATCTCTCCGGCACCGACGACGACCGCAGTCCCCTCCGTGAGATCGATCTCGCTCGCCGCCAGTCGGATCGCCGCAGAGCCAAGCGAAACGACGCCCTCGTTTATCGACGTCTCCGTCCGGGCGCGCTCGCCGACGTGGAGTGCTTTCGTGACGGCGTCCTCCAGAACGGGGCCGATGCCGCCAGCCGCTCGCGACTCCTCGTACGCCTCCCGGACCTGACCGATGATCTGATCCTCTCCGAGCACCAGCGATTCCAGCCCGGCGGCGACACGCATCAGGTGTTCTAAGCTCTCCTCGTGGTCGAGATGGCGAACGGCGGCACTCCGCACGTCCGGCGCGAACGACTCCAGTGCGGCGGCCCCCTCGGTCGTTCGGCTCGTGACGACGAACGCCTCAGATCGATTACACGTCTGGATGGCGAACGCCTCCTCGACACCCTCTCTCGCGAGCAGGTCCGAGACCGTGGCTCGGACACCATTGCCACCGGCCGACTCGATTTCGTCGACCGTCGCGACCGAATGAGCGACGCTCACACCCCGTATCGCTCCCGTCTCCTTCATCGGTCAACGACCTCCTCGATCACGGTGTATGCCTCTTTCTCGCCGTTGGATCTCCCCTTTTGTAAACCCTTCCAAACACCCTCAGATCGCACGACGCGACGGATCGCGTCCCGCCGGGCTTCCGGCGGAACGCCCCGCTCAGAGAGCTCACTCCGCAGGTCGCCAGAGAGCTCTGCCATCGCTCCAGCACCCGCAATCTCGGCTTCGATCCGCTCACGGAGTGCCTTCGAGAGAGCTGGGCTCGTACCCCCCGTCGAAATCGCGACACTGACAGCGCCGTCTTCGATCGTCGCTGGAACGACCACGCTGCCGGCTGCACGGCCGCCGGCGACGTCCGTTCGGTTCACCAGCACACCGGCGTCGAGCGCAGCGGCCTCCGCGGACGCGTTCACCGCCCGATCGTCGGTCGCGGCGACGACGAGAGCCGGTGAGAGGCGGTCGATCCACTCGACGGTCGCCGACGGGTCAGGGGCCGCACGAACGAGGTCGATCTGGGCCGTGTTCGCGCCGGACGCACGGAGTCGGTCGTCGAACGTCGGACTGACGACGACGATACGTGCGTCGTCGGCGAACCCGAGCGCCTTCCGTGTGCCGACGGATCCGCCGCCGAAGACCAGAACCGTCTCGTTAGCGAAGTCGTGATACAGTGGCGTCATGGGAATGGCTCGGTCGTGTTGGCGTCGATGACTCGGCTCGTGGCGTCGTGAGCGGTCCCCCCCGGTTGTGTGGGCGTCACACCGTGTTGCTGCTCGCGCGCTCGTCGATCCGGATGCCGGTTTTCTTCAGGATGCGCGTCGAGAACAGCGTGTCCCAGTCGTCGGGTTCGACGTCCCAGTACTCGGCCATCGTGTCTCGGACCTGGGTGACTCGCTGTTCGCTCTCGGCCTCCGTTCGGCCGTGTGTCATCGCGAAGAAGTTGTACTCCCAAACGCCGGCGTGACGCGGCCGTTCATAACAGTGCGTAACGAAATCGAGGTCGGCAACCGCAGGCCCAACCTCGTCGAGAACCGCTTCGGGCACGTCCCAGACGGTCATGCCGTTCTCCGTGTAGCCGAGCGCGTAGTGGTTCGGTATCACGCCTACTCGACGAACTTTCCCCTCGCGTCGGAACCGCTCTATCGTCTCGATCACCCAGTCCGTCTCCGCTCCGAGCGCGTCCGCAACGTCGGCGTACGGCGTCTCTGTGATCGGCAGTCCACCCTGTATCTCGACGACGAGGTCACGCTCCGCGGGAGTGAGCGTCGACCGGGCTGTCGGCTCGACATCTGGAGCCAGCCCGGAGAGGTCGACATCCCCGTCTGGCACCGGCCCGTCGACGAGGAACTTCGCGCCAACGTGAAACTCCTGTTGTTTCGGGAGGTTGTACGTCTCTTGGCCCGTCGCCGCTTCGATCGCCTCGAGCACCTCCTCGACGCGGTCGGTTCCGTCCTTGTCGGGGTCCGGATGGTCGGCGACGCTCACGACGAACCAGACGTTCAGATGTGGATGCTCTCGCTCGTAGTTGTGAGCGACCTCGGTGAAGTCGTTCACCGTCTCGACGATCTCGTCGAAGCGGTTCTCTGGGGCGTGCATCGCGACGAGCGACGCCGCGCCACCGATCTCTTCAGCGTTGACCAGCGCACCGAATCGGGAGAGCACTCCCGTCTCGTCGAGTTCGCGGAGTCGGTCACACAGCGCCGACTCCGTCACCTCGATTCCGTGGTCGCGAAGCGCGGCCGCGGCCGGGGCGAACGGGCGCGCTGTCACCGGGAACCCCCCTTGAAAGGCGTTGAGTATTCCCCGGTCGAGCGCCGTCAGATCCGCGTCGACCTGTTTCATGTACGCGTTTCGGACCCCGAGGAGAATAAGCGATTCGACCGACGGATTGTGAGGTCGAGAACCCTTCGCGTGGCCGGGGGTGGTCCGTCGGCACGATCGAGACGGGTTCTGGTGGCGTGTGCGCCGGTGACAGCCGGTGCACTGCCCGTCAGCGGTCGTCGAGGTCTCGTGCGATGTCGGCGAGCGACGACCGTGGACCCCGGGTCGCGTCGTACACCGTTCGTTCCCCGGGAATGCGAAGCCCGTAGAGTTCGCCAGGAACGACCACGTCGAGGACGACGACATCGCCGGGGCCGCAGTCGTGCGATTCGAGCCAGTCGACCAGTCGATTCTGCCCTTCTCCGTCGGTCCGTGCCCGACGCCGGTCGTCGAACGCGCCACGGAGGAGCCGACCGCGCGAATCGGACGCCACGCGGGCGTATCGCTCCTCGCGGTCGATCACGACCCGAACGAGGTCGCCGGCGGTCAGCCGGAGACGGTCACACGTTCCGGACTCGACACGCTCGCCGAGGTCGGCGTCGTCCGGGAGTCGCACACAGGGGCGACGGGTGGCCCCGCTTCGAGCGAGGTCGACGCGAATGGCGGCCACGCTCTCGTCGTCCGATGGAACGCGCGGCATCGGCGTCGGGACAGCGACGTTACTCGTTCGTGTCGCCGCCGTCCTCGCCAAGCGCGGCAGCGACGGTGCCGTCGCCGTCGACGACGGAGGCGTTGATCTGAGCGATGTCGTCGTCGACCTCGCGGCCGCGGACGGTGACGCGCTTTCGCTCACCGTCACGGGACGGTTTGAATCCGACGCCACCCTCCAAGAGGAGCTCCTTCAGACGGGTTCCGGAGACGTCGGCACGCATCGGGCGACCCGTCTCGTCGGAGCCGCCGGTGAGTTCGATCGTGTACCCGGAGAGACCGACGGCGTCGCCGTCGACCTCGTCGCCGAGCTCGCGACCGAGGAACCGATTCGCGTCCTGTCCGTCGACCTCTCGCTGAAACGTCTCGCCAGTTTCGGGGTCGGCGACGACGATCTTGAATTCGGCCATGAGCAGACTGAGACGCCCGCGAATAAAAAGCACGTCGAAACCTCGACACCCGATCGGGCGTATCGGCGCGGGTGTACCGGCGAGAGCGGCGCCCCCTCACCGCGGTTCAGAGCCGACGCGAACGATCTCACGACGGACATCGGCGTCGCCGGCCGCTGGTCGTCCGTCGTTTCTCACCGGCTCGTCGGCGAGCAGCCGAACGAGGCTTGCCTCCAGCGCTCGAGCCACCCGCTCTGTATCGGCTGGGCCGCCCCCGTCCGCGACACTGCCGACCGACGCCGGATCGAACGGGACCGAAAGTGCGCCGTACACGGGCGACAACACCGATCTGATGGCCGCGGCGTCCGCTGGCGTCACAATCAGACAGCCGGCGACGACCACGGCGTCCGCGGTGACCCGCTGTGCGATCCCCGACAGCTTGCCGCCGTCTTCGACCCGGATCGAGTGGTCGCCGGGACAGAACGACGCGGCGGGCTCCCCGACGCTGACGCTCGACCCGAGGCCGTCGAGCACCGACACGACCGTCTCCGTAGTCCGGTTGTATCGTCCTTCGATTCCGTCATCTGCGGCGGCGATGTCGGTTGGCATCGCGGCCGCGAACGCGAGCGTGTCACCCGTGTACGCCACCGCACGTCCGCCGACGTCCCGTTCGAGAGGCACGAATCCGGCGTTCCGTGCGGCCCGTGCGGCAGCGCCGTACGTCTCCCCACGCGTATCTCGGCGGCCGAACGCGACCTGTCGGGGCGGGGCCCAGACACGAACGGAGGGAATCCCCTCCGCGGCTGCCGAGAGGAGTCGGTCAGCGACCGCCCGATCCGCAGCCGGTTGGTCGGCTCGCCCGCGGAACACACGCATAGTTCGTTCGAAGGGGGCGATCGACAAGCCGATTGCGTTCGCCGTTGCCGTGCCGTTGGTGGACACCGCCCGCGCGAGATGGCGCAAACGTTTTGCCGGTGGTTCGGTTCGTTCAGGTATCGATGAGCGACCTAGGCGCGTTACCGGTGCAGGCATATCTTCTCGCCTGCCTGCTCGCGGGCGCCGTTGGGCTCTTACTCGGACGCGTTGCGTGGAACGAGCGCGACGAGTCGGGCCGTCTCGAAGTCACGCTGTATCTCGTCGGCGGCGGACTGCTTTCGCTGTTGTACGCGGTCCGCGTCGCTAGTGGGAGCGACACGGTGATGATCGTCGCCCTCCAGCTGTCGACGCCGGTGCTCGCCGCGATGCCCGTGTTCTGGCTCTACTTTGCGTTCGCGTACGCTGGCTGGGACGAGTGGCGAAGCGAGTACCGGATCGTCGCCGTCGTGACGCCAGCGTTCCTCTGGGTGCTTCTCGCGTGGTCGAGCAGAACACACGAGCTCGCCCGCCGATCGTTCGCGACCATCAGCGACGGGCCGTTCTCGCTCGTCGAGCTCGGCATCGGGCCTGCCGGAGCGGCGTTCGTATTGTACGGCTACGGGCTGTACCTGTTCGGACTCCTCGTCGTCTTCGACCTCTACCGCCGGACCGGGAACCGCTATCGGCTACAGACGTCGGTCATCCTCTTGGGGACGCTGTTCCCGCTGGTGGGTGGGCTCGCGACGGTTGTCGACTTTGGGAGTTACACGAGGCTCGAGTGGATGCCTACGGCGTTCGTGGTTCACGGCGTCTTCCTCTACGGGGTCGTGTTCTGGCTCGAGACGCTCGACGCTGCCGTCGTCGCACGTGACACGGCCGTCGAAGTTATGCAGGATCCCGTGATCGTGGCCGGATACGACGGACGGATTCGTGATCTCAACCCTGCCGCCGAGGAGCTGTTGTCGCCCGACGCCGTCGGGGAGTCGCTCTCGGCGGCGTTTCCGTCGCTGAAGCGTGTCGAGCACAACCCGATCACTGTGGACGGTCGACAGTTCGACGTCCAGGAGAACGCGATCACCGATCCACGCGGGACGCACCGAGGGTGGGTGTTCCTCCTCCGCGACGTTACTGCCCGTGAACGCCGACAGACGCAGCTCGAACGTCGGGAAGCACAGCTCGAACGGCAGAACGACCGACTCGAGGAGTTCGCCGGCGTCGTCTCACACGACCTCCGAAATCCCCTCGCGGCCGCGACGGCCGCGGTCGAACTGGCTCGAACGACCGATAGAGAGAGCGACGACGCGCTCGAACGCGCCGCCGCCGCCCACGAGCGGATGGACGAGCTCATCGAGGGGTTACTCTCGCTCGCGACGGCAGGAAAGGCGGTTGACTCGCTCGACCCGGTTTCGCTCGATGGAACCGTCAGGCTCGGTTGGTCGCGACTCGAAACTGATGGGGCGACACTGACGGTCGACGTTCCCGACGAGACCGTCCTCGCCGACCGTGAACGGCTCCAACAACTCCTCGCCAACCTGTTCCGAAACGCGATGGAACACGGCGGCGACGGGGTCACCGTAACCGTCACTGCCGAGCACGAGGGAGAGACCCTCTCGCTCCGCGTGTGTGACGACGGACCGGGGATTCCCGAGGAGGACCGGGGGCGCGTGTTCGAGCGGGGCGTGTCGCTGGACGGTGGGACCGGTTTGGGGCTCGCCATCGTTCGTGACATCGCTGAAGCGCACGACTGGGTGGTCGAGTCGGTGGACGCCCCGGCAAGCGGGGCGTGTTTCGAAATCGCCGGGATCGAGGTCAGTGACGACTGAGAGGCGAGAGTCGAGAACGAAACCCGCGAACCACGAGCGAGAACAGACGACGGAGCCGCCACACCCCCGCTGGTCGCCGTCGGGTCCGACGGACACATGTCGATTCAGCCGATCCACAGCGTATGGCCGTCCACCTCCCGCCCGATTCACTCGATCCCTTTCCACGGTTCTCTCGCTACAACTCGCCGTATCCCGCCCACGACGCCGGTCGTGCGATCGATCTCTACCCAGACGGAGAGGTCGGCCTCTCGCCGGTCGCGGGTATCGTACGAGAGACGCGGACCGTCGGCTGTCCGGACCGGTCGTACGCCGCGTCGACCGACCACCTCATCGTGATCGATCTCGACGAGACGTGGTGTCGGCGGGCGGGGGTCGATGTCGAGACGTGTGCGCGCGTGCTCCACGTGATTCCAGAGGTCAAGCCGGGCGACCGGGTCGCTGTCGGCGACACTCTCGGACCGATGACCCGGTCGGGATTCTTTGGACAGTGGGTCGACACCCACGTGCACCTCGGCTTCCGACCGCCCGGATCGAATCCGCACCGCGCGAGTGGATCGCTCCCGGTGTCGGTTGCCTCCCCGGTGACCGCCGTTTCGTGGGACGGAACCGGAACGGTCGTCGAGACGGGGCCGACACACGCGGTGCTGGACGCCCCAGCACATCCGAATCCGGAAAAGACGTTCGCGGCCATCGCGAGCGACGAGGGGGTCCCACTCGACGGTGGGCTGGCTCACTACGCAGCTGGTGGAACCTTCGCCGGGGGCACACCCGGCGAGTCGCTGTCGCTGTGGGGAACCCGTGTGGGAACCGTCGTCGGTTCCGGCGAGTCCGAGCGTGTTGGGGCGCGTTCAGGGGGCTCGGTGGAGTGGGGGCATATCGACGTGCTCGCGAACGGCGAGCGGATCGTCGGCCTCTCGCTGTTTGCGGCACGAAACGCTCAGTGCGGGGTAAAACTCGTCTGTCCCGCCCGCGAGTTCGGTGTCGGTGACTCGGTGTCACTCCAGATCCGGCCGAGCGACGACCCGATCCGGCTCGATCATCGATAAGTGAGGAACGTCCAGCAGTCACGGTGGTCTGTGGCTGCTGTTCAGTACCTACTGAGTGTTCGTCATTCCGCCGTCGACGACGAGCGATTCGCCGGTTACGTAGTCTGAGAGGTCACTCGCGAGGTACAGTGCCGCATCCGCAACGTCTTCGGGCTGTCCCGCTCGTCGTGCGGGGATTGCCTCTAAGAAATCCGCTTCGGCATCTGTGCCCATGATCGGGTAGTCGTCGGTTGTCATCGACGTCTCGATCAGACCGGGATGGATCGCATTCACCCGAACACCAGCGGGCCCCAGTTTCGCTGCCATTGCGTACGTGAACAGTCGCACAGCCCCTTTGGTCCCGCAGTAGGTGACGAACTCACCCGACCCCTCTAAACCGGCAACTGACGCGAGGTTGATGATCCTTCCACCGCCGCCTTCGACCATCCGCTTTGCCGCTGCTTGCGCACCGAAGAAGACGCCTTTGACGTTGATGTCCATCATCCGGTCGAACGCCGCTTCGTCCACTTCGAGGAACTCTTCGCCGTGGAAGATGCCCGCGTTGTTTACCATTACAGTGACACCGCCGAACTCCTCAGCAGCCTCGACCGCTGCTTCGAGATCAGCAATCTTCGTGACGTCACACTCGACGAACACCGCCTTCGAGTCGGTTTCGGCTTCGATAAGCTCGTGTGTACGCTCTCCACCCTCTCGGGGTGATTCTCGCACATCTGCAACGACGATATCGGCTCCTTCCGAGGCAAACCGGCGGGCGATTGCACGTCCGTTTCCGCTCGAACCGCCCGTTACAACTGCTACTTGACCTGTGAGTAGTGATGGCATTACACATGAGATACGTCGAGCGAATATATAAATTTCTCTAAATTATACATAGGTATAATTATGTGCGCGTGTATACTCGAAAGAGTATTTCACCAGATATCCGGCGTGAAATAACTAACCTTCTGGGAGTTGCATGCAGGATCCACGCTGCTCTCGTAGTACGTCCATCCTGATTCAAAATCTGACATCGATAGGGTACAGTGAACCGCCTCGGGGTCGAGCCCCGAGGCACTCGCCTTGCTTCTCTGTAGAACCCGGTGACAAATGCGGCGTGCAGGGGTATGCCAAGGGACTGCGTAGATCAGTTGCAGCAATTTGAGTGGTACCGAGTGAGCACGGAACGCATCGCTGCTGAACGTTCGGATTCGACGCGTCTAGTGGTTCACCCAGAACGTTTTTACCGCTAACGGCACCGGATCCGTACTGACGCCCTCCACATGTCTCTCCGCGTGCGGATCGCCGCGGTGCTCGCGGCGCTCGTCGGCCTGAACGCCCTCCTCGTCGTCACCCTGCTGTGGGCGTACGGCGTCCTCGTCCCGGGAGTCGTCGCCGGGGCGTTCGTCTACCTCCAGCAGGGGGCCGTCGGGTTCGACTTCCTCCAGTTACCGGTGTCGCTTCCGACGGTCACGGCGCTCGTCGCCTGTGTCCTCGCCGTACAGGCGTACTACGGGTACCGACGCGTGCTGTCTGGCACCACCGGCGGCAGCGACGAGGACGGTCCGGTCACGGCGACCGTTCGGCGGCTGGCGATGAGTGCCGACGTGCCGCCGCCGGACGTTCGGCTCGTCGAAGACGAGACGCCGAGCTGTTACACCGTGGGTCGGCTCACCGACGCGACGATTGTCGTCACCACGGGGCTCGTCGAGACGATCGACGAAGACGAGTTAGAGGCCGTTCTCGCTCACGAGGTCGCCCACGTCGCCAACCGTGACGTGACGCTGATGACGCTGATGACGCTGTTCCTCGAGTACGCCGACCGTGGCTATCACGCCGCTCGGCTCGTCCGCCGGGCGATCCACGACCCCAGCGCCCGTTCTGGGCGGGGTGGCATCGTCCTCCAGTGGCTCCTCCCGCTCGCGGTGGTGACGTACGTCTTCGTCTCGCCGCTGTTGTGGCTGTTCGCGGCTGGCGCGGACCGGGCGACACGAACTCTCTCGCACGCCCGCGAGTTGGCGGCCGACGCGGCCGGTGCGCGGATCGCTGGCAACCCGCTCGCGCTCGCTACCGCGCTGGCAACGCTCTCAGACGCGACTCCGGCACCCGAGACGGACCTCCGAACCGCCCGGACCCGCGCGCTGTGTGTGGTTCCGGGGCCAATCGTGACCGGAACCGCCGCGACGGCGGGGGAGACGAGCGGAGCCGGGGACGCTGAGAGGGCGAACCGCCGTGCGGTGTCCGATTCGGCAGGCGCGCCAGACACGGCTGACGCCGACCGAGACGTCGCACAGACCGCGCCGGATCGAACGGACCGAGCCGACCGGGCGGCGTGGATCCGTGCTTGGCAGGACGGCACGCCGGAGCCGATCGAGGGTGGGGACACGGGGGCAACGGGGGCCCACCCCGCGGTCGACGAGCGAATCCGACGACTCCAGCGCCTCGCCGCCGAGATGGAGGTGAACTCGTGAACCGTCGGCGTCGGCTGCTGGTCGTGCTCGCGTGTGTCGGCTGCGTACTCGCGGTCGCGAGTGCGTTGCCAGCGGCCGATCCTCGGCTCGAAGCGCCGGGAGGCGAGTCGGCGTCGGCCGGCGAGTGGGAGTCGATCGTCGGCGAGCCAACCCCTGCCGAGGCGCTCGAAACCGACACGGACGGCAACACAGACGGCGAGTCGGGGGGAGACGACGACGGCTTCACAGACGAGCCCTCGAGCGGAATCGAGGTGTCCGGCGCACTCGAACCAGGGAACGAGGTGACCGTCGAAATCGACCACTCAGACGGGATCTCACACGTCAACCCGCCGACGATCGAGGTGAACGGTGACCCCGTCGGCGAGCCAACACCGCTCGGACGGCTCGACGAGGTTACCGTTCCACACGCAGAGACGATGACCGTCGACGTGCCGGATCGTGACCGTTCGAGGACGTTCGACGTTCGGACCGACGCGACGGTTCAGCTTCACGGCTCGGCTGCCCCCGGCGCGGAAACCGAGCTTTCTGCTGCGGTCGGGACGACACCCCTCCGACAGGCGACCGTCTCTGTCGACGGTGAGGCGGTCGGGACGACCGGGGACGACGGGCGAGAAGAAATCTCTCTCCCACGACGCCCGGGTGGGGCTGAGGTGACCGTCGAGCGCGGCCCCATCACGGGCTCCGAGACGGTGACGGTCGCGGCCCCGGAGGTGGCGTTCGCGTCGCCGCTCCTCGTTCCCGGGTCGCTCGCGCCGGTTCGGGTGACCGCCGACGGGGGCGGGGTTTCGAACGCGACCGTCGCAGTCGTCGGCGGGGACGAGGCGGCCGCCCGCGACGCGATGGACGACGGCGGTGCCGCCACCATCGACGATGCGAGCGTTACGACGACCGACGAGGGCGGGAGCGCTCGCGTGTGGCTCCCCCTCGACGACGAAGCGACGCTCGTCGCTACCGCGGGTGGCGAGACGGCAACCGCGACCGTCGACAACCTCTACCTCCGGCTGACGGCGGTGCTCGTCGTCCTTCCCGGCCTCGTGATCGGCGGCGTCGTCACGTATCTGCGGCTCGCCAGACGATACGACCACGAACCGGGCAACGAGTTCGCGGTTCTCTTCGTCGGACTCGCAGAGCTGCTCGACACGCTCGCCTCGCTCTTCCGGGCCCCGTCGATATCGATCCCTGATGTCTCGTGGCCGACACTTCGTGTCTCACACGGGATTGGTCAGTCGCTCGGGTCAGCACTCGCGGGGATCCTCGCCGGGTTCGCCTCGCTCCCGTCGTTCGGGCCGGCGACGCGCCCGACTCGGAGCGGTGTCGGATCGCTTGTTCGCTCCGGGATCGACACCCTTCGACGCGGTTCGGACGACACGGAGGGTGTCGACGAGGCGTCCGACAACGGGCTGGACGGCAGGGTCGCCGAGGAACCGCTGGGACCGGCGTCGCCGCGCCGGACCGTCCGTGCCGCCTGGCACGCGTTCTGTGACCGACTCGGCGTCCGACGGCGAGAGACTCGGTCGCCCGGAGAGGTTGCACGGCAGGCTGTCGAGGCGGGATACCCCGCCGACACGGTCGACGAGCTCCTCTCGACGCTGCGTGACGTCGAGTACGGTGGCCGTCGACCGACGCCGAACCGAGCCGCCAAAGCACACGACGCGGCAGCCGGGCTCGTGTCGTACGATCCGGACGAGGCGGGAGACGACGCGAGAGGAACAGACACGGCCGACGAGCCAGACACGGACGACGGTTCGAGCAGTGAGTCGACCGATGACGGAGGAACGCCGTGAGCTGGCGTCTCCGACTCCTCGAACTGATCGGGGGGTGGCTGCTGGCGCTCGTCCGTCGAATCGCCGAGCAGCTGGCAGGTTTCTACGAGTGGCTTCGGTCGCTCGACAGCCGCCGACTCGCTGTCGGCTTCCTCGCCGTCGGGTCCACGCTCGCTCTGGGTGCCGTTCTCCTCGGCGGATTTCTGCCGACCCCGAGCGCGTCGGTAGCACGGCCGCTGTACGCGCTGGCGGTGCTCATTCCGGTGTTCGGAGTCCTCGTCGTTCTGTACGCGGCCCGGCTGGCGAGCCGCCAGCGATCGCGGCGACGGAGCGACCCGCTGAGTGGCTCAGACGCGCTCGGTCTCGTGAGCTCCGGCGACACGGTCGTCGCCGACACAGAGCGCCAGCTCTCGGCCGCGGTGGACGCCCGATATCGGTGTCGATCGACCCGGTCGGCGGCGACGATCCGAGAAGAGCTGACGGAGGGTGCGGCCCGCGTGGTCACGGCTCGACACGGACTCTCGCCGGCGGCGGCCCGTGAGGCCGTCCGAACCGGCGAGTGGACCGACGATCCGGTTGCCGCTGGGTTCCTCGGCGAAGACACTCGGCTGCCGGTCGGCGAACAGCTCCGAAGCCTAGTCGATCCGGGAAGCGCGTACCGTCGACGGGTCCGGCGGACGGTCGCAGCCATCGAGCGGCTCGACGACGGTGATACGGCGGACCCCACCGACGGAGACGGTGGGAGCCCCTCGAACGCCACCGTGGAGGTGGGGAGATGAGCGAGCCCCGTTCGACGGCGGTGAGCCGCGTGGACACGGACGACAGTTCCGAGCGTACCGTCGGCCCGACCGATGTGAGCACTGAAGACGGCGAGAGCGACCCGGAAACCGCCGTTTCTCCGGCTGACGAGGACAGACGAACCGAAGACAACGTTCGGCCGACGGTCGACGAAGTCGAGCAACTCGGTCTCGGCGGTCAGTACGGTGTCCTCGCGCTCGCGCTCGTTGGGGTGGGGGTGACGTTCGGGAGCCCGACGCTCGTTGTCGCCGCGCTGGTGCCGCTCGCGTTCGTCGCGGCAAGTGGCGGGAGGACGACCCCCGATCGGTCGGTGCGAGTCACCCGGCGAGTCGGCGACGAGTCTGACACGCTCACTGTCGATGGGTCGACGCTGTCTGGCGATCCAGGCGACACGGTGACGGTTCGAACACAGCTCCACAACGTCGGACGAGGACCGATCGTCGACCTCCGCGTCGCCGACGGGGTTCCAGACGAGCTTCCGGTAGTTGCGGGGAGTCCGCGGACGGCGACTCGTCTCGACGCCGACGGCTCGGCAACGATCGAGTACGAGTTAGAGCTTCGACGCGGTGTTCACGAGTTCTCCGCGCCGACGCTCCGGATCCACACGCTCGATGGGAGCGCGCGGCGGACGTGGCGACCGACCGTCGACGACGACGTGATCCTCCGGTGTGAGCCGGTCATCGACGACGTGCCACTCGACGGCGGCACCAACGACTACGCGGGCGACGTCCCGGCCGACGAGGGTGGAAACGGGGTGGAGTTCTACTCCGTCCGCGACTACGAACCGGGCGACTCTGTCCGGGCCGTCGACTGGCGTCGGTACGCGCGAACCCGCGAGCTGTCGACGGTCGAGTACCGCGCGGAACGGGCGACGAAGGTGGTCTGTGTCGTCGACGTCCGTGGCACCGAGCAGCAACCTCCAGTCGGCGGCTCCCTGCCGGCCGGGGCGCTGTCGGCCGACGCCGCCGAGCGGGCCGCGCTGGCACTGATGGATGCAGGCCACCCGTGTGGTGTCGTGTGTCTGTACGACCGGGAGGCGCTGTCGATCGAGCCCGGTACGGACGCGACGACCCGCGAGCGGATCCGCACGCTGCTGTCGGCAGCCAGCGAGGGCGCACGCCCGTCGAGGTCGGTCGCGCGGTCGCGCCGAGGCACCCCCGCCGACGTGCTCGCCGGCGCGCTGCCCGGTGAGGCACACGTCTACCTGTTCTCGTCGTTCGCCGACGACACGCTCGAGACGCTCCCAGAGCGCCTCCGAGCAGGAGCCCACGCCGTGCGTATCGTCTCACCCGACGTGCTGGCGGACGGCACCAGCGACGCCGCGCGGATTGCGTCGATAGCACGGGACAACCGACTGGCGCGCGCTCGCACCGCCGGGGCACGGGTGGTCGACTGGGACCTCGACCGACCCCTCCCGCTCGTGCTGCGTGAGGCAGTCGGGGGAGGGGGGTCGCGGTGACCGCGCGCACCCCGACGACGGGAGCAGGAACTGGCGGTGCGGGTACAGGGGCCGGACTCTCCGCGACGGCGGCGTGGGCGGTCGCGCTCGCCGCGGTCGTCGGCACCGCCGCGCTCTCGACGGTCGAGCCCGCGGTCGGACTCACCGCCCTCTCGGGGGTCGTCTTGGGGCTCGCGGGCCGACTCTTCGGTGGCGGACACGCTCGTGTCACGCTCGGAGCGGCGCTGCTCCCGCTCGGGTTCGCTGGCGTCGTCGCTGGCGTCGGGAGGATCGCTGACCTCGGTGTCGTCACGGCGACGCTGGCGATGGCCGCCGCGCTCGTCGGCGTCGGCCTCGGCGGTGCATTCCTCGGCAGCGTGTCGCCGATCGCGTTCCGCCGAGCGGGTGACGCCGGGGCCGTTGTCGGCGTTGCGACTGGGCTCACTGCGGTCGTGCGTCCGGTCGTCTCGGGTGCAGGGGGGCCGGTCGCGGCGTCGTCCTCGGCGTTGAACCCGCTCTGGTCGGTTGAGGGCGGTGGCCTCGCCGGTCCTCTCGCCGGAATCGGCCTCGCGACGGCCGCCGTCGCAGGGGCGGTCCGGGCCGTCCCGCCGGCGGCGTTCACCGTTCCGACGCGTCGTGAGCGGGCGATCGCCGTGCGAGCCGGACTGGTTCGACTGATCGTGGTTGCTGGCGCGGTGGCTATCGGAAGCGTCCTCGTCGTCGCTCTCCTCGATACGTTCGTGTTGTGGAGTGGGTGGCTCGAACCGTGGTTGGTGGCGATCTCGACGAGCGAACTCCTTCGTGCTGTGTTCGCGACGACGACCGTCGGAGGGGTGATCGGCGTGGCTGTCACGCTGTTCGTCCGAACAGTGTGGCGCGGCTCTGGCGCGAGAGACGACGAGGCGAACGTCGCCGTCCCGACGCTCGTCGGTGTCCTCTTCGGGACGACGGTGCTCGCCGTCGTCGGTCCGCGTGTCGACCCGAGTTCCCCGGAGACGGATCTCCTCGCAGGGATGCTGCTCGTGACCGCGCTCCTCGCGGTCGCGACTGGGCTCGCTGCCCGCCGGTACGCGAGAGCAGTCGACGAGATCGGACGACTCGCGGGGACCGCCGTCGGACTCGGGTTGGGAATCGGCGCTGTCGTCATCGCTCTGACAGCCGACCTCGATGGGGGGGTCGAAGCGGTCGCCACGGGCGGCCCGCTGGCGGCCGTCTGTGCGCTCGGATCCGGGCTGTTCGCTCATCGCGCGGCGACCTTCGGGAGCCAACTCTCCGTCGACGTGGGGAGAGACGCGGTCGGATCCGACGTCCAGCTCGTCCGGGTTACCTGGATCGCCGTAGTCGCTGGTGGGGGAGTACTTCTCGCTGGCGTCGGGCTCGCGCTCACGACTCTCGTCTCGCCGACGCTGTCGGTTCCCGCGACGCTCGGTGTCGGCGGCGGGATTCTCGCGACGGTCGCGGCGGCGTGGCTGCTGTTCAGGTGAGTCTGCCCCAGGATCGGTCGCCGGCTCGGGCGTCGCTCGGTGACGCCTACTCGCTCGCCGACTCTGCTGGCGGCTCCATCGCCGGTACCTCGACGTCGTCGAGGGTGTCACGGATCACGTCCCGACGGGCGACGCCGCGCACGCCGGCTTCTGGTGTGAGCACGAGTCGATGGGCGAGTGCGGGGACGGCGACCCGCTTCACGTCGTCGGGAACGACGTAGTCGCGACCGTCGAGCACCGCCTCCGCGCGGGTGACCTCGAACAGTCGCTGGACTCCTCGCGGAGAGACGCCGACATCGACACGACCGTCCTCACGGGTCGCACGGGCGACCGACCCGATGTACTCACGGACCGGCCCTTCGACGGTTACCGACTCTGGGGCGCGCTGGAGTTCGCGGACGGCCTCACGGTCCACGACACGGCCGACGGTCGGGTCGGGCGTGTCGCGGTCGGCTCGTCGGTCGATGAGCTCGCGAGTGCCCGCCTCGTCGGGATAGCCGAGCGAGGTCTTCATCATGAACCGGTCGCGTTGCGCCTCCGGGAGTTCGAACGTCCCCTCCTGTTCGACCGGATTCTGCGTGGCGATCACACAGAACGGATCGGGCAGTTCATGGGTCTCCCCGTCGACGGTGACCTGTCCCTCTTCCATCGCTTCGAGGAGCGCAGACTGGGTCTTCGGCGGGGCACGGTTGATCTCGTCGGCGAGGACGACGTTCGCGAAGATCGGCCCCGGGCTGAACCGGAACTCGCCGGCGTCCTCATCGAAGACGTACGACCCGGTGACGTCAGAGGGCATCAGGTCGGGAGTGAACTGAATCCGCGAGAACTCCAGACCGAGCGCGACCGCGAACGACCGAGCAGTCAGTGTCTTGCCGGTTCCCGGAACGTCCTCCAACAAGACGTGGCCACGGGCGAGCAGTCCAGCAGTTACCTCTTCGAGCACGCGGCGATCGGCGACGACGGCGGAGAGCACCTCGTCGACGACGGCGTTCGCCGTCGTCGCTGCGTCGGGGATCGACATACGCCATTCCACGGCCGCGACGACTTATAAATCGGTGGATTAGACGAGCCGCGAGTGGTCGGCGGGCGCGCGCACGGTCTGTGGAAGCCGACGCCGAATCGACAGCAACGTCGCCGTCGGCGAGCCTCATGGTCGTGCCGTGCTGTACTCGTGAGTCCGTACCGATGTCGTCGCGGGGTGTCCCCGGTACGTTTATAGATAATTGCTAACATGTAACGATATGACCCGGGCGACCACCACCGCTACTGCTCTAGACGACGAGGCGATCGAGGGGTTCCTCGAAACACAGTCGACCGGAACCCTCTCGCTCGCGAACGGCGACGACGCCTACGCCATCCCGGTGGCGTTCACGTACGCAGTGGAGACCGGAGACTTCTATTTTCGTCTCGGCTACGGCGTCGAGAGTCGCAAGCGAGCGTACATCGAAACCACCGAGCAGGCGACGTTCGTCGTCGCTGCCGAAACGACGTCCGGGTGGAAAAGCGTCATCGCGGCCGGTGAACTCGAACACCGAAACACCACCGACAACCTGAACGAGGTCGTCGGCGCGGAGTACAGCTCCGACGAGCCGCGAAGCGACGCCAAACACGAACGAGACATCCCGTTCTATCACGTGTTCGAAGCGCCCTCAGAGCTGCTGTTCACGCTCGTTCGCCTCCGCACCACCGAGCTGACCGGTGTCGTCGAGGCGACCGACAGCTGACGGCGCTCGACGGTGGCGATTCTGAGGCCGGTTCACGCGTCCGTATCGGTTCGGTCGAGAACGTCGCGACGGCTCGGCAGGCGTCAGCAGGGGGACCACAGGTGTCCGTCGGGTGTCGGAACGGGCGTTACGCCGTGGAGACGCGCCAGGTCGTCGCACCCGTGTACGACCACTTCTCGATCTCGAGGTCCGAAACGGAGTCTTGGAGCTTGACGATCAGCGCGCCGATCTCTTTCGGCGAGAGGTCGACATCGTCCGCGATGAACTTCGCCTTGAAGTATGCCTCGCCGTCTTCGGCCTCCTCACGGAGATACGAGGCCAGTCGTTCGGCTTTCGAGGCGGTAGACCCACCGTCGTCGGCCGCGTCGTTCGGCTCGGTCGCCGTGTCGGCCCCGTCTGCGGGAGTGGTGTTCGTGCTCATGTTCACACCTCCTCCGGGCGGTTGTGACCGTGCCCGATCACGACGCTGACGATGTGCGCGATCAGAACCGCGAGGGTAGCGGTCGTGCCTTCGAACGGGCCCACCCCGTACACCGCAGGGATGTACGCGACCGGGAGGAAGATTGCCGCCCAGAAGGCGACTGCCCGAAGCCCGTCGATGGTCAAACGGCGGAATCGGTTGGAGAGCGTGGTGCCGATCCGGATCGGCGTGCGGACGGTCGAGGGGGACGTTTCGCTTGACATCGGGATCACCTGTCTCGTTTGATGCATGGAGCGGGGACATCATATAAGGGCCTGAGCGTTGCGTCGTATTCGCTTGGATTAACACGTTCAGCGACCGTTTATCGACGTTTTACGACCGGGTAGTGACAGTTTACGAGCTTCTTAAAATCGTTTAGAACGTTCAAAACAGGTGCTAAATTCGTTTCTCGTTTTACTCGCCGACGCTCCAGACACCACGGTGCGACGGAGCGGTCCGCGGTCAACTCGCCCGTCACTCCGCCTCATGTCTCGAAGCGCGCGGCACGCGGTACCGTCGAGCAACCAGACGACAGGCGGCGTCCTCAACGGCGAAGGTTGAGACAGCCGTCGGTTCCGCGCTGCTTCGGACACGCCGCTTGCCGTCTTCGAGTGCACGACGTGTGTTCAAGCGACGGCGGTCTTCACGAAGCGGCAAGCAGTAGGTGGGGAGGGGGCGAGGGGGGATCGCCCCACAGGAGAGGGTCACTGCCGTGGGTGGCGCACAGCACGGGCGTCAGTGGCGTTATCGACCACCGACACGTGTATGATTGAGCGGATGCCAGGTAATCTACCCACCTGCCTGTTGGGGGCCTTTATATACTCCCCGGTGGGGCAGCCTATCGACCGCTCGGAGAGCGTCGCCGGTGAGAGCGCCGTGACTCCTCCGCCGTCCACAGTCGGTCGTCCGGTCGGGCCATCTCCGCTGTTCGTCCGTTCTGGACGGCGCGACGACAGGCTTTCCATCCTCCCTGCCGATCGAATACCCATGTCCCCGATGCAGCCGTTTCCGCCGCGACCGTCGGTCGACGACGATGCCACCGGTTCGAACAGCCCGTTCGCCTCCGGCCACCTCTGGATCACGGAACGGGTCGTGGGAGACCCGCTACGATTTCACCTGACAGACGCTGGATTCCTCGTCTTCGGGGACGCCAACGGCCTCTTCGATCACGACTCGGTGCCGATCCGGTATCGGGCGGCGGTCCGAGCGGTTCGTGACGGGTTTGGCCGCGATGCGTTTGCGGCTGCCGTCGACGACCCCGAGTCGGTCACCTTCTTCGGGGTCGCAACCCACGCTCGTCGGTGCCCGTACGATCTGGACCGGCTCCCACCGTTCCTCGGGACCGCGGTCCACGACACTGACCGTGGCCGGTACCTGCCTCCGGACACGGTTCGACGGGCGTTCGAGCAGGTCGGTCTTCCGACTACCGAGCCGACGGAGAAGGAGGTACGCGCCGCTCACCTCGATCCGGTCGCCTATCCGATCCCCGACTCGCAGTACTACGACGGCCCCGCGGCGGGCGTGTTCTTCCACAACAAGAGAGGCGGAGGCGCGATTCGCTGGAATCAGCACGTCGACATCGGCACCGAGGCCGGTCTCGACGGAGCCTCGCAGACGAGCGCCGACGACGCCGGCACGCACGACGCTTTCGACGCGCCAGACCAACTCCTCGACGCGACGCTCACCGACAGGGACCTGGACCGGGCTGTTAGGGCCACTGAGACGAGTGGTTCGGCCACGGTCGAGGCGGTCGTCGATCGCGTTCTCGCTCGGCTCGCTCGCGAGACGGCAGTGCTCGCCGACGAGACGGTCCCCCCGAGTGAGTCGGCGGTTCGATCGGTGCTCGCCGAGCGGGTCGACCGACACGTACGCACCACCGAGTGAACTCACGTGCTCCACTCGTGGTCGCCACAGAACCGCCGGG
>JARVCL010000184.1:0-5768 GCA_040405695.1 Halorubrum sp. | reverse complement strand
ATCTCTGTTGATACCCGGGAGGTGGTGTTCGAGCCGGGACACACCTCGACGAGTGACGGGACGGGGTTCGGCTTGACGATCGTCAGACGGGTCGTCGAGGCGCACGGCTGGCAGGTGCGGATCGTCGACGGCACCGACGGCGGCGCGCGGTTCGAGTTCACCGATGTCGAGTGTACCGACGCCGAGATGGCGCGGTGAGTGTGGTTCGACACGCGGCGGCTCGACCGCGACGTGGGGGTGAGCGCGGACCGGGCGCGGAACGAACGCGCTTTTACGCGCTACGCCCCTCGGGCCGGTATGAACTGTCGGCAGTGTGGGACACCGCTACAGAAGCCCGGAGACTACTGTCTCACCTGCAACACCGCCAACAGCGACGCGGTCGTCGTCGAGTTCGACGAGGACCGCGCGCGGCTGACGATGCTCGACGACGACGAAGTCGTTGGGCACACCACGGTCACCACGCGCCCCGAGAGCGACACGGAGCTGAGCCACGTCCAACTGCGCAACTTCGCCGGACGCGTCGCCGACGAGGTGCGTCGCAAGCGCCCGGAGACCGTCTACGCGGCCGGCGAGCGAGACCCGCTCAGAGAGACGCGCGCACAGCTCCACCACGAGTTCTATCGCGTCCCGGACGCCGACGCGGGGCGTCGAACGGCTGTGCAAGGCGGTGACGACGGGGCCGGTGACGGGCGAACCGGCGACCACAGCGAGGATCGAGCCGCCGATAGCGACGTGGTTCGGTGGGTGCTCGACCGGCGCGGCGACCGCGCGCTGGAGGTGGTCGAGACGCCGCCACGCGAGAAGATCGGCGGCTCACACTCGACGCTCATCGGCGACCGGAAGGGGCGAAAGGCGGTCCAGACCGTCGCCGCCCACCCGCACGTGAAGAAGATCGTTCCCGGCCCCATCGACGCCGGCGGAACCGGATCGAGGACGGGGCTCCGTGCGAAAGCGACGCGGGCGGGGACGAACGGAAACGTCAGGCTGCTCCTTCGCGACGGCTCCAGCGTGCAGGAGAATCGGATCGTCACGACCGCGATGAACCGAGAGACGGGTGAACGCGTCCGCGCGGACCTCAACGAGGCGTTACGAGACGCCGAGTTGCAGGACGTGTGAGACGGGGACCCACGGGAGGCCGTCTCGCCCTGCCGGTCAGTCGTCCGCCTCGCGCTCCGGTGTGATAGCCGCCGCACAGCGATTCGGACCGAGTTCGAGCTCGATGGCGGTCACCTCGTCGGGCGGCGACTCGACCCCACGGTTCGCCGCGATCACCGACGTGTAGTTCGGCGGCTTCGCCGGCAGCGTCGCCGTGATCCGCTCGACGAACGACTCGCGATTTCGGTCGAGCACGTCGATACTGGTGCGAGCCTCGCCGACGGTCGTCGCCACCGGTTCGCCGGGCGTCACGTCGCCCGTCGTCCCGTCGTTAGCGACCGAGAAGTGTCCGGGCAACACGACCACGTCGTCTGGCTCGGCGAGCAGGGTGCCGTGGAGCGAGTCGTACAGCTGTTGTGCGCCGGTTTGTGCAGCCGCAGTGTCGTCTTCGGCGTCGGCTCGTCCGTCCGCGTCAGCGACGGCGGCGAACTGGAGCTCGGTCCGACCGACGCTGTCGACGAAGAGCGTGTCGCCCGTGAGGACGGCCGACCGCCCGACGAGGTAGCTCGCCATGTCGTCGGTGTGGCCCGGCGTCGCGAGAGCCTTCAGATCGACGCCGCCGACGTCGAGCACCTCGTTGCGTTCGATCGGCTCGAAGGCGTGTGCCACGTCGCGGGCTGCGGCTGCCGCCGGGAGGTAATACGGAACGGCCAGCTCGTCGGCGAGCGCGCGCCCGCCGGAGAGGTGATCGGCGTGGACGTGCGTGTCGAGGACGGCCGCAATCTCGGCATCGTGCGCGTCAGCCGCCGCCTGCCACTCCTCGCCGTGTCGTGAGACGTCGACGGCGACGGCGACTCTGGCGTCGGGGTCCGTGGTGTCGAGGGCGTCTCCGATGCTGGTGCGGTCCGGGTCGGCCCGTCCGCCGACGACGAGGTAGCCGAGACACCCCTTCGCGCGGCGCTGTACCTGCACGATGTCGAGCGTGTCGAGTTCGTCGTCGGGGAGCGGGATCTGAGCGTGGTCGTACACCGCCGACCAGCCGCGCATCCCGTCGTCGATCACGTACACGTCCCCGTAGCCGGCCGCGGCGAGCTCCTCACCCAGGTCGAAGGAAGCCTTCCCCTTCGCACAGGTGAGCACGACCGTTTCGTCTGGACCGACGCCGGTCTCGGTCTCGAAGTCGTCGCGGTCGAACTCGTGGAACGGCTTGTAAAAATAGTTGGTCGAGCCGGCGATCCGCCAGCCCGCGAAGCTGTCCGCCGGTCGCGTGTCGACGACGGCGAACGAGCGCTCGCCGCGTCGTGCGGCGTCGATCATGTCGCGGAACTCGGCCGCGCTGACAACGGTAGCCATACCTGGTTCTCGGGGTGAGCAGACAAAACGCTATCCCGACGCGTGGCGACGAGCCGGGCCGCCGCGTCGGCCGGGGGCGGGCAGTATGAACACGAATCGCTGATAGACAGGCTTTAGCCGGCGCGCGCGGACGGACGCGCATGGTAGAGGCGTTCGCGGTCGCCAGCGGAAAAGGCGGCACCGGCAAGACGACGAGCACGCTCGCCCTCGGGATGGCGCTCGCAGCGGAGTACGACGTCACCGTCGTCGACGCCGACACCGGGATGGCGAACCTGTTGTTTCACACGGGCCTCGACGACGCGACGGTCACGCTACACGACCTCCTCGTCGCGGGAACCGCGACGGACGTGTCCGAGGCGACGTACGAGCGATTCGGAATGTCCGTCGTTCCTTGCGGCACCGCGCTGTCCGGCTTCGAGGCGGCAGATCCAGTCCGGTTGCGTGCGGTCGTCGCCGAACTCGCCGGTGACACGGACGTGCTCCTGCTCGACTCACCCGCGGCGCTCAGCTCGAAGTCGGCCGTGTTGCCGGTCGTGCTCGCCGACCGCGTGGTGATCGTCGTGGAGCCGACGATCCCTGCCCTCTCGGACGGGCTGAAGGTGCAAGAGTACGCCCGCTCGTACGGCACCGAGACCGCCGGCGTGCTTCTCAACAAAGTCCGCGACGAAGCTGCCGACGTGGCCGCGGGAGCCGGCAGACACTTCGGCGGCCCCGTGCTCGCGAAGGTGCCCGACAGCGACGTCGTTCGTGCGGCCCGCCGGGCTGGTGAACCGCTGCTCGCGCACGCGCCCGACAGCGAGCCGGCCGCGAGGTATCGCGACGCGGCCGCGCGACTGGCGGTCCGAGACGGCGACAGCGACGCGGTCGCGGCGCGGTTCAAGAGCGCGGTGGTACCGGATACGCCATGACACGGCCGACGGACGCGACAGGGGCGTCCGACGAGGCCGCTGCGCCGGCGAGCGATGAGGAGCCGGCAGGTGACGGCTCAGCGACGAGTGACCGCAGGGGAGGACACGCCGTGGAGCCGCCAGAGCTGTGCATCCCGCGAGGTGATCTCCTCCGGTCCCGTGTCGTCTCTGACGTCGCGACGACGCTGTCGGCGGCGCTCGACCGCGAGCTGACCGGTTACGCGACGCTCGTGCCACGAGATACCCTCCTGCTGACGGACGACGCACGAGGGGTCGTCACCTTCGCCGACGGCGTTCCCGTGTTGGCGTACAACACCGTGAGCGACCGCGGTGGTCCCGACGCTCTCGCCGAGCTCGCGGTCCCCGGTCCGTACCGAGTCGAACTGTACGCGGTTCCCAACGAGGCGCTCGCTGCCGCTCACGACGAGGAGACCCTCCGAGTGCCGCCGGGATCGGTCGCGACCGAACTCGCAGACGACCCCGAACTCGCCGAGCGAACCCGTGAGGCCGCGCCGTCAGAGCGGCTCGCCGGCGGCGACGGCGAGGAGTCAGACGCGGTCGCGGCGTTCCTCGCGGACGACGAGCGAATCGCAGCGATCAAAGCCCAAGCGCGCGCGGAGGCGGCGGACCGCGCGAGCGAGTGGGGGCTCGACGAGGCACTGACGTCCGACCCGGACTGAGCGGCCGCTCCACCGGACAGGAGCACAAAAATTAGAACCGCAACCACGACCGCAGTCGAACCGCAATCCTGCAGCGGCTTCTCGTTACCGCCGCCGGACTGCGAACGCGCCGAGCACGACGAGCACGACCGCGAGCACGCCGACCAGCGCGAGCGGATCGAGACCGAGTATCTCGGTCGCGTCCGTATCGCCGTCGTCAGCCGCGGCGTCGCCGTCGGCGTCCTCGGCGTCGGTCGTCTCGTCGTCGAGCGTCTCAACGACGAGGTCTCCGGCGGTTTCGTCGCCGACGGAGATCGTGAACTCGCCCTCGGCCTCGAACTGCGGCGTGAACGTGACCTCACGCGTCTCGCCGGCGTCGACGGTGACACGACGTTCGTCGACCGTCTCGCCGTCGACCTGGAGCGCCACGGCGGTCGTTCCCTCGACGTCACCGGTGTTCTCGACCGTCGCAGAGACCGCAGCCAGGTCGCCGGGTTCGATCTCGGGCGCTTCGAGCGTGGCCGTCGTCACCGCGACGCCGGACTCACCCGCGCCGATCGCGAACACCGAGAACCCCTCGCTGGTCGCGACGTACTCGCCGTCGCCGTTGTACGCGGTCGGGACCTCCTCCCAACCGTCGGCGAAGCGGTACAGCGAGACGTGTTCGGGCGCGGTTGCGTCCGGGAGCGCGCTCTCGTCAACCGAGAAGCTGAACTCGGCTTCGGTGACCGTCGCACTCTCGAAGCCGTCGAGCTTGAACTCGGCGTACGAGACCGCACTCGCGGTGTCGAGTGCCTCGATGTCGTCCGGAAGCCCGTCTGCGGCGAGCGTTCGCGCCGAGAGGCCGAACTCGTCGACATCGTCGCCGACGGTCACGGAGAGTTCGTCGACCGAGACGCCGTCGGCAGCGATCGTGCCGTCGAGGTCGGCGTCGACGGTCGCGTCGGCCGCGACGGAGTCGGCTGACACGGACACGGTCCAGTCGTCCTCGTCGAGCGTCGTCACCGACGCGTCGACGCGTTCCGTCGTCGAGTCGCCGCCGGGCGGGGTTGGCTGCCCGCCTGGGGCGACACCGCCACCGCCACCGCCGCCACCGGCGGCGTCGCCGTCGTCGCCGCCGTCACCGGGATCCTCGTCACCGGGATCGCCGGAGAGGGAGGCGGACAGATCGACGTTCTCCACGGCTCCGGCCTCCCACTCGGCTGTCGCGTCGGCGAGCTGGCCGTTGACGGTGAACTCGACCGGTTCGCCTTCGTCGTCTGCGGTCCCCTGGACGACGAGGTTCTCGTCGAAGGCGGACGGGCTACCGTACTCGCCCGACGCCTCGGTGAGGTAGCTGCCGCGCTCCTCACCGTCGACGTACGCGACGATCTCGACGCCTGCAGGCGCGGGGTCGCCGTCGATGGTGACGTCGCCGTAGTACGACGCCGGCGCCGGCGGCGGCCCATCCTGTGCGGCCACCGCCGCGGGAGCGACGGTGAACGCCGTCAGGACGACGAGGGCGAGCAGGAGCGTACGGGTGTGGTGTGTCCGTGTCATATGATGGTGGTGTTGTGTCCGTTCGAGTTAGTTCTTAGCCAGCGATCGCGACGGCGGGAGCGTCGAACTGCTCCTGCGTGTCGTCCTCTTCTTCCTCGATGCCGTCGCCGGTCGACGACGTCGCCGCGAACGTGGCCGCCTGTTCGACCGAGTTCGCGAAGAGCTGTGCGCCCTCAGCGGTGTAGTCGTCCGGGTCATCGTGGAAGAAGTCCAT
>JARVCL010000183.1:0-5817 GCA_040405695.1 Halorubrum sp. | reverse complement strand
CTTCTCGTAATAGCCCCGCTCGACGGCGACTTCGGCCGTCTCGAGCTGCTGCTCCGACAGGTCGTCGACCGTGATCACGCACGGCGGCGACCCCTCCTGCGTCACGCAGTCGATCGACAGTGAGATCCCGGCGTTGTCCCCGAGACACACGAGCAGGTCGCGAGCGGCTTCGGGGTCGGACACCGAGAGACTCATTCGAACCTCGCCGCCGCCCCCCTGCTCCGACGGGTCGACCTCACACGACGAGCTACTGCTCATCCGTGGCGTCACCCCCATCCGCACCTCCTTCGAGAGCCGTCACCGATCGCTGCACGACGGTTTCGAGCGTCCGAGCCGCCCACCGGTGGAGCGCCACGTCGCTGGTCCGTTCGATGCGTTCGCGGAGCGCCGGCATCCAGTCGAGATGTGTCTCGGCGAACGCGACGTACTCCGCGTCGGCCCCGCGCTCCAACAGAAGACTCGCGTACTCCAGTTCGAGCGCGACGTGGTCCGCCGGATACGCGTCGGGCGTCTCGATCCCGACCGCCTCGTATCGGCGCTCCATGTCGTGTGCGGGCGGACCCGAGAGGATACCGCGGTCGGTCCCGTCCCACCACGGCTTGTAAACCGACTCCGCGGGCGGTGCGTACCCGCCACCCTCGAACCCCTCGAACGTCCGGAGATACGCCTCACTCGGGCGGTCCGGAAGCTCGGGCCGGTCGAGGTCGATCTCCAGGCCGTCGGCTCGCTCCCGAATGTGCTCCACCACCGCGCCGGACCGGAGCGCCTCGGACGTCTCGTCGCTCGGCTGCTCGAAACACCGCGCGAGCAGCGTGTGCAGCTCCGCGAGCGCCTCGAGAGGGGGTTCCTCGTCTGCAAGGTCACCGCCGGCAGGTTCGTCGGCGACGTCGTCCTCGCCGAGTCCGTCCGTCGCGACCGCCTCGCGTTCGGCGGCCGTCATGCGACGACCACCACCGGGTGCTGTTCGGCCGCGAGCAGGAACAGGATCCGCATCACGAGCCCGCTCACCGTGAGGAGCCCGAAGGAACCGATCAGTATCGGGCCGCCGGCTCGCTCGACGGGCTCGGGTAGCCGTCCCGCGACCGCGGCGACGCCGAACGCGATGCCGGCCAGCAGTGCCAACACCAGGCCGATGACGACGACCCAGACGCCGATCGCCAGCGTGCCGCTCGTCAGCGCGCCGTAGGAGGCGCTCGCGGCCGGCGCCTCGCTTCCGGCGAGGAGCGTCCAGCCGTACCCCGCGATCAGCAAGCTCACGCCGGAGAGCACGCCGACGGCGACCGCGTAGCCACCGAACACCGGACCGATCTCCCGCTCGAACAGCATCGTGACCGCGAGCGTGAGGCCGATCCCGGCGGCGACGCCGCTGGTCAGGAACAGCGCCGGAACGATCGCCGGCTCGTTCCACAGCGGCACCGTCTCGACGATCGACAGCTCGAATCCCGTGTAGATCGTCGCCAGCGCGAAGAGGCTCCCGAGCACGTGTAGCGCCGCGAACCCCGCCATCGGCGGGCGAACCCGGTCGACGAGTCGGTCGACCGTTCCGAGGATCCCCAGCTTCGCGACGATGACTCGCGGCCAGAGGCTCGCACCGTCGTCGGCCGCCGCGGACTCGCCGAACAGCTGGAGCACCAGACACACCGTGGCGAGCACCGACAGGATCACGAGGATCCACGTCCCGATCGTGATCCACGAGCTGAAGTTGGTGAGATACACCGGGAACAGCAGCGCTCGGTACACCACCGCGAGGTGTGACATCACGGCCAGTCCCGCGCCCGCGGCGCTGAACACCGAGATCAGGAACCCCCACCGGGCGATCTCCGACTCCAGACAGCAGGCTCCGGACCCCCGCCACGACCGAATGAAGCAGGCGGACGCGCCCGTGAGATACGCACCCCCGGCGAGCGCCGCGAGGTAGAGATACACCGGGATCGACAGATCCCAGTAGTCGGCCGGGAGCCACCGGAACCCGACGAACGTCTCCAGTGCGATGAGTGCGGTCGTCATCGTGATCACCCGTTGAGCCAGTCGGACTCACGCCCATCGACGCCGCCCCCGTCGACCGAGGCGGTCGCGTCGGTGCCGCTGGCGTCCGCCGCCGCATCGCCGGCCTTGCCCAGCGATGCGGTCGCGTCCTCGTCCATCGGCTCCACGATAACGCGCGAGTCGTACGCGCCGTTCCTGAACCGCTGTGCCGCCGACTCGGACGCCTCCTCCATCACGTCAGTCACCGGACCGGCCTTGATCGCGTCGCCGACGCAGTTGTCGACACACGAGGGTTTGGCGCCGCCGTCCTCCGGCTTCCGTTTCGCCGGCTTCCCGTGTCCGCTTCCGGGCCCCTCGCCGAGACACATGTTACATTTCGACATGAGCCCCTCCTCGCCGTACGTCGGCGCGCCGTACGGACACGCCCACGCACAGTAGTGACAGCCGATACAGAGGTCCCGGTCGACGGTGACGATGCCGTCCTCTTCGCGCTTTTCGATCGCGTCCGGCGGACACACCTTCTCACACGGCGCGTCGTGACAGTGCATACACGACATCGACACCGGCACCTCCTCGAAGTCGGGGTACTCCCCCCTGCTGAGGTGGGTCACCGTCCGCCAGTCGTCGGCGTCGGCGTCGCGGTTGTGTCGCTGACTACACGAGATCGAACAGGCGTGACAGCCGATACACCGGTTCGGGTCGAAGTAGAACATCCACTGTTCTCCCATCGTCAGTCACCTCCCACCTTCGTAACGTCGGAAGCGACGTGTCTGTCGGGCTGTCCCGTGATCGGATCCATCTGTTTGTCGTGTATTAACATCGTGTTCATCCCCTCGTCGTCGGGTCGGAGCGACCCCTCGCCGAACCCGTACTCCGACGTGATGAAGCCGGGCTGGGTTCGCTCGCTCACGTACGCCATCAGCTCGCCGCTTCCGGTCTCGGATTCGAGTCGAACCTTGTCGCCGCTCTCGATCCCGCGCGGTTCGGCGTCCCGCGGGTTCATCACAAGGTAGTTCCCGCGGTACTCCTCGCCCTCGAGATCGTGTCGCTCGGCGTACTTCTGGAGCAGTCGGTCGAGCGCCTGGTCGCTGCCGTGCGAGAAGTACACGGCTCGCGTGTCGAAGAAGTTGAGCGGGTACTCGTCGCTCAGTTCGTCGCCGTACGTTCCCGGCGGGATCCACTCGGGAGCGGTGTCCATCCCGGCCTCCTCGGCCGCCTGCACGAGCGGCGGGATCCGATCGAGATCGAACTGGAACTCGTAGTCGTCACCCCACTGCTCGTACGGGTACTCGTCTATCAGCTCGTAGTTCTTCTCGCCACTGCTGAGCTCCGCGAGCGTGAGGTCGTGGATCGAGAGCTGGTCGTCGATGAACTCCTCGGCGTCGTCCCACGGGAAGTACTCGCCCCAGCCCATCGCCTCGGCGATCCCGACGAGGATGTCGTAGTCCGGCTTCGTGTTGAACTGCGGTTCGACGGCGGCCTGCCCGCCGGTCACCCACGTCTTGTCGCTGTAGGCGTTCCAGCTGCCGTTGTTCACCGTATCCTTCTCGAGCTGCGTCGCGTCCGCGAACACCACGTCCGCGTTCCGGGTGACCCCGTTCCAGTACGCGTCGACGGCGATGACCAGATCCATCTCCTCGATGGCATCGAGCCAGCCCTGCGCGTTGCCGTCCTTCAACGGCATGTCGTGGTGGCAGTAGATGCCGTTGATGTGGCCGTTCTCGACCATATCGGGTACGAGGTTGTGGGCGATCCCCTCGATGTGGCGTGCCGGGTACTCCGAGTACTCGTCGTACTGCTGGAGCGCCGGGGTCTTCCCCTCCGCGTTGTTCGGCAGGTCGATGTCCCGCACCTCGAACGGGTCCGCGAGCTCCGCGGACTGCCACATCCGGAGTCCGCCGGGACGGTCGATGTTGCCGACGAGCCCGTTCAGCGCGGTGATGTTCTGGGCGTTCTTCCAGCCGTTACCGACCTGTGCGACGCCGGTCCAGATGCTGATCCCCGCCTGCGGCGCTGCCTCGGCGAAGCCGATCGCGACCTCCCGGATGTCGTCGGCGTCGAGGCCGGTGATCTCGGCGGCCCACTCGGGGGTTTTGTCCTCGACCGCCTCGCGGTACGCCTCGAACCCGTACGTGTGGTTCTCGACGAACTCCTCGTCGTACAGCTCCTCCTCGATGATGACGTGCGCCATCGCCAGCGCGAGCGCGCCGTCCGTCCGCGGCTTGATCGGGAGCCACTTATCGGATTTCTGGGCGGTCTCGGTGTGTTGGGGGTCGATCGTGACGAGCGTCGCGTCGTTGTTGTCGATCGCCTCGAGCACGCCTTTCGGCTCGAACTGTCCGGCGAACGCCTCCAGCATGTTTCGCCCCCAGGCGATGATGTACTCGGAGTTCTGGTAGTCGGGCATCCGGTTGTTCGAGCCGACGCCCATCATGCCGCCCGCGACGAACGTCGGACCGGCACAGACGTGGACGCCGCGACCGATCCGCTCCGGCGTGCCGTACAGGTCCCGCCAGATGTTGCGGAAGATGGGGGTTTCAGCCCAGCTCCCGGCGTCGAGGAACGTCTCCGCACCGTGTTCCTCGTCGAACTCCTCCAGCCGTTCGGCGGTGTACTCGAACGCCTCCTCCCACGACGCCTCGCGAAGCTCGCCGTCCTCGCGGATGTACGGCTGTTTGATCCGGTCGGGGTCGTGCGTCTTATCGAGCTGGTTCAGCCCCTTCGGACACAGGGTTCCTTCGGTGCCCGCGCCGGCGCTTCCTCGTGGGTTGCCGTCGACGCCCGTGATGTCCACGACGGTTCCGTCGTTGACGAACGCCTTCTGGCTACAGTCGTGACAGCACATCCAGCAGTTCCCGAACGCGACCTCCGCGTCACCGAGGCGGTTGAGGTCGCGGTCGGTGTCCCCCTCGATGAGGTCGGTACAGCCGCTCAGTCCCGCGACTCCCGCGGCCGCACCGGTGGTTTTCAACAGCGTCCGACGAGAGAGGCTCAGTCCGCCACCCTGGTCGCTACTCATCGTCGATCCCTCCTGGCGCGACGTAGTCGTCGCCGAACTCGGCTTTGAAGCGTTCGTGGTACTGCTCGTGGAACTCCTCCTCGGAGAGCTCCCCGTTCGCGACGCGCATCGCGGCCTCGCCCACCTCGCGGCCGAGCTCCTGATCGTACTCGCTCGGTTCCGGCTCGGTGTCGAGCGATTCGAGCGTTTCCAACGGATCCAGTTTGTCGTTTCGGGACATCAGTAGCTCACATATCTAACAAGGGGACCGATCCCCATAGCCGACACTCGGGACCGATGAAGGTTTTATAACCACCCCACGTGCGTTGGTACGAACACCGAACGAAGGGAGATCCGTAAAGAACCATACATTCCGGGTTTTAGGGCCTAACACCGCCGCTCTCGATCTTCACGCGTTCGCGAAGCGGATTTAATGATTTAAATACCGATCCGACAGAAGATGACCGAACGTTCCAAGACAGTTCGGGATCCACCATCGGCGCCTCCTTCGAGACCCCGACGGGATCCGTCGAACGTCAGTCGCCGCGGCCGGAGTGGGGAGCGATTAGCAGCCCCAGTCGCCGCCTTCGCCGTCCTCGCCGTCGCCCTCCTCGATCTCGCCTCCCATGTATCCGATGTCCTCGGCTTCGACCTGGTTGGCTTCCGCGGACTCGAGGTCGGGGATCTCGTCGACGGCGACCTCGATGTCAGCCCACTCCTCGTCGCCATCGGTACGGTCGTGCATGTCGACGCGCCACTCGTCGGGCACCTCGTCGCCCGCGTACTGGATCCACTGCCTGCTGTAGGAGCCGTCGTACACCATCACGTCGTCG
>JARVCL010000182.1:0-5897 GCA_040405695.1 Halorubrum sp. | reverse complement strand
CGAACGGCAGGCCGACGACGACTGACCGTTCGACGGCGACACCGGCGCCGAACCGGCGGGTCGTTTTTATACTACTCCGCGTGAATTCGAAGGTATGGGAGACGACGGTACAGAGAGTCCGATGTCGGACGAGGAGTTTCGGTCGCTGACCGACGGGCTCGTTCGGCAGGGCTCTGGCGGCGGGACGACGGTGTACAAGAACGCGGCCGGCGTCGGGTGTCCGAACCCCGACTGTGAGTTGGGCGTGTTCCAGACGTTGTTCGTCAGCGACCACGGCTGGCAGCAGCTCGGTGCGACGCGCGACGGGATCGACCTCTGTCTGGTGACGACCGACGAGAGACGGCTCGTGTTCATTCACGATGAGTAGATGACTGGAGAACACACAGACAAGGACGGCGGCGACGACTTCGATCCGGCTGCGACGCTCCACGAACACCTCGTTGCGACCGAAGAGCGGCCGGTCGAGCGCGAGGCAGGATGGCGGCTCGGAGAGGCGCAGGCGCTCGCCGGACAGATGGTCGGAGCGGAGTCAGACGGCGTGATCCGCGAGCGCGCCGGCGAGATCGTGGACCTGCTCGCGGCGATCGACGGAACCGGAGACGGAGCCGCAGACGACCACGTCGCGGCCGCCAGAGAACTCGCCTCGCGGATCGCGAACCGGTCGGCAGAAGAGTAGCAGCGTTCGAGGCCGAGACGAGAACCGACACCGGTGGGAGCGATAGGAGCGAAACCGTGGCTGACAGCGATGACAGTCTGACTGAGCGTAGTTGGTCCCGGTAGGTATTTGCGTCGTCTCTACCAATACTGTGTGAATGCTCAGCGACGTGATGGAGGATTACCTCAAGGCGGTGTACGTCCTTCAGGCCGAAGGAGAGTCACCCGTCTCGACGTCGGCCGTCGCGGAGTACGTAGACAAGACCCCGCCGACGGTGACCGACATGCTCTCGAAACTCGCTGATCGTGGGCTCGTCGATCGCGAGCCGTACAAGGGTGTCGAGCTCACGGCCGAGGGCGAGGCGGTTGCACTGGAGGTCGTCCGCCATCACCGGCTGTTAGAGGCGTTTCTGGCGGACGAGCTCGACTACGACTGGAGCGACGTTCACGCGGAAGCGGACGCCTTAGAACACCACATCTCGGAGGAGTTCGAACGGCGCGTCGCTGAGGCACTCGGAGACCCCGACGTCGACCCACACGGTGACCCGATCCCCAGCGCCGACCTCGAACCCGTCGACGAGGGGAGCGGACTGCGCCTCTCGGAACATCCCGAGGGCGACCGGCTCGTCGTCACCCGTGTCTCAGACCGCGACGAGGCCGAGTTGGAGTATCTCGCCGACGCCGGGATCACGCCGGGGACGACGATAGTGGTCATCGATGTCGCCCCGTTCGGCATGATCACCGTCCGAACGCCGGCGGGCGAACAGAGTCTCCCAGCCGAGGTCGCACGGTCGATCCGCGTCGAAGACGCTGGCGCGACCGACAGCGACGAGCCCGATGCGGACGGGATCATCGATGATGGACAGACCGCTGGGACCAACGACAGAGGCGGAGACACCGAAGACACCGGGGAGACAGCAGAGACCGACGAGGTCGGAACCGCACAGTAATCCGAGGGAGTGTCCAAACACGGGCATCGATGCGGGTTCGTGGACGACACGTGCCACGGTCCGTTCGCGAGGCTTTTTACGGAAACGGTCGTCAAACACCGTCGTGAACACGGTCGGGACGTTGGCCGTCGGAGCGCTGTTCGGGCTGGCGCTCGCGGCACCGCCAGGGCCGATGAACGCGGTTATCGCCGAGGAGTCGGTGTTGCGCGGCTGGACTGCGGGAGCGAAGGCCGGACTCGGCGCGGCCGTCGCCGACGTGGCGTTCTTTCTCTTGGCGTACGTCGGGGTTGTCGCGGTGATCGAGTCCGTCCCACGAGTGCAGGCGGTCATGGTCGGCGTCGGCGGCGTGCTCATGTGTTACTTTGCGGTCGGTGCAGCACGCGGCGCACGCGCGTCGTTCCGACCGACACAGGGGGAGAACCCGATGGTGGACGACGGGAAGGGGTTCCAGAAAGCGCTGCTGTTGGCGTTGACGAACCCGTTTCAGGTGCTGTTTTGGCTCACGGTAGGCGTCGGGCTGCTCCGGCCCGGCGAACTCGACGTGCTCGCGTACCTGCCGGTCGTCGGTTCGGAGCTCGCGGGAACGCTCGTCGTCGCAACCGGCTCACCGGCGCTCATCGTCGGATTCTTTCTCGGCGTCTTCGGCTGGGTGACGGCGTTTCCAGCGGGACTGGTTCTCGCCGAGCGGCGGATCGAGGCGTTCTCACCGGTCGTTGCGGTCGGGTCGGCGGTCGTGCTCGGCGGGTTCGGCGTCTACTTCCTCGTCGACGCGGCGACGACGCTGCTCGGGTGGTGACCGTCGTCGTGGTCGGTGACGCGTTCACGGCCTCCCCGCGTCGCCGACACGGTCGCGTCACCGGCGGGTGTTCATCGGCGCGGTCAGAGCACCGTGGGCCCGACCGGCAGCCGACGGCATGGACAACGGCTTTCACCCGCCGGCGTGAGCCACCGATATGTTCGAGAAGTCCACGTGGATCAAGCTCCCGCGAAACGTGCTCGTCGGTCACGGCGTCGTCGACGACCTCGGCGCGGCGGTCGGCGAACTCTATCTCACCGGTCGGCCGCTGATCGTGACGAGCCCGACGCCGAACGAGATCGCCGGCGACCGGGTACGTGCACAGTTCGACGACCCCGCGACTGCGGTCGTCGAGGAGGCGTCTTTCGACGCAGTCGAGGAGCTCAAAGCGACCGCCGAGGCGGTCGACCCAGGGTTCCTCGTCGCCCTCGGCGGTGGGAAGCCGATCGACACGGCGAAGATGGCGGCCGACCACCTCAACGTGGGCTTCGTCTCTGTCCCGACGGTCGCCTCTCACGACGGGATCGTCTCCGGTCGGTCGTCGATCCCCGAAAGGGACACACGACACTCCGTCGCCGCCGACCCGCCGCTCGCGGTGGTGGCCGACACCGAGTTCCTCGCGAACGCGCCGTGGCGGCTCACGACTGCGGGCTGTGCGGACATCATCTCCAACTACACCGCGGTGAAAGACTGGCGACTCGCGAACCGGCTCCGCAACGTCGAGTACAGTGAGTACGCCGGCGCGCTCTCGGAGATGACCGCAGAACTGCTCGTCGAGAACGCCGACCTGATCCGGCCCGGACTGGAGGAGTCCTCGTGGGTCGTGGTGAAAGCGCTCGTCTCTTCCGGGGTCGCAATGTCTATTGCCGGCTCCTCACGGCCTGCCTCCGGGGCGGAACATCTCATCTCTCACCAACTCGACCGGATCGCGCCCGGAAAGGCGCTCCACGGCCACCAGGTCGGCGTCGCCTCGATTGTGACGGAGTACCTCCACAGCGGCGAGAACGGCCGCTGGACTGCGATCCGGGAGGCGCTCGCCGAGCTCGACGCGCCGACGACTGCGGCCGGGCTCGGCGTCGACGACGAGGAGTTGATCGCCGCAATGACCACCGCACACCAGATCCGGGATCGGTACACGATCTTACAGGGCGGGATCAACGAGGAGGCCGCTATCGAAGTCGCGACCGCGACGGGCGTCATCGAGCGATAGTTCGACGGCCGACAGTCGGCTGACCGCGCCGCGCTCGAAAGGGAATTAACCGTCCCGCGACAACCTCGGGTATGTCCACTGTCAGCGTTCGGGACCGCGTCAAGCGTCGTCCCGCTGTCACCGTCGTCCTCCTCACCGTCGTCGGCTACGGCGCGGTGCTCGGTGCGTTCCTCGTTCCCGAGTTCCAAGCGCTGTTCCCCGACCTCTCGCGGTCGACCATCGACATCATGACTCACGCCATCGCGGCCGTCAACTCGCTCACGATCCTCACGCTCTCGCTCGGCTGGTACTGGATCCGCAACGGAGAGGTGCGGAAACACGCCGCCGCAATGGTCACCTCGTTCGCGCTAATCCTGCTGTTCCTCGGGATCTACGTCCCCCGTGTCGCCGGCGGCGGGACGAAGTACTTCGACGGCCCCGAACTCGTCGGAACGGTGTATCTCGTGATGCTCGGGATCCACATTCTGTTGTCCATTCTGGCCGTGCCGGTCGTCCTCTACGCGATTTTGCTGGGACTCACTCACACGGAGCGCGAACTGCGGACCGAGACCCCCCACGCCAAGATCGGTCGGATCGCGGCCGGTTCGTGGCTGCTCTCGCTCGTGCTCGGCGTTGTCACGTACGTGATGTTGAACCACGTCTACGGGTTCACGTACTGAACGAGGCCGTTCGGGAGAAAGCGCCGGCTACCGATTCCGCCACCGAACCGCTTAACGCACCCGCCAAACACGGTGACGCATGACCAAGTGGATTGGCGACACGTTCACGAGCGACGCCGGCTGGAACCATCTTGAAGCCCTCGTCAACGTCGGAAACCGGATGGCCGGATCGGCCGGCGAGCGTGAGGCGCTCGAACTGACGCGGGACGCGCTCAGTGCCGCCGGCGCACGAGACGCCCGAATCGACGAGTTCGACATCCAAGGGTGGGAGCGCGGCGAGAGCGCTGTCCGGCGCGACGGGGACACACTCGCCGCGGGCGCGGGCTCGTGTATCGCGCTTCCGCGCAGTCCAGCCGCGACCGTCACGGGCGAGCTCGTCGATGTCGGCTACGGGACACCAGACGAGTTTGCCGACGCCAGCGACGACATCGAGGGATCGGTCGTGATCACCTCGACGACGGTGCCGGACGAGTTCGACCGGTTCGTTCACCGCCGGGAGAAGTACTATCGCGCCGTCGATGCAGGGGCGGCGGCGTTCGTCTTCACAAACCACGTCGAAGGCAGTCTCCCACCGACGGGTAGCGTGGGCCGCGAGGCGGATCCGATCGGCGAGATTCCGGCAGTCGGCGTGAGCAAGGAGGCGGGAGCACGGCTCTCACGGCGGCACGAGGGGGAGCCGGTGACCGTCGCAGTCGACTGTGCGACACCGGACGCGACGAGCGGGACCGCCATCGCCGAGCTTGGACCCGACACCGACGAGTACCTCCTCGTTTCCTCACACGTCGACGCCCACGACATTGCAGAAGGGGCTATGGACAACGGTGCCGGCACGGCGACGATCGTCGAGGTTGCCCGTGCGCTCGCAGACCGCGAAGAGGCACTGGAGACGCGGGTCCGATTCGCCGCGTTCGGCGCGGAGGAAGTCGGGCTCGTCGGCTCCTCGAAGACGGCGGCTGACGCCGATCCAGACGACGTGAAGGCCGTAATCAACGTCGACAGCAACGTGTTCGGCCGGACGCTGAAGCTCGACTATCACGGCTTCGACGAGCTGGAGTCGGCCGGGGAGCGACTCGAGGAGCGGTTCGATCATCCGGTCGCGCTCGGCGAAGCGGTGGTCCCCCACAGCGACCACTGGCCGTTCGTGCAGCGCGGGATTCCCGGCTACATGGTGTCCGGCGAAACCGACGACCGCGGACGGGGATGGGGGCACACCGCCGCCGACACACTCGACAAACTCGACGTTCGGAATCTTCGAGAGCAGTCGATCCTTCTCACCGCGCTCGCCGTCGATCTCGCCCGAGAGACGGTGTCGATACCCCGTGCGGACACTGACCAGATCGCGGCGTCACTCGAATCGACCGGCGCGGCGGCTGGGATGCGATACACCGGCGACTGGCCGTTCTGAGCCAGCGGCGTGTCGGTCGGCTGAGTCCCGCCGCCGAACCGAGAGTTTTTCCATCGTGCCGCGCGGAGCCTCCACGTATGCGAGATCCGCTGTCTCGGGTCGCCGTGATCGGCCCCGACGACGGGGCGACGGAGGCCATCCGACGCGCGATCACAGCGACCGGGCGCCGTCTCGTCGGCCCGACGGACGCCGACGCGGTGGTGACCGTCGGCGACGCGGCGCT
>JARVCL010000181.1:0-5902 GCA_040405695.1 Halorubrum sp. | reverse complement strand
CGCTTTGCGCACGTGCGCTAAGTGCTGACGCTGAAGGGGCGTTAGAAAAGGCGGATTTGCGGGGTAAAGCGTCCGTACTGCTCGTGCGCGTCGTGCGCGGACTTTGTGCGAATGCGTGGATGTGACTAGTCGAGATCATCGAGGAGATTTGGAGCGCCTACGAACGTCCACTTACCATCTTCACCCCAGATGGCTTCGGTGAGCTTCTCGTAGGTCCGCTTACTTCTCTTGGGGGGCAGTTCGTCGATCCGGCCAGCATTTGCGAGGGCTCGAGTGATATCCCATGCGACTGATAGATTGGGCACAATCCAGATTTTCATCTCGACGTCGAACCTGTTGAAGTCGTCATAGTGCTTGACCATCAGCGAGGGATGGACGTTTGAGATGACCTCTCCAATAATGACGGGATCTTTGCCATCGTAGCCGACCACGTCTGGCTTCACATCAGTCCCGTGAAGTGGTGTATATTTTTTAACAAAATAGTGATTGTTCGGGTCACGGGCGAGTGAGCGAGCGAACGCCTCTACCATCACCTTGTGGTAGGTCTTCTCGTTCACATCGCCCTGGTCTTCGCCCGTCGCGACCTTCGCTCCACACGCTCGCTGGCCGTCGCGAGTCACAGTGTAGTAGACCCGCAGATTTTCGGTCTGCTTCTCGAGGTAGCCGAGTTCGATGAGTTTCTCTTCGTCTACCTCATCAAACTGATTTTTTATCCTCTCCATCGAGTTCACAACGTTGTAGACAGGGTGGTTGCCGTTGACTGTGGTGACAATCGCGGTCAGGAAATGGCGTTCTTCAACTGTCAGACTCTTATCTATACCTGATCGAGTCTCTCTATCCTCTTTGTCGGGACTCTCAGCGGCGTTCTCGTTGGGTGCATCAGACGCACTCTGATCGTCTGTATTGTTGGCACTTGTTCCTCTCTCCTCGTCGGTGTCTGTATCGTCGGTTTTGGACGGATCTTCGGAGCTAGGGTCAACTCCACCGTAGAGAAAGCCGTCAACTCGATCTCCCAGATTACTGTCTCCTTCATCAGCTGATCGTGGAACCCCGCAATCGGTCTCGTTTTCATCGCTCGTCTCTCGCGGCGGGCGGCGTGAACCGAGATCGTCTGTGAGGTCGTCTTCGGGAACTCGACTAGCCCCTGATTCGGCCTGTTCGCCGTGCTCGTTCGATCGGGGTTGTCCCTCTGTGTTGGGGGTGTTCGGACTCCCCGTGCCGAGTTGCGTCTGAGGGTTGGACCCAGTCTTCTTGCCTTCGCCGTTTGCGTCTCGGTTCTCGCCGGACACGCCAATCTCGAAGTCACGATTCTGGCTATTTTCACTACCGTTGATGCCGCGTCTGTGTTCGGCTGAGAGCTGCTCGTCGGAAGCGTCGGTGTTGCTTCCGGGTAGCAGGCAGTGGTCACGCCGCGTGGTACGGGTAATTTCTGCGTTGATGTCGCTGAAGACATGACCCTGCGTCGACACGGTCTTGTTGATCACGGGGTTGTCGGAATCGCTGTGACCGTCGGGGATATCGACGGGGAGCATCGTCACGATTTCGGGGATATCGGTCATGAACCCGGTGTCAGGGAGTTGAGCGACCCATTCTCCACGCGGGAGCGACGTGATCCGGTCGACGAGTTCCTCGTCCTCGATGCCTTCGTGGAACAGCGTCATCACGAGTTCGTCGTCGACGGCGAGTTTCCCGATGAGTTTCGTATTAATGTTCCGCAGAATTTCCTTGTACGAGGAGACGTCGAGGGCATCGGCCTTGACCTGCTCTGCGAAGTGGACGATGACTTCGAGGGAGAGACCGAATTCACGCCCGTCAGGAATCATGTCGTCGCGTACCAGTTCGGACTGGAGCATCGCCGCAGCTTCGTCGATGATGAGGTTGATAACGTATCCATCCTCGACCGGCGGGGTGTTCCTGAGTCGATGACGGAGACGAGCGCCCGACCAGATGTAGTCGAGCAGCATGAAGGTAAACAGATTGCTCGAGGCGGGCCGGAGGTCACCCGTATCGACGAGGACGACCTTCTTCGAGGCGAGGACGTCCTGGATGTCGAACATCGGCGATTGGTTGGCGTAGCAGCCCTTCTCACCGTTCCACTCGGGAACGAAATTGAGGACACGCCAGACAAAGCTCCGCTCAGCGAGCTTCGTGATGCGGTTCATCACAGCATCGATCGACGTTTGGAACCGCTGCTCGTCGGCGTGGAGATGCCGCGTGAGAGCGAGGCGAAGCGTCCGGTCGCTCACTTCGGGGAGTTGCCCCTGCTGCATCTCGTAGGCAACCTGGAACAGGTCTTGGATGGGCCATGCGTCCCGGCCGTACGCGGGGTCGAACATCGCCTTGATGAGGTTGTTGAGGATCTCTTGGGCGACGAACGCCTGCTGGGTCATTTCTCGGCCCAGCACATACACGAGGAGTTCGTTGTAGCGGTCAACTTTCTCTTGGACGGCGACCGTGCGTGAGACGCCGGCAGCGAGTTGCGGTCGAATGTCGAAGTACGGGAAAGCAAGCACCTCGTCGTTCGGCCCCGGGACAGGGACGTGGAGGACGTCATCGAGGTTGCCGAATTGCTTGAAGTGTGCTTTCTTGTACTCGTCGGCCATCGTCCCACCTTTCCGGTCGAAGACGAAGATGGGGCCGTCGAACGATTGGTAGGCCGACAGCGCATCGTTGACCATTGCGGTTGTCTTCCCGCCGCCCGTCGTCGCTGCGCGGAGGATGTGGTGCGTCAGCTGCTCTGCACTGAGACGGATGGGAATGTCTCGCCGGTTGTCGACGGCGGTCTCGGCGTACCCAATGTGCATTCCGTAATCGTACTGCGAGAGCAGGTCTTCATCTGTCGCCGTGAGTGGCGAGCGAGCGTCGGGTGACCCGCCCGAGGACCCACGCGAGGCTCGCGGGAGGGCGTCCGTGTGCGGGACGACGACGAAGTTCGCGAGTTCGTCGGGAGAGGCACAGATGAGTGGGTCACCTTTACTGAAGCGCCCGGTAAAACCGCTGATGCTGGCCTGACGGGCGTGGCACAGACGGGCGAACTCTTTATTGTTGAACCCGAGGAGTTCCCCCTCGATGCCATAATATGGCCCCGAGAGCGACGTGAACGCGTTTGAGATACTCTGGACAGTCTGTTCGTCGCAAGCAGCCCGGAGTGTGAGGTCGAACGTTGTGGTGGGTTGTTTGCGGTCGATCTGTTCCATCCGCGACCCCGTGATCTTGTCATCATCGCCGGCGCTGACGGACCCTCCGACCTGCTCGGAGATGTCTCCACGGTGGATGTTTCGGCGTTCCTGGTCGGATGTTCCAAACATCTGCCGGGCAAACTCGTTTTTAAACGCGGAGAGCGTCCCGTGGTTGCCCATTTTGAGGTTCCGCTTGTGGGTTTCAGCCTCACTAGTCCAGTTAGAGCGTGGCCTGAAGGTGGCCTGGAAGATGAACGGATCGTCGGTGTGGACGGCCTGCTCAAGCAGCACACTGAGCGGCGAGCGATACTGGTCGTCGCTATCGATAGCCAAATCGCTGAACGGCCGAAGCAGCGTCATCCAGTCGTCTTTTTTTGAGGCAATGCCTTTCCACCGGACGAGCGAGGGACGCTTCTCTTCACGGACTTCCTCGGGACGGAGCGGAACGCCTTCCCTGACGAGCTGTTCTTCAGCCTGCTCGGAAGAAAGATCATGCCCGTTTCCAATACTATGGTCCACAAAAACCTCGGGGTCCTCGAAGCCAGCGAGGTTCTCGAGGTCGATAATGTTGTCGAGCGAGGCGATACGTCGCCCGCCAACGCGGGCGTTCCCGTCTTCTGAGTCAAACGCCGCGACGGGGTTGAACGGGACGATCTCGAACTCGAAGGACTCGGGATACATCGCGGCGACGTTTGCGGCGAGCGTCTTGAACGCAGTCGCCTCGTAGGGCGTCACGGAGATATAGAAGTCGAATCGCTTCGTGTTCCGCGGCTTGTGGATGATAAACTCAAAGGTCTTCTTGTAGTCCTTGATGCCGAGGCTGGCTTTGAGATTGAACCGCGAAGTGCTCGTCACGCCCGCCCGGTATAAGCCAAAAAGCCCCGCGATGACGTTCCCGGGCGTGACTTGCTCACGGGCGGGTGAGATGTGGATATACGGCCGGGCTTCGATCGGATCACTGAGTTTCTTTCCCGGCCCAGTCGTGCCCTTGACCTCGTAGGAAGTGAGTTGCTCCTCACGCTCTTCGTTCTCCTGATCGATCCCGTTCTCGGTCGGAGGGACGCGGTCAAAGTTGGTCGATTCTTCCTGGTTCTGAGTGGGGTGTTCCGGTCCCGATTCGGTCGAGTCTTCTCCGCGCGCTGACGACAAAGAGTTGATGCGATCGTGGAGGGTGTCCTGTTCATGATCGTCTCGATTGGGCCCCGTGGATGGGGTAGTCATTGGCCCACCGCCTTCTTGCGCGTAGACACACTCCTCCGCCGACACTGTGTAACGGTCGAGTGCGTCCCAACCCATCGGGCGATTTGGTTAGATAGGCACACTATTGGACTGTTTGTTGTCATTTTGGATTGTATTGTGTCGTTTGATTCAGCCGCTACTGGATTGTGACCTAATCCACCCACAATTGGAAATTCGGACACGAGCGGCGAGCGGGGAAGGCGTCCGTACCGTCTAGCCCGTCTAGACGGTTTACGGGGTGGCGATCCACTCCAAGACAGCCACGAAGATCGTGACGCCGAAGTAGAAAATCGTCATGCTCATTCCACCAATCATGAGCCACATCCCGTTCTCAGCGCGGTCGGAGTTTTTCCGGGCAGTGAACCACACGATCGCGCCAAAGGCGAGAGCCACGAGGCCAGCGTACTTCAGAACGAGCAGGACGGTGTCGTATAGATTGGTCATGATACCCTCGAAATCGGCTGGGGGCCCACTCTGCGCGGCGACTGGATCCACGAAAACGACTAGGACGAGGATTCCCAAGACGAGGGATGTGCTGTGCTTTCTCAGGAGTTTCTTTGTTCGGAGGGTGCTCATGTTACCCACCGGGAAGAGGTGAGAATCTATTATAAAGAAGAGTAGACTACATCTAATGTGGCAGATGTAGAACGGCGGTCTCAGGGTGTCAACGGGCGGGATTACGGGGGTTTTCACCGGAACAGTTATGTGGTTACCAATAGCACACCTAATTGTTGGACTTGGAACACCCTCTAGTGCCTCCTTGTCCATAGGTGATTGCAGTGCCAACAAACAGCTCCAAGCCCACCTCGAGTGATAACACCGACCGCGACCCCGAGACGACGATCAACGTCTGCCTCCACCGGGATACGCATACGCGGTTGACCGCCTACAAGAACGACAACCCCCTGATAGAGAAGTCGTATGACGAAGCGATCAACGAAATTCTTGAAAAAATCGACTTCCCACAGGCTGAAATGATCGAGAACAAGTACCTTCCGTCAATGTCCGACGCACATCCTAGCGACTCAGACTGAGACGAACGACCCACCTACAACACGTTCTTTTTCACGCTGGTTTCCTTTCCCCACTGACGTAGCACGGTATTACGGAGAGCTGGCCGTCGGGCGGCGTTTCGAATTGATCGGGACATCGTTGTGAGGGCCGCTACTGGAGGCTATCGATATCCCACCCGTTTCGGTGCGCGGGGGGCCCCACCGGAACTCGACGGTATCACCGACGTCGATGCCGTTCTCGGTGGTCCAGTAGTAGGGGACTTCGAGGACGTATTTCGACTGGCCCCGGTACTCTGTGAGGGGATCCCTGTTTTTGAGTTCAGCGTGGTGGATCACGGTGATCCGCCCCTCCTTGTCGATAAAGATGATATCGATGGGGAAGGCCATGTCCCGCATCACGTAGGTGCGTTCTCGTTCTGTGTCGTGGAGAAAAATCATCCCGTGACCATCTTCGAGGGAGTCAGTATTCGA
>JARVCL010000180.1:0-5903 GCA_040405695.1 Halorubrum sp. | reverse complement strand
TCTTCCATGTGGAAGAACACGTCATCGTCCTCGTCCTCAGTCGAAATGAAACCGTAGCCGCCAGTGTCGTTGAAGAAATCAACCTTTCCGTTTGCCATTGCAAACAAACGTGGGGCTGGCCCGCTCATAACCCTTGCGAGGGTCGTGGTACCACGACGATATCGATCGCCCTCGCCCCCGGGCGTTTATATCGGATGCCGCGGCCATGCAGCGCATGCAACGGGGGTCGGATCGATTCGTAGGGCTTGCGACCACCGTGTCTGTCCCCGCACTCGGTTCGATCGCCGCGCTCGCTTTCGTGGTCGCTCTCGCGCTCGTCCCTCTCACAGCCACGGCGGCTCCTGCCGCGACGGGGTCGGAGCTGGTGACCACTGCCGCCCCGAGCGCGACCACAGACGACGCGCCGAACGCGTCCGCCACGGAGTCGGACTTGGGCCCGGCCATCGTCGAACTCTATCCGAACCCCGTTACTCAGGGAAACCGTGGCGAGTATCTCGTCGTCCAGCTCCCGTCTGCAGGGAACTGGTCGCTTTCGGACGGTCACCACACGACGTCGATCCCGCCTGACGCGAACGGAACCGTCGCGCTCTCGATGGAACCGGCGCTCGCAGCGGACCACCTCGCTCGGGCGGGAGACGACAAGCGAACCGGTGTCCCGACTCAGGCCCTCCCAAGCTACTTTCCGCTCGCGGCGGCGGGAGACCGGATCGAGCTTCGCCGCGACGACGAGACGGTCGACGCCGTCGCGTACGGCCGGGTCAGAGAGGGGTACCGATGGCGAGCAACGTGGGAAGAGTGGCGGCCGGACGGGTACGAACCGCGCGCGCCGGAACGCATCGCGGGCGCAACGGTGACTCCGTTCGTTCTTCCCGACAGCCCAGACGTTCCGATCGAGTCGTTCGACGCGGCGACCGACCGGATCCTCCTCGCCGGCTACACCGTCGAGTCGGATCGCGTCGTCGACCGCCTCGTCGCTGCACACGAACGTGGCGTGACAGTGCGAGTTCTAATCGAGGGGACCCCGGTCGGCGGGTTTCAGCGCCGAGGGGCTCACGCTGCCGATCGCCTCGCTCGGGCCGGCATCGACGTTCGGGTGCTTGACGGCGACCCCGACCGGTTCCGGTTCCACCACGCGAAGTACGCAGTCGTCGACGATCGCGCCGTCGTGCTCACGGAGAACTGGAAGCGCTCGGGAACAGGCGGGGGGTCGAACCGCGGTTGGGGAGTCGTCGCCGACGACTCGGCTGTCGCCGCGGCGCTACGCGCACTCTTCGAGAACGACGTGAGTGCTGCCGACGCTCGAACGTGGCGGTCGTTTCGTGCTAACGCGACAGTTCACGGACCCCCTGCCGCTGTTGCCCCCGACTCACCCTCGTTGGGTCGTTCCGTCCTTGCCGACCGCTCGGCTCCCGTCTATCCCGCCCGGTTCACCCCGCCGAGCGCCGCGCCAGCGGACGTGGAACTGCTCACTGCTCCCGGCAACGCGGCCGACCGCATCGTCGCCCGAATCGACGCAGCAGACGACCGGGTACTGGCTGTCGTTCCGCGCACCGGTGGCCCTGACGAACGGATCGTCCGAGCGCTCCGTCGTGCTGCCGACCGCAACGTCGACGTCCATCTCCTGCTCTCTGGCGAGTGGTACGACCGCGAGGAGAACCGTGAACTGGCCGCGTCGCTCGCCGACGAACCGATCGCGGTCGCGGTTGCCGATCCTCGCGGTCGCTACGGGAAGATACACGCGAAAGGACTCGTGATCGACGATACCGCGGTGGTAGGGAGTCTCAACTGGAACGAACAGGCGGCGACCGAGAACCGCGAGGTGTTGCTCGCGGTCGATGACCCCGGCGTGGCCGACTTCTACGCCCGTGCGTACGCCGCAGACTGGCGCGGCGGGGGCGTACAGCTTCCACTCGGATTGCTCGGTGGGTTGGTGGCGTCGCTGGCGGGCGCAGGCCTCGTCGCCCGCCGAGAGGTCGCGTTCGCCTGAACCGTGTCGCGTGTCGCGGGACGGACGGCGTCAGTCGTCGAGTGCGATCGTCGAGGAGAGCGCCTCGTCGATTTCGGCGTCAGCCATCTTCTCGATGAGCGCCTCGATCACGGCCGCCCGGCGGCCCTTCACGAACTTGATCGAACCGACGACGAGGTGGCCCCCCCCAGAGACACCTGCCTCGGGCAACTCCTCGTTTAGCTCCGTGACCATCGTCGGGATGTCGAGCCGAACGCCGTCGGAGCGGAGGACCGCAAAATCGGGGCCGTAACCGATCGTGATGACCGGGTCGCCCGTCTCTGTGACCCGCGAGTCGTGCAGTTCGCCGGTCGTCTTCCCGGGCGCTGGATAAGTGAACCGGTGGGCGTACTCGTCGACGTCGATTCGGTAGAGGTGCGCGCCAGAGGCGAGCCGCTCGTGTTCGACGTGCTCTTCGACCGCCTCTAGCTGTCGGTTTACGTCGCGTTCGGCCCGCTCTGCGAGGAACTCGACGAGCGCCTCGTGTCGCTCGGGGTCGTCACAGCCAACGTTGAGCGCGTCGTTGACGAGTGTCTTCCCCTCGGAGTAGCGTAACCAGTGAGCGGCGTAATCGAGTGCTTCGCCGATGTCGCGGAGGGCTTCCACGTCGTATCCGGCGTCGTCGGCCAACGCGAGGTAGTCGTCCATCGCCTCGGCCTCCGAGCGGTCGGAGAGCCCGGCGACCGCCGGCACGTGTTCGAGTTCCTCGGTGAGCGACGGGTCGATCAGGCGGGCGAGTTCGACACACATCATCCCGGTCGTGATCCGATAGTCCTCGCCGTGGAGGTAGGGGTTGATGTGTGCGTCGAGCAGCGGCGCGACCGCCTCGGGATCGGGGTGGTGGTGATCGACGACCGCGATGGGGATGTCGTAGTGTGTGAGGTTTTCGTACGCGGGAATATCCTCCGCGGTCGAGCCGTTGTCGAGCATCAACAGGAGCGGGAGTTTCCGCCCGTGACGCGCCCGCCCCTCCAACGCGAAGTTGAGGTCGCGGGTAACGTCTTCCATCTCGTAGTATGGTGCCTTACTCGGAAGTCGCTTGAACAGGTGCCGGGGGGCGTCGGGGTCCTCGTTGACGTCGCGGACGAGCCGTTCGAGCGCCAACTGGACCGGGATCGCCGCGCACATGCCGTCGCCGTCGGCGTGGTGTCGCACGCGGATCGGTCGTCCCGCGAGCACGGTTCGTCGGAGTAGACGGGCGAGTTCGCGCAGGTCGTCGTGGACCGACTCGAACGCCTCCCACTCGACCAGCGGGTCGATGTCTTCGGGCTCAGCGCGTTCGTCGAGTGCCGCCTCGAAGCGTTCACGCGCTTCGGTTTCACGCTCGCCGTCGAGCGGGGTCAGCGAGTCCACCTCTAACTGGCGGCCGCCCTCACGTGTCTCGACGGTCCCGGTGACGTGAACCATGTCACCGACCGATATCTCGGGGTACGCCCTGACCCCGGCTTCCTCGAAGGCAGCACACGAAACGATTCCAGAGCCGTCGGCGACGCCGAAGATGGTCGGCCCGCCCGTCTGTTTCGCTTGGACGACCTCTCCCTCGACGGTGACCTCGTCGCCAGGGACGAGTCCGCGAACTCTGGAAATGGCCGGCTCGTGGGCGACAGTCTCGGTCGTGTAGCTCTCCGGTGATACGTCGGCGAACGCGATGTCGCCGTTCGCCTTGATCTCGGTCAGCCGGACGATCAGGCGGTCGCCGACGGCGTACTCGCCGTCGAGATTCGACGCGTGAATCAACCCTGAGACGGCGTCAGACACGTCGACAAAGACGCCGTACTCGACGACGCCGTTGACTTCGGCGTGATACAACGAGTCGATCTCGACGTCCTCGAGCGTACAGTCGGGTGCGAGGTCGTAGACGGTCGCGTCTGTGGGCCCCTCGGCCGTCGTGGCGTCGGGTTCGGGACTCGAATCGTCCCGCGTGCCGGAACCCCCGGCGGTGTGCTCGCTCATATACTGTCTTCGGTGCCGGCGGGTGTTAAGCTTGTTATCTGCGTCGCCGCTTCGACCCGTGTCGAACGGCGAGTCTCCGCCGATCCCTGCCGTCGGTCCGGAACCCCTATGAGGCGACGGCGACTTCTTCCGTGTATGCGATTGTTCCGGTCGGACGAACTCCTCGGGATCGCCCGGGAGACGATGGAGTTCATCCTCGAGGCCAGCGAGGAGACTCACCCCAACGAGTACATGGGGTTCCTGCGGGCGGACGACGCGCGGAAACTCGATATCGACCGGGAGGGACAGGTGATAACGGACGTGCTCGTCATTCCAGGCACGGAGTCGAATCCGATGAGCGCCTCTGTCCGATCACACATGAAGCCGAACGACATGCGGTCGGTCGGGTCGGTCCACTCACACCCGAACGGCGCGCTCCGGCCGAGTTCGGCCGACCTCGCGACCTTCGGACAGGGTGAGGTCCACATCATCGTCGGTGCGCCGTACGGCTGGAGCAACTGGAAAGCGTTCGATAACGAAGGGAACCAGACGACACTGGAGGTGCTCGACGTCCCGATACCCGACGAGCACTTCTTCCACTTCAGTCAAGAAGATATCGACCGTGAACTCGTCCAAGACGGCTACGACCGTGGCGTCGTCGAACCTGACGATCAGCACCGAGGCAGTGCGGACACGCGAGCCGCTGGCACTCGTGACGACCGTCACGCTGGTGACGGCGACGACTGGGACGACGAGGACGACGACGGTGGCCTCTTCTCGTGGCTGCGGCGATGACGCGCGTCGTCGCCCAAGGGACGTTCGACCTCCTCCACCCCGGACACGTTCACTACTTAGCGGACGCGGCGAGCCACGGCGACGAGCTCCACGCGATCGTCGCCCGTCGATCGAACGTCACACACAAGCCGAAGCCGATCCTCGATGTTCGCCAGCGACGAGACATGATCGCCGCGCTCGACGCGGTCGACGAGGCGCACATCGGCGACCCAGAGGACGTGTTCGTCCCCATCGAGCGGATCGATCCCGACGTAATCGTGTTGGGGTTCGACCAGCACCACGACGAGGCCGATATCGAGGCCGCGCTCGCGGACCGGGGCATCGACTGTGCCGTCGAACGAGCCGAAGGTCGAGAGCCACGATACGACGGCGAACTGCTGTCGACCGGTGATATCGTCGATCGGGTGCTCTCTCGACGCGGGTGAACCGCATTCCCGTGGCGCGAGGGCGCCGCAGCGTCGACCGGAGACGTCTCGCCCGTGCGCGTCCGACAGTATCCGAACCCGACGAAGCGGGGGACATATATGGACCGCTTCCTAAGCGGACGCCACGTGACGATACCCGATCGGTTTCCTGCGGTCCTCGCTGCGACGGCGATGGGAGCGTACCTCCTGCTCGTCGTCGGGGCGACGACCTCGCTGACGGACGCTGCCGCGGCCTGCACCGGCTGGCCGGCCTGTGGCGGCGGCTACGCCCTCCCGGCGGAGTCAGCGGGGTGGGTCGCGCTCGGTCACCGTACGCTCGGCGCGGCGGTCGGCGTGGCGATTGCAGGATCTGTGTTTCTCGCGTGGCGCGACGGCGCGAGCAGACAGGTTCGTGCCGCGCTCGTCGCGGCGCTCGCACTCTATCCGGTTCAGGTCGGTCTCGGTGCGCTGGTCGCACTCGGTGACGTGGCGGCCCCGCTCGGACTCCCCGCCGCAGGGGTCGGTCTCCTTCATCTCGCGCTTGGCGTCGCAATATTCGGCGCGGTCCTCGTCGGCCTCGCGTGGTGGCTCGAACAGGTCACTGGCGAGGCGGACGACGCGCCGCAGGGGTTCGAACCCGGGACCGACGACCTGCCGCCCGTCGAGGAGACACCCGATCCGACGGTGCCGACGGCGACGGTCCCCCGGCTGAGAGCGACCGCGTCGGCGTACTTTCGGCTGATGAAGCCGCGACTGATGTGGTTGCT
>JARVCL010000179.1:0-26402 GCA_040405695.1 Halorubrum sp. | reverse complement strand
GACATCCTCCCCGCCCTAAAGGGCGAGGATTCCCCGAAGGGGATATTCAGGTTGCGCGTTTCCTCGGTTCTCAAGTACGCTTTCGCGTGGAACGTCGAAAGTCGCCACCGAATTGTGACCAACGGTGTGCTTTCCAGCGCGTGTAGCTCTGTCAATGGGGCCTTCCTCCCCGCATACAGCGGGCGTCAACGACGACTGGCTATTCAACCAGCGAGGTAGCACGGTTCGCGTCAGCCGAACTGCTACGCCGTGCATGGTTCACCCTCCCGTTGTGCGATATTCTCCGAAGCGTTCAGGTCAGCGTGGCGTCCTCGATTGCACTCCGTACACGAAAAGTGGTCGCCATCACGGGTTCCCATCGAACCACATTCCGAACACTCCTGACTGGTGTGGTACGCATCGACCTTCTCGACACGGATACCAGCGCGTTCAGCTTTGTACGTGATGAACTGTTGGAGTTGGTGGAAATGCCACGAGTGGACGTCTGACCACGAACTGTTCTCGCGGATACCTTCGAGGTCTTCCATCCGAATGACGGGCTTCTCGAATTGTTCCGCGAACGTGATGAGGCGACGGGAGAGTTTGTGGTTCAAGTCCTTGATTCGACGCTGTTCTTTGTCACCCACACGGTTGCGTGCGCGAAGCGCACCCGCTTCCGAAAGCGAATCGCGTAGGGAACGATATTTGCGCCGAACGTACTTCGCCTCACCACCAGACACCAGCATCGACTCGCCCTCACCGTAGGCTGTCACAGCGAGTATGTGCCGTTCGCCAATATCGACACCGATTGGCGTCTCGCCTGACGTGTCGGCGTCGTACTCGATGTTGAACGTACAGTACCATTCGTCTCCGCGACGGTAGACCTGTAGACGGGTCTTGTCGGCGTCACCTTCGACCAGCCGGTCTACGGGGTCGGCAATGTCGTCGTACACCTCTATCGGGGTGTACCACCATTGGGAGACGCACGGGAAGCCGACGACGACTGTGCCGTTCTCGGTCGTATCGATCTCCCAATTCTGGTTGTTGACGGCGAACGGCTGACTCTCTCGATAGCGAACCTCTCCGTCCTTGTTGTGGTCGGATTTTGCCTCTCGGATGGCTTGATTCTGGATGGCCGAGTAGAGGTCGTTGTCGATGCTGGCCGTGGTCACGGATTTGATGAAGTCTCCGTTCTCCCATCCGTCGATACAGAATTGCTTGGTGTCACGGTAGAGTCGAGTGGCGTGTTGCCACTCTTTGCGCCGTGAGAGGGATGGATTATGGAACTTCGCGGTGACAGTCACCGTGACCATTACAAATGTAATTGTATATTCTGTCTCAAGTATCTGTTGGAATATCAGGCTGTGCTATCGTCGGTGGTTTGTATCATCGTTTGTCGGATTCATCCCCACCCTGAAGGGCGGGGCTTTCTCCTCGCACTTCCGTAAACGCCGGATTAACGTACTCTATCGTGCCGTCGGTGTCGGTGACGTATATCGCGTGTCCCGCGTGCTCGACCACGTTCCGAAATGCCGCGAGATCGCGCGGCCCCCCTTCGACGAGGTCGCCGCGGAACACCCCGGTGTAGACCGTCTCACCGTCGAGAGCGTGCTCGTGGAACCGCGCCGAGAATCGGACGATCGCGCCGTCGACACACACGAGCGGAACCACGATGTCACCGATGTCTGCGAGCCCCGTTACGTCCGCCAGTCGCCCACGAATCGACCGAAGCTGCGGCTCGTCGCCGTCCGGGAGGAGCGACTCCAGCGCTCGCCCTCGAAGGACAGACGGTGAGTACCCCAGAATCGCCTCGGTCGCTGGATTCGCGTAGACGACCCCCTCAGTGTCGACGGTGATCACCGGATCCGAACAGCTCTCGACGAACGACGCGAAGAACCCGCCCTCGTCGGACATCGTGGGATCCGCTGGGGTGTCGTTGAACATCAGGGGTAGCGCTATCGGGCGGAGTCGTAAAAGGTGTGCGTGTCGCCGCCGTGTCGTCGGTTCTTTACCGAGTTCGAGGCAGAGTGTTTCGGGGTCGTACGGAGGATTCCGTCTTCCGTGATGACGAGACACTCCGCGTCTCGAACCACGTGACCCCGAGACGCTTCACTGTTCGGTCGTCACCGCGAGGTCGTCCACGTCGAACCCGGGTTCCATCAGGAGCTCTGTCTGCCCGCTCACGTCACGCCCCTCACGCATCAACTGCTTGAACGCCGACTGCGGGGAGAGGTCGCCGATCAGGACACCGCCGACGACTTGGCCGTCTTTCAGCGCGACGCGCCGCCACTCGCCGTCGGCGGTGGTCGCCTCGACAGAGTCGTCGCCGAGCGTCGGGTGCCCAAACGAGAGGAACGGGAAGTCGAAGTGGGTGATCGAGTAGGACGACACCCACTCGAACCGCTCGCTGCCGTAGTCGATCATGTTGCGGGCGGCGATCGTTCCCTGTTCTTTCGCTGATCCCCACGCGCCGTTTTGTGCCTGTTCGCCGAGGATCACGTCGTAAAAGCGCGTGATGTCGCCGGCCGCGAACACGTTGTCGACGTTGGTCTGCATGTACTCGTCGACGACGATGCCGTCGTCGACCTCGATCGGTGTGTCCTCGACGAGTTCGGTGTTCAACTCGAGCCCGATTGCGACACCGGCGAAGTCACACTCGTAGCGCTCACCGTTCGGATCGACGGCGGCCTCGACGTGGCCGTCGTCGTCGACCTCGAAGTGGTCGACCCCGGAGTCGAAGACGGGTTCGACGCCGCGCTCGCGCATCGCCTCGTGCATGATCTCTGCGCCCTCGTTGGAGAGCGCGTACCGCCACCAGCAGTCTCCCCGCATCAGGTACTTGGCCTCGACGCCCTGCGCGCCGCAGATCGCCGCGAAGTCGATGCCGAGCAGTCCCGCCCCAACGACGACGCCGCGGTCTGCGTTCTCGACGCTCTCTTTGATCTTTCGAGCGTCTTGGAACGTCCAGAAGTGGTGGATACCGTCGGCGTCCGCGTTCTCTACCGGGAGCTGCTGTGGTGTCCCGCCAACTGCGAGCAGGAGCTTGTCGTACGCGAACGTCTCCCCTTCGTGGGTGTGTACCGCGTCGGCTTCGACGTCGATGTCGACGACGACGGTGTCGAGTCGGAGGTCGATGTCGTGGTCGTCGTACCACGACTCGTCGTGAATCGAGATCGGTGCCTCGGGGAGCTTCCCCTTCGCGTACTCCTTTATCAGGATGCGGTTGTAGAGGGACTCTCCCTCGTCGGTGATAACCGTGATATCGGCGTCCGGCGATTCTTGGCGGAGGGTCTCTGCCGCAGACGCCCCCGCGATCCCGTCTCCGATGATCACGTACGAATCGCTCATGATTGGTCGTTCGAATTCGGGGGTAAAGTGGGTTGTCATCCGTCGTGACCGACTCGCGTACGCCTCGGATCGATGCCGAAACACGTCCGTTCGTCGGATTTCGCTGGACGAGTCGTGTGTAAAACTGACGATCGTCGAACACGCCCGTCGAAGACGACGCGGCGTCCCAGCTCGTCCCACGAGTGCAGCCGCCGCCTGACGAAGCGGTGGTCCGTGTCCCCGGTCGCACACACGGGAACTCGTATCGACGGCGGCGGCCGGCAGCCGTTCGAGATCGTCGTGACGCCACAGATTCAAGGTCGTTCACCGCCAACCACTCGTATGAAAATTCGGCAGAACATCCGTCACTGGGCCGCCAAGAAGGCGCTGACGACGCCGGTCGTCGGCGACGTCGCCAACGACAAACTCGTTGACCTCCACACGAGCATCTTCCTGAACAAGGCCGACGAGGAGCGACGCGAGGAGCGTCGCGAACATCTCGACGACTTCTTCGACGCGACGATGGACACGTACGTCGCCGCGCTGGAGGCCGGTTTCGAGGAAGCGAAGGCCCGAGAGATAACCCACATTCAGGCCAACTTCGACTTCTTCAACTACGGCTGGACCGAGATGATGGAGATCCCGGCCGACGAACTGGAAGAACACTACCGCCGGTACGAATCGTTCTTCACCGAACACGAGATCACCGTCGACGACCCGCTCGGCACGTTCCGACCCACAGAGGGGATCACGGACGCGCCTTCGACGCCGGATCGGCTGACGGAGCCAGAGTACGAGAACGCGCTCGCCGGCTTCGCTGACGACGTGTACGTCGAGACGGACGACGGTGAAACGGTCGTCGGCGGGGACGGTGAGCGACCGGAGGAGGTCGACCCTGCGACTGCACCGGGTCTCGACGAAGACGAAGCGAGCGCCTGAGCGGCACCGCGCGACCCCCCAGCAGAGCGAGTCGCCAGTCGGGACCGGTCCACATTTATCACTCCCGACGGTCATCTGTCGGCATGAACCGCGGCCAGTCGTTTCTTCTCCTGCTGATCGCGGTCGGTATCGGGCTCACCTTCGTCATCGTGTTTCCGTTCGTAGAGTACGTCATCGCCTCGGCGGTCCTTGCGTACGTGCTCTTCCCGTTTCATGAGTTCCTCTCTCAGCGCCTCGCCCCGCTCGCCGAGGGACGGGGTCCGGTCACCGCCCGGGCGGTCGAGATGGGGTCGGCGGTGGCGCTCATTCTCGGGTCGCTGGTCGCCGTCATTCTTCCGCTGGTGTACATCTCGTTCGTGTTCATCGAGGATCTCACGGCCATCGCGGCCGGAGAGAGCGATATCGATGTGGCCGCGATCGAAGCGCGAATCGCGGAACTCACCGGCGAGGAGTTCGACGTCGAGGGGTGGCTCGTGACGACCGGTGACGTGCTCCTCGACACGCTCTTCGGTGGGTTGGGTGAGATACTCACGAGTGCGCTCCGCGCGTCACTAGGACTGGCGCTCGCACTCTTCCTGCTGTACTACGCGCTGATGGACGGGCGCGGGTTCGTCTCCTGGCTCCGGTCGATCATCCCACTGCCGGCCGACGTGACCGACGCCCTCTTCCAGAAGATCGACGCCACGACCCGCGGCGTCGTGATCGGCCACATCTCTGTCGCCCTGTTGCAGGCCGTCGTTGCCGGGGTTGGACTCTGGATCGTTGGGATCCCGAACGTCGTCTTCTGGACCTTCGTGATGGCGATACTCGCGTTGCTCCCGCTGATCGGTGCGTTCCTCGTGTGGGGGCCCGCGGCCGCGTACCTCGTCGTGATAGACGAGGTGACAGCCGGAGTGCTCCTCGCGGCGTACGGACTTGCGGTCGTTTCGATGGTCGACAACTACGCCAGACCGATCGTCATCGACCAGCAGGCACACCTCAACCCTGGCGTGATACTCCTCGGCGTGTTCGGCGGGATCTACTCCATCGGGTTCACAGGTCTGTTCGTCGGTCCGATCGTCATCGGCGTCCTCGCCGCGACACTGGAGACGTTCCGTGAGGATTACGAGACGATCTGAGCGGGGGAGCCGCCGATCTTCGCCGGGTCTTCGCGGTGGCGACAACGGGGTACGCGTCAGTTCGTCGCGGTCGGCCCCCACGACCACTCGGCGGGCTCCGGCGAGGCCGACCGTGTGAGGACCGACGCCGCGGCGACGCCCGCAGCGATTCGTGAGGCAGGATGAGTTCCGAACTCGTCACGCTCGCTTCCCGGACCGGCGTACGCCACCCGCGGCCCGTTACGCACTTCGAGATCGACCGGAAGCGGCCACGACGGCGGCTCAGACACCGCCGAAGCGCTCGCACCTGCGCCCTCCGCAGTGGGGAGCACCACGCCGTTCTGGTCAGCGGTTACCCGAACCGACCGAACGGTCTCTCGCGTGAATGCGGGGAACCGGTCGGCGAGCGCGTCGAGCCATCGGTCACGAACCAGCGTCTCGCTCGCCGGCTCCGTGTCGGGCCGCCCCACAAGATACAGGAGGTGTTCGCCGCCGTACCGCTCCGGGGACACGAGATTCGTGTGCTCGTAGACGACCCCGAACGGGATGTCAGACGTGTCGTCGACGGTGAGCCGCCACACGTCGGTCACGGACTCCGACACGGTCACGAGCGCGTGACTCCGTCGTCGCGTTTCGACCTCGGTGTCGATCTCGACGAGACGTTCGAGATCTGCCGGATTGGTCGCGACCACGACGCCGTCGCAGGCGACCCGTCGAGTTCCGGATCCGTCAGAGACGGTGACGACGGCGTTCGCAGACCGATCTCTGCCGGCCGCGTCGACGTCCACGATCCGAGCGTTCCGGCGGATCGCGTCGTCACCAATCGTCTCGACGAGCGCCTCCACGAGGACGGCCATCGATCCGTCGAACCGACTAACGGCCAGTCCTCGGCGGTCGCGGTCGGCTTCGCGTTCGGCGTGGTCGGCGAGCCACGTCGCTGGAACGTCGCTCGCTCGGTTTCCGAACGTCGCTCGGAGCCGTGGCTCGAACCAGCCGGTGTAGAGGTCTCGACCCGTGCGATCGGTGACGATCGACTCGACGGTCTCGTCGACGTCTCCCTCGTGGAGCCGCCGGAGCCGTCGGAGCCGCAGCGTGTTCCGGAGGCCGAGCCCGGGGTACGCCAGTCGCTCCCACGGCGCGTCCACCGGATGGACGACTCCGTCGAGATACCGGGCGGTACGACCCCGTGACTGAACGAGTCGGTCTGCGACTCCGACCGTCTCCGCCACCTCGCACACCACACCGCTCGTGGGTTCGCTCCCTGCAGCCCCCGTGTTCTGGTCGTCACTCTCGACACTGCCGACAGCGGTGCTGTCGAGTGAGTGGACGTACCCGGGAACCCGTTCGACCGGCTCCCCGTCGGTTCGGTGTGTTCTGGCGCACCCCCCAATGGCGTTGCTCGGTTCGAACACACGAACCGAATGCCCGGCCTCGACGATTCGGGCGGCCGCGACCAGTCCCGCGAGCCCGCCGCCGGCAACGACGTACATACAGTTTACGACGAACCGAGAAGGCTAAGTGTGTTGTGGCGTGGTCACACCGGTGTTGGCTCGAGACGTAGAGAGGGGTGAACCGACGCTGCCCGACCGACCTCGGCCGGACTCACCTCGACAGTTCACGCTTCGCCCGGCGCGCCTTCCCGGCCATCTCGTCGTCGCCTTCGACGTCGGCGAGGGTTTCGACGGCTTCCAACTGTCTGACCGCGTCGTCGAGGAACGAACGAACGTCGCCGGTGTACGCGTACACCATGTACTCGTCCGTCATCACGTCGACGATGGCGTCTGGCCCGAGTCCCTGTGCGCGGAGTTCGAGGACGTATCGGATGAACTTGCGTTCGGCACAGCCACAGTAGGGATTGGCCTGACAGTCGCAGTCGAGGAAGTCCTCGGCGAAATCGAGGATCCGATCTCTGGTCGTCGCGTCGAGCTTCGAGAGACCGTCACCGGTGAACAGCATGTCGAGGGTCGCACCGGCGAACGCCCCCTTCGGGATGTTCGTCTCCAGCTGAGAGGCGAGTTGACGGTGGTTCTTCACGTATATCTTGTCGGTGAACGCCACGAGTCGTGACGATGTACGTTGGCACCGGACAAAAGATGTCTGGTCGGCGGTCCCCGGCTGTCGAGCGCTCGATTCGAGCGAGGGAGCGAACTGAGCTGCACGGGTGGCGGCTTCGATCTCGTGACTCCACGAGACGAACCGCGGCGCGGGAGCCCATCACACGGGTCGGTGTGAGTCGTAACGGTTATGAGTCAAAGTGAGGTATCTCCCCTTGCGTGTCCGGGTTAGGGTAGTGGACTATCCTTCAGCCTTGTGGAGGCTGAGACGCGGGTTCAATTCTCGCACCCGGACCTTCTCAGTACGGCTCGACGAGAGAACCGACGGCCACTCCACACCCGGATCACAGCGGTTTCGATCGCACCGAACGTCGCCGTTCGAACGGTCTCTACCACCGTTCGCGCCGGATCGGCACAATTTAAGCCGTCGTCGGTCCGCTTTCGAGACGGATGAAACTACACGAACATCAGGCGAAGACTATCTTCGCGGACGCTGGAGTCCCGGTTCCGGACTCTCGGCTCGCGACGACCGTCGACGAGGTGCTCGACGCCGTCGACGAGATCGGCTACCCGGCCGCAGTCAAGGCACAGGTCCACGTGGGGGGACGCGGGAAAGCGGGCGGGATCAAGATCGCCACCGACCGCGAAGAGGCCGAACAGTACGCCGAGGAGATCCTCGGAATGGATCTGAAAGGGTACACGGTCGAGACGGTGCTCGTCGAGGCCGGCGTCGACTTCGTCGACGAACTGTACGTCGGCGTCACCATGGACCGTGGCGCTGGAGCGCCGGTCCTGATGGTGTCGACGGAGGGCGGCGTCGACATCGAACACGTCGCCGAGGAGACGCCGGACGCCATCGCGCGCGAGCATGTCGACCCTGCGTTCGGTCTCCATCCGTATCAGGCTCGCAAAGTCGTCTACGATGCGGGCGTCGACGCCGACGTGGCGCTCGACGTGGCGTCGATCCTCTCGACGCTGTACGACCTGTACGAAGAGCACGACGCCACCGAGATCGAGGTGAATCCCGTGATGATCACGGCGGACCGCGACGTTGTCGCCGCGGACGCTGTCATGAACATCGACGAGGACGCGCTGTTCCGCCAGCCCGACCTTGCGGACCTCGCCGAGGCGTCCTACGAGGACGACCTCGAACGCAAGGCCGGCGAGTACGGCTTCGACTACGTTCGGCTGTCGGGGAACGTCGGGATCATCGGCAACGGCGCGGGGCTGGTGATGACGACACTCGATCTGGTAGACTACTACGGCGGGAAGCCCGCCAACTTTCTCGACATCGGCGGCGGCGCGAAAGCCGAGCGCGTCACGCAGGCGCTCGACATGGTGTTTTCAGACCCCAACGTCGACAGCGTCGTCTTCAACATCTTCGGCGGAATCACTCGCGGCGACGAGGTCGCCAGAGGCATAAACGAAGCGCTGGCTGATTTCGAAGAGATTCCGAAGCCGGTCGTCGTCCGGCTCGCGGGCACGAACGCCACAGCGGGGATGGAGATACTGAACACCGACCTGCTGTCGGTCGAGGAGACCCTCGAACAGGCGGTTCAGCGTGCGGTGAAGAACGCAGCGGAGGTGTCACAATGAGCGTATTCGTCGACGATGACACCAGAGTGGTGGTCCAGGGGATCACCGGCGGGGAAGGAACGTTCCACGCCGAGCAGATGATCGAGTACGGGACCAACGTGGTCGCCGGCGCGGTGCCCGGAAAGGGCGGACAGGAGGCCGCCGGCGTCCCGATCTATGACACGGTGAGCGACGCTGTCGACGGGGAGGACGCCGACGCCTCTGTCATCTTCGTCCCGCCGGCGTTCGCGGCCGACGCCATCTTCGAGGCGCTCGACACCGACCTCGACCTCGCGGTCGCGATCACCGAGGGGATCCCGACACAGGACATGGCGAAAGTGAACAAGCGACTCGGTGAGACCAACACCCGTCTGCTCGGCCCGAACTGTCCTGGCATCATCACGCCCGGCGAGGCGAAACTCGGCATCCTGCCGGGCAACATCTTCGCCGACGGCAACGTGGGACTGGTCTCGCGGTCCGGCACCCTCACCTACCAAGTCGTCGACAACCTCACCGAACGAGGGATTGGCCAGACGACCGCTATCGGCATCGGCGGCGACCCGATCATCGGCACCTCCTTTATCGACGCGCTCGAAGCGTTCGAGGCGGACGAAGAGACCGAAGCCGTCGTCATGTGCGGTGAGATTGGCGGCGAAGACGAGGAGCAGGCTGCGACGTTCATCGGCGAACACATGGACACTCCGGTCGCCGGCTTCATCGCGGGGCGTACCGCACCGCCGGGGAAGCGCATGGGGCACGCGGGTGCGATCGTCTCCGGCTCGGGTACCGGCACCGCGCAGTCGAAGATCGACGCGCTCAACGACGCGGGCGTCCCCGTCGGTGACACGCCAGAGGAGGTCGCCGACCACGTCGAGCGTTTCCTGTAGCGGCACTCGCTACGTACAGCGCGCTATCACGTTTGATTTTTCCGGGAGAACGTTCAAATAAGTGACCGGTGACCCCACCGTATGGTGTCGAACCGCGGAGACCGGATCGACAGATCTGGATCCGGAGCGGACCACGCTGGAGCGGGGGACGGAGAGACCGACGGATCGACGAAACAGAACGACACGGCACGGGTCCTCGTCGTCGACGACGAGCCGGGGGCGGCCGACCTCGCGGCGACGTACCTCGAACGACTCCTCGACGAGGTCGAGACTCACACGGCAGCCTCGCCGGCGGAGGCGATGAACCGTCTCCGGACGGAGTGTATCGACTGCGTCGTCAGCGACCACGATATGCCGAAGGCGACAGGGTTAGAGCTGTTAGCGGACGTCCGAGACGAGATCGGCGACCTCCCCTTCATTCTCTTCACGGGCAAGGGGTCCGAGGAGATCGCGAGCGACGCTATCTCCGCGGGCGTCACCGACTACCTCCAGAAGGGAGGCGGTGCCGACGGCTACGAGATGCTCGCGAATCGGGTCAGCAACGCACTGTCACGCCGACGAGCCGAAGCGAACCTCCGAGAGACGAACCAAAAGGTAACCGCCATCCACGAGTTCGCCACGGCGGTGTCTGACGCCGACGAGGTCGACGCGGTGTTCGACCGTGTCGTGGACGTCGCAGAGCGGATCCTCGAATTCGACCGCTGTGTCACGGCACGACGACACGGTGCGTACGTGTATCCCACCGCGCTCTCGCGGGGCGTCACCGACGCGGAGGTCCGCCGATTCGAACTCGGCGAGGGGATCGCCGGACGCACCGTCGCGGAGGAGCAGACATTCGTGATCGACGAACTCGACCGGTCCGAGGACGCAGACCCTGTCGCCGACGATATCGGCTCGGCGATCAGCGTCCCGATCGGCGGGTACGGCCTGCTGCAGGCGGTCTCCAGCCGCCCCAGCGCGTTCGACGAGACCGACGTCGAGTTCGCGGAACTCGTCGCAGCCCACGCCTGCGAGGCGATCGAGCAGATCGAAACGGAGGCGGCACTCCGGGCGGAGCGTGACCGGCTGGCCGCCCTGTTTGACAACATTCCGCTCGCAATTGCCCGAATCGTGGTCGACGAAGACGGAACCCAGCGTCTCGACGAGACGAACGAGGCATTCGAGGCTACCTTCGGCCACACTGCCGACGAAAGCGACTACCGCGAAGTGCGTGACGCGATAGCCCCGAACACGGCTCGACACGTCGGGCCATCGGTCGTCGACGGCGGCGAGGCGGCGCGCATGGAGGTCCGCCGCCGGACGGTCGACGGCGTGAGGGATTTCATTCTGCACGCGATCCCGACCGGGCACGGAGACGACGCGGTGTACAGCGTCTACGTCGACATCGACGAGCAGAAGCGGGTCGAACGAACGCTCCGCGGGCTCCACGAGGCGACGCGCAGAATGTTCCACGGCGAGGACCGCGAAGAGGTGGCAGCCGTCGCGGCTCGGACCGCCATCGATACGCTCGGGTTCCCGAACAGCGGCGTCCGCCTCTACGACCCTGACACAGAGACGCTCCAACCGACGGAGATACCCGGCGAGGCGACCGAGATCGTCGGTGATCGGCCCTTCGGGTCCGGAGACGGACTGATCTGGGAGGCGTTCGAGCGCGACGAACTGCAGGTCGTCGACGACCTCCAGGCGACGGAAACCACGATAGCGTACGACGGTCTCCGAAGCTTGCTGGTCGTCCCCCTCGACGAGTACGGTGTGATGCCGCTCGGGGCGTGTGAGCCAGCGTTCTTCGACGACAGAGACGTGCAACTCGCGCGCGTGCTCGGGGCGAACCTGACTGCCGCGTTAGACCGTGCCGACCGCACCGAACAGCTCCACGAACGTGATGCGGCGCTCCAGCGAGAGATCGACCGCCACGAGAGGTTCTCGGGCGTGATCTCTCACGACCTTCGAAGCCCGCTCACGGTCGCGAGCGGGCGTCTCGATCTGCTACGGGCCGCCGTCGACGACGACAACGACGCGGCTCAGACACAGATCGACCACGTCGAGAACGCGCACGACCGCATGGCCGAGCTCATCGACGACCTACTCACGCTCACCCGACAGGGGCAAACGGTCGACGCCACCGTGCCCGTCGACGTTTCAGACGCCGCGCAGGAGGCGTGGGAAACGGTCGACACCGGATCGGCGGTCCTCGACACACCTGATACAGAAACGACGGTCGATGCGGACCCAGAACGGCTCCGGACCCTACTCGAGAACCTGTTCCAAAACAGCGTGACACACGGGTCGACAGCGGCCCAACCCGACCCCGACGGCGTCGAACACACTCGGGCCAGCGGCCAGCCGTCGGTGACCGGCGAGGCGACATCTACCGACGGCGGCGGTGACAGTCGAGCATCCACCGTCACCGTGAGCGTGCTTGCTGACGGCTTTTCCGTCGCCGACGACGGCCCCGGCTTCGACGAAGTCGACCCTGCGGACGCGACGGAGTACGGCGTCTCCGGCTCTGAGCAGGGGACCGGCTACGGCCTGGCGATCGTCAAAGAGATCGCGAACGCACACGGCTGGCGGATGACGATCGAAGACGATGAGGGTGTGCGTTTCGAGTTCTGGACGGACGAGTGACCCCACGCGCTCGTATCGTCTGCTGTGCGCGCCGGAGCGGCAGACGCTGCCGTCTCCGTGTCGGCGACGTGACCCCCGCTGCTGGGCGGTGACGCGTCAGCAACCCGCACGGGACGATTCCAGCCGCCAGTGTCCGGCCGGCCGAGCAGTCCTAGTCTGGGTGTGTGCTCAGAGCGCACACCCGGACCACGGTTATGCTCGTCTCACCCCTTGAGTGTGTATGGACGACGACACACAGGGTCGGCTCGAACCCCTCCCACCGAGCGCCAAACTGGTCTACTACGTGCTCGACGCCGAGGGGCGGTTCGATCAGACTGGACTGGCCGACGAGACTCGTCTGTCGACTCGAACCGTCCGGTTCGCCGTCGAGAAACTCGTCGACGCGGGACTCGTCGAGGAGGGGCTCTGTCCGACCGATGCTCGTCGATCGGTGTACCGGGCCATCGAGCCGGACGAGTCGGAGTCGGAGTCCGAGGCCGACTCTGCCTCGGCGGAGGGGACCGCGCGCTCCGCTGTGGTCGCCGAAGACTGATCCGACGTGATCGACGTTTTGCTCGCCGGAGCGTGGGAGATCGATCGGCGTCTGGCCTCGGCCGAACCCCCCAGAATTGGTCGGATCGGAGTCGAACAGCCCCCGATCCGCCGGCCTTTTGCCTGCCCACCCGATAGGATAGGTAACTGATGGCGACGTACTACATCGAGACGTACGGCTGTACGTCGAACCGGGGTGAGAGCCGTGAGATCGAACGCGCCCTTCGGGATGGCGGACACCGGCCGGTCGAGAGCCCGGGCGACGCGGACGTCGCCATACTGAACAGCTGCACGGTCGTCGAGAAGACAGAGCAGCATATGCTCCGGCGGGCCGAAGAACTGGCGGCCGAGACGACAGAGCTCGTGGTCACGGGCTGTATGGCGCTCGCACAGAGCGAGGAGTTCCACGAGGCTGGCGTCGACGCCGAGATACTTCACTGGGACGAAGTGCCCAGCCACGTGCTCAACGGCGAGTGTCCGACACACACGCCCGACACGGAGCCGGTTCTCGACGGCGTGGTCGGCATCCTCCCCATCGCGCGCGGGTGCATGAGCAACTGCTCGTACTGTATCACCAAGTTCGCCACCGGCCGGGTAGACTCCCCGACGATCGAAGAGAACCTGGAGAAGGCGCGAGCGCTCGTCCACGCCGGCGCGAAGGAGATCCGCGTCACCGGCCAGGACACGGGGGTGTACGGCTGGGACAACGGAGACCGAACGCTTCCGGAGCTGCTCGATCGGATCTGTGCCATCGACGGTGAGTTCCGGGTTCGGCTCGGGATGGCGAACCCCGGCGGCATTCACGGTATCCACGAGGAACTCGCGGACGTCTTCGCCCGCAACGAGAAGCTGTACAACTTTATCCACGCGCCCGTGCAGTCCGGTTCCGACGACGTCCTCGCGGACATGCGCCGGCAACACCGGGTTGAGAAGTTCCGCGAGATGGTGGCCGCGTTCGACGACCGACTCGACCACTGGACGCTCTCGACCGACTTCATCGTCGGGTTCCCCACCGAGAGCGACGCCGATCATGAACGGTCGATGGAGCTCCTCGCCGAGGTCCGCCCAGAGAAGATCAACGTGACGCGGTTCTCGAAGCGTCCCGGCACCGACGCGGCCGATATGAAGGGGCTCGGCGGGACGGTAAAGAAAGAGCGCTCGAAGGCGATGTCAGAGCTGAAGATGGACGTCGTCGGAGAAGCGTACGAGGCGATGGTCGGCGAGACGTACGAGGTGCTCGTCGTCGAGGAGGGGACCGGTGACTCTGTGAAGTGTCGAGACCCCGCCTACCGGCAGATCATCGTGCAGAACGCGACGGACCGCGGCGTCGAAGTCGGTGACGTCCTCGACGTCACGGTGACCGGCCACAACACAGTGTACGCGTTCGGCGACCCCGTCGAGCCGACACGCGCGGACCGGGTCGACGACACGGACCACACGCTCGACGACACGGATCGCGCGGCTGGCGAAGGCCGAGTGGAGTCACCACAGCCGTCTGCCCACTTGTGAACGGCATCGCTTACAGACACCTGCACGTCGTCAGCGAGGCTCCCACCGGTTCGTCGACGAGGACCGCTGTCTGGTGTCGCCGCCGAGGGCCTGCATGCGGGTGAGGCGGCGACGCCGATCATATATAAGGGCCGATCGATGTTGCCGTCGAACTCGTCCGCGGGGCGTTGTCACCGACGAGTGTCTCTCACATACAACTGTGTGCGGACGTATCGTCGGCTTCTGACACCGGGGGCCGACGTCGTTCGTCCGGCGTCAGGCGTCCTGGTAGATCATTTCGACATCGTCGGCGAAGCGATCGAGGATGTTCCGGCGCTTCTTCTTCATCGTCGGCGTGAGCAGGTCGTTCTCCTCGGAGAACTCCTCGGGGACGAGCCGGAACTTTTTGATCTGCTCGTACGGTTCGAACGTCTCGTTCACGCGGTCGACCTCCGCTTGGAACCGCTCGCGCACGCGGTCGTCCCGACAGACGGCCTTCCGGTCAGCCGGGAGGTCGATACCGCGGGTGTCGGCCCACGATTCGACCCGATCGAAGTTTGGGACGAAGAGCGCGGAGACGAACTTCTTGGAGTCGCCGAGCACGACACACTGTTCGACGAACTCGTTCGCGGCGAAGCGGTCCTCGATCGGACCGGGGGCGACGTTCTTCCCGGTCGAGAGCACGAGCAGCTGTTTGGCGCGCTCGCGAAAGGCGATGTAGCCGTCCGGACGCAACTGGACGATGTCTCCCGAGCGGAACCACGGGTCGTTCGGATCACCGCTCCGGTCGGCAGGTGGTGTGCCCGCGGTGACGATGCCATCGGGGAGTCGATCGGGATCGGTGAACGCGTCGGCGGTCGCGTCCGGCCGGTTCCAGTAGCCGTCGGTTACCTGCGGGCCGCGAACGAGGAGTTCACCAACGTCGCCTGGGACGTCCGCGACCTCTTCGCCGACCATCCCCGTGTCGATCGCGATTTCGGTGTCGACGACCGGCGGCCCGATCGTACCGACCTTCGGTTCCTCGGGAGGGTTGACGCTGACGACCGGTGCGGTCTCGGTGAGCCCGTACCCCTCAAGGATGGGGAGGTCCATCGCGTGATACAGCGCACACAACTCCGCCGACAACGACCCACCGCCGGAGATGAAGAAGTCGACGTTGCCGCCGATCGCCTCACGAACCGACGAGAAGACCAGTCGGTCCGCGATCGATCGTTTCGCGTCGAGGAGCGCCCCGGGGTTCGCCGTCTCGTGGTGGGCCCGTCCGACGTCGACAGCCCACTCGAATATTCGCTTCTTGACGGCTGATTCTGAAGCCTGCTCGCGGATCGCGTCGTACAGCTTCTCGTACACCCGTGGCACGCTCGTGGTCGTCGTCGGGCGAACTAGCTGAAAGTCGTCACGCAGCGTGTCTGGACTCTCGGCGTACCCGACCGTCGCGCCCGCCGCGAACATCATGTAGTGGCCCGCCGTCCGTTCGAAGACGTGTGCGAGCGGGAGAAACGAGAGCGTCGTCGTTTCCGGCGAGACGCCCGGCACGTCGGGGTCGCGGTCGGGGCGGTCGGCGAACCGCTTGTAACACTGGGTAACGTTCGTCCGGAAGTTGGCGTGTGTGAGTCTGACACCCTTCGGCTTCCCTGTCGTTCCGGAGGTGTAGATGAGGCTGGCGAGGTCGTCGACGGCGGTCGCGTCGATCCACGACTCGTAGATCTCTCGGTCGAAGGTGTCCACACCACGTTCGTGGACCTCTCCGAGCGTGTGGACGAGGGCGGCGTCACCGTCGGCGAGGGCCGTCGTGTCGACATCGTCCATCGTCACGATCGCGTCCAGTTCGTGAGGGAGCTCGTCACGCACCGTCAGTATCTCGTCGAGAAGCGTTCTGTTCTCGGCGACGACGACGGTCGCCTCTGGGTCTTCGAGGAGGTACCGGAGCTGATCGGGCGACGAGGACGCGTACACGGTCGTGACGACGGCCCCCGCTGCGAGCGCCGCGAAGTCCGTCTGTGCCCACTCCATTCGGGTTCCGGCGTAGATCGCCAGCCGCGTGTCATCGTCGACGCCGATCTCGCGGAACCCGGCGGCGAGGCACCTGACGATCGAGCGCATTTCCGCGTAGGTGAGGTCTGCGTACTCGCTCTCGGGGGCCGGTTCGACGACGCCCTCGGTAGCGAGCGAGCGGTCGTAGATCCCGCCTTTGTACCGCTGGGCGATACGGTCCGCGTTTCGCTCTGCGGACCGCTCGAACGTTCGAGGGAGCGTCTCGCGAGCGACGACAGCGTCCGCGAACTCCCGTTCGGCCTCCTGCCAAGTCATATCCCCCCGGAACCTCCGAACCATCATAAACGATCCGGTGGTTGTTCGTTTGTGCCGACTGAGAGGGGTTGTGACCGGTGCTGTGCGCCGGATTTCTGCGTCCCCGAACCGAACGAACGCCGAGAACCGACGCACGGCTTCGACGACACGACCGATCGGAATCCGTGCTCTCGTCGACGGCTCCTCGGCGGAATCACAGCGGTTCGCGATGTCGTCACCGTAGGCTGTCTCGACCGCTTCGATATCCCAGCGTCGACGCTGTCTGCTACTGGGAGTGCGGCAACGGCGGGTTCTCTCTCGCCGGGCGACCTATTCTACGGGTGAGACGTTTCCGGCGTGAGAGGGTGACCTGTTCGTTGGAAACCTCGCGAGGCGGTTCGACGACAGCTGTCGCTGCACTGCTGCCGCCGACGTGTTGGCACCGACCGTCCGGTTGCTGCCGGTGGACGCACGGTGAGGGGGGCGAGCGTACCTTTATCAGCGGTTTGTTTCTTTGTTCGCATATGTCAACAGATCACGACACGACCCGATCCGACTGGTACGGGACACGGGCTGGACGGACGTTGTACTGGGGGCTCATCGTCGCGACCCTGCTCGCGGTCGGGGTTTCGACGGCAGGATTCCCGGCGTTTCTCGAGGCCATCTTACCTGTGTCGCTGCCCGACGTAGAGACGACGATACCGCCGTACGTGTACCTGTTCGGGTTTCTCGGTGCGACCGTTTACGCGTTCACGACGTTCGCGCGACGGTTCGACGAACACGGACGGTATCGGCTCAAGGTGTTCAGCCGCACGGTCGCCGCGTTTCCGCTCGTCGCCGGCGTGTACCTCCTCGCCTTCGCGTTCTTGGGGTTCGGCACGGAGGCGGGTGGTGATCCGGCGAACGGCGTCGATACAGTGGCTCGCGAGCGGGTCATCGCGGGGCTCGTCTTTCTGGCTGGCCTGTACGTGAGCACGACGCTTTTGGCGCTCGAAACCGTCGCGAACCGGCTTCTCGGCGTGGATAGAGACCCAGTCGACAGAGTTCGAGATCGGGAATCAACGGAGAACGCGAACGGTCGCATCGTCGACGGAGAGGCAGGCGACGAGGAAAAAGTGTCCGGAGAGGGCGAGAGCATCGAGGAGGTGGCCGATACCGGTGACATCGGTGCCGACGAGCGTGAGACTGGTGAGGACGACGCCGACGACACCGACGACCCGCCGGAATCGGCTCGCTAACTGCGGCTTCGACCGCTGGTGAGGGGCCACTCCGAGGGTTTAATCCCTCGAACGCGTCATGAGTCCGTGTGGACCCCGACCGGATCCCTACGGCGTTTCCCGCCCCAACGTTCCGCGGCACACAGGAGCAGGCGCTCGCGGACATTCGCGACGCGTTCGCCGCCGGCAACGATGTCGTGCTCGTGCGTGCGCCGACCGGCAGCGGCAAGTCGCTGCTCGCACGCGCCGTGATGGGGGCGGCTCGTACGGTCGACGATGCCGCGCCCAGCGATCCCACCGACGCCTACTACACGACACCACAGGTCTCACAACTCGACGACGTGGCGGCCGACGACCTCCTCGACGATCTGCGAGTGATCCGCGGGAAGGCCAACTACGACTGCGTTCTTCCGGGCGAGCACGACACGCCCGTCGACCGCGCGCCCTGCGCCCGCGAGCAGGGGTTCGACTGCAGTATCAAACACCGCTGCCCGTACTTTTCAGATCGGGCTCTCGCCTCCGCTGGCCGGTTCGCTGCGATGACGCTCGCGTACTTCATGCGGACCGCGGGCTCGGAGACGTTCGACACGCGCGATGTCGTCGTGATCGACGAGGCACACGGGCTCGCCGAGTGGGCCGAAATGTACGCGACCATCGACCTCTCGCCCGACCGGGTACCCGTCTGGGACGAGGTGGGTGTCCCCGACGTCGAAGCGGACGCAGGGCCCGACGAGGGGCTGCTCGACCGCACCGCCCGGTTCGTCGAGACCCTCCTCGGCGTGGCGAAACGGGCGAAAGACGAACTCGTCGGACGGCCAGAGCTGCGCCGTGAGGAGGTCGCTCGCCGCGACCAGCTTCAAGAACTGATCTCCGAGCTCGGGTGGTTCCTCGAGGAGTACCGTGACCCCGACTCGCCGACGACGTGGGTCGTCGACCAGCCCGACGGCGAGGGGTCCGCGATCGCAATCAAACCGCTCGACCCTGCACGCTACCTCAAACACACGGTCTGGGACCGCGGAGAACGGTTCGCGTTGCTGTCAGCGACAATCCTCTCGAAGGAGGCGTTCTGTCGAGGGGTGGGGCTCGACCCTGCGAACGTCGCCCTCGTCGATGTCGAACACACGTTTCCGCTGGCGAACCGACCGCTGTACGACGTAACACAGGGACCGATGACTTACGAGCACCGTGACGAGACGGTGCCGAAGGTCGCCCGGCTGATCGTCCGGTTGATGGCCGAACATCCCGACGAGAAGGGGCTGATTCACGCCCACTCCTACGATATCGCCGGACAACTGGTCGAGACGCTCGGCGAGTTCGGGGTCGCCGCACGGATCCGTCGACACGGTCGCTCGAACCGTGACGCGGAGCTGGCGGCGTGGAAAGCGAGCAGCGATCCCGAGGTGTTCGTCTCGGTGAAGATGGAAGAGGCACTCGACCTCCACGGTGATCTGTGTCGCTGGCAGGTGGTGTGTAAAGCACCGTATCAAAACACGAACGACTCCCGCGTCGCACGCCGGCTGGCGGACGGCCAGTGGGCGTGGTACCACCGGACCGCGTTACGGACGGTGATTCAGGCGTGCGGCCGGGTCGTCCGCGCCCCCGACGATCACGGAGCGACGTATCTCGCCGACAACTCGCTTCTGGACCTCTTCGATCGGGCGGCCGCCGATACGCCGCCGTGGTTTCGCGACCAGATAGCGGCGATGACGACCCCGACGCTCCCCGAGTTCGACCCCGAGGCGGCGCTCGCAGGGATAGATGCCACGGCTCCCGAGCCCAGACGGACGACGCGCGACTCCGGCGGGGGGAGACCGGACCGTCGCGGCACGCGGACACGGCCCGGCGACGCATCCGGCACGTCGGCGGAGTCGACGGTGAGGAGTGACGGCACTACGGCGGCAGGTTCCGAGACCCGAACTCGGTCGGAGGCTGACGCCGACCGCCGGAGTGACCACCCGCTCTCGGATGTCTGGGGCGACGGCTAACAGTGATAAATCACCGGATCGAGAACGGCTACGTCAGCCTCAGAGGATGGTGACGCCCCACGCCACCATGGAGCTCACCATGAGGAACGCGAACAACAGGGCGATTATCTGCTGTCTGTCCATACCCTCTCTCGGCTACAGAGAGTGATAATTCCTACGGGTTTCCGTCGGAACGGGTCCTCCTCAATCCGATTCTTTATATATGCCATCTGGGTCTAACAAAACCTAATATCATATAAGGTGTATCATGCTCCTGAATGAATTAGGAAGGTTCATAAACATTCACGCACGAAGGGTGGGTATGCCAACGAACGGGCTGTCGAGTGCGCTGACGCTGTACGGTGCGCGAACGTTGACCCTCTCGCAGGCGGCGTCACAGGCCGGGCTTAGCGAGGACGAGTTCGTCCGGCAGCTCGAGCGCCGTGGTATCGAAGTGACTGAGTCCGAACGTGCGGCCATCGCCGCCAACGAGCAGCCCGCTCACGCCGACTGATCCTCGACGCCTAGACAGAGTCCACCGATCGAGGGCCCGTCAGGAGGATTCCTTGCGTGGGACGAGGTGGACGGCTCCTTCGTGTTCGAACGCGAGGACCTGGTCAGCCTCGTCGTCGACGAACGCTGGGTTCGGGACGGTTCGCGCCTCGTACGTCTCCGGATCGAGCACCTGTATCGCGTGCTCATCCTCGACGGTTACCACCGTCGTCTCTGCTGCGTCTGAACGAGTTCCGAGACGGCTTGCCTCCGGGGTCTCCCCCTCCTCGAAGGCGGCAGTGTACGACTCACCGGTGGCGAGTCTGACGCCTCGGAGTCGGCCCGAAACGCCGGTGACGAGCACGGGACCGTCTCCGTCTTCGGGGTCGATGATCTCACCAGCCGCGTAGCGTGGCAGTCGGACGGCGAAGGTGACGCGATACACCTCGTTGCCGTCGCCGTCCTCGGTGACGAGCGTGGGGTACGATTCGAAGCTTCCGCCTAGCTCTTCCGTGATTCGCCCTGCGACGTTCTGTGCGAGGCGGTTCGAGGAGAGTTTGATATCCGGCCCGTCCTCGGTTTCGTTCACCTCCGTGATGAACGCCTCTCGGTCGCCTTTCGCCTCCTGATCAGCGACGTACGACTCGGCGAGAGACAGCGCTTCGGCACGCTCTCCGGGCGTCAAATCTCGGCCGTCCGCGCGGATCTGAACGACTCCGGCGTAGTAGCCGCCCGCGATCCGGCCGCACCGGTCGCAGGTCCCGCGCGATATCTTGACCGGAACGACCACCTCCGAAGAGCGGAGTGTCCCGCGCACGACGCCCGAGAACCGACAGTGCATCCGGATAGTGTTTTCGTCCACCTGTTCTGGCTCGACGCCCCACTCGACATCTTCCGCGTCCACGTGTACGCCGAGCGCTTCGGCAACCTCGTCGACGGCGACGTCAGTGTAGTCACGCGCGCCGACATCACGCCAGGACTCACCGCGTCTGACCGCCCCACACCCGGAGCAGACGAGCACCTCGATCCGATCCGGCGCGTCGACCAGTTCGAAGTCGGCGAAGTAACAGTCGTCACACAACAACGCGTCCCGACCTCCCGGTGCTCCCGGGAGGGGGTCGCGACGCTCCGGGACGGCGTCGCCACACCGGGGACAGAACTCCCGCGACTCGCTCATATCTTGTCGTAGGGTGCTGTGCCGTTTAAGCGGTCCGAAGCACGTCCCGTGGCTCCGCGACGCGGCGTGTCGGCGCGGCTGCGCGCTCGACAGAACGTCTCTAGCCGCTCGACACCACGCGAGCGTGGCGGCCCCCGGCCTCCGAAATCGTTTTTCACCCGGGCCGAGAATGCGTGTGTATGAGCGGGAATCCCGACGACGAACGGCTCGAAGAACTGCGTGAAAAGAAGCTACAGGAGCTGCAAGAGCAAGCCGGCGGTGGCGGCGACGCGGACGCTCAAGAAGAGGCCAAGCAGCGCGCGGAGGCCCAGCAGGAAGCCGTCCTCAAACAGTACCTCACCGACGGCGCACGCCAGCGGCTCAACGCGGTTGAGATGTCGAAGCCGGAGTTCGCGAAGCAGGTCAAACAGCAGGTGGCCGCGCTCGCCCAGAGCGGTCGCGTGCAGGGTCGTATCGACGAAGAGCAGATGCGTGACCTGCTCAAGGAACTCCAGCCCGACCAGCAGAGCTTCGACATCCGGCGGCGGTAGATGGAACTCGCGTTGCTGTACAGCGGGGGAAAAGACTCCTCGCTCGCCGCCATCCTGCTCGACAGGTTCTACGATGTCCGGTGTGTCACCGGAAGCTTCGGGCTGACCGACGACTGGGAACACGCCGAACGCGCTGCGAACGAGCTCGGGTTTCCGTTCGAACGTGTCGAACTCGACAGATCGGTCGCCGAGGAGGCCGCGGATCGAATGCTCGCCGACGGCTACCCCCGGAACGGGATTCAACGCGTCCACGAACACGCCCTCGAAACCATCGCCGGACGCGACGTCGACGCCATCGCGGACGGCAGCCGCCGGGACGACCGGGTGCCGACGGTCTCGCGCGCGCAGGCACAGAGCATCGAGGACCGCCACGGGATCGACTACATCTCGCCGCTTTCGGGGTTCGGGCGGCACGCGGTCGACCGGCTCGTCGAGGCGACGTTCGAGGTCGAACAAGGCCCGAGCGAGGAGGTGCCGAAAGCCGACTACGAGGACGAGCTCCGAGCACTCATCACCGAACAGTACGGCGCAGAGACCGTCGCCGACGTGTTTCCCGCACACGATCAGACGTACGTCCGCGGACGGACCGACTGACGAACTCGGCTCGGTTCGTCGGCAGTCACCGAACGTGGCATCCTTATCAACGCCCACGCTACCGTGGGTAACACGACTTCACCGCGGGTCCCGTATACTCTCGTGATGTCAGACGACAGCACAGCAGCGGTGACTGCGGGTGGCGGTCCCAACACGAGTACGGACAGCGATGTAGTCGATCGGGGCGATGAACCCCCAATAATTACTCGAACGCGCGTGCCCCCGTCAGCCGAGGAACCCAGCAGACCGAGGGCGACGGCGGGTGAGACCGACGACCAAGCAGAGCGCGACGACGATCCGGTGTACCCACACACCAGAGTGCCCTAACTTCGCGCCGGTTCTCGCTCCGAGCGTGACCGCGCCTGTCCCGAGTCGACGCCCCTGAAAGGATGGTTTCAAGCGGCCGCTCGCCGAAGACGCGTTCATGCACGACGGACTCAAGGGGTTCCGCGATTTCTACCCCGGCGAGCAGTCGGCTCGCCGCCAAGTGACCGACGCGGTCGAAGAGGCCGCGGAACGGTACGGATTCCGTGAGATCGCGACGCCCGCGCTCGAACGGACACAGCTGTACGTCGACAAGTCCGGCGAAGAGATCGTCGACGAACTGTACGCCTTCGAGGACAAGGGTGGCCGCGAGGTTTCGCTCACGCCCGAACTCACGCCGACGGTCGCCCGGATGGTCGTCGCGAAGGGCCAGGAGCTATCGAAACCGATCAAGTGGGTGTCGACCCGTCCGTTCTGGCGCTACGAACAGGTCCAGCAGGGCCGATTCCGCGAGTTCTACCAGACGAACATCGACATCTTCGGCTCTACAGCCCCCGAGGCAGACGCCGAGGTGCTCGCGGTCGCTGCCGACGCGCTCACCGATCTGGGGCTCACTGGCGACGACTTCGAGTTTCGCGTCTCACACCGTGACATCTTGGGTGGGCTCGTCCGGTCACTCGCGGCCGACCCCGATGCTGTCGACACCGCCGCAGCGATCCGTGCGGTCGACAAGCGAGAGAAGGTCGGCGACGCGGAGTACCTCGGACTGCTCACCGACGCCGGCATCGATCGCGCGACCGCTCGCGAGTTCGACGACCTGATTACGGGTGTCGACACTGTCGACGATCTCGACGCGATCGCCGAGGCGGGCGGGCCGGCCGTCGAGGCGGCTGTCGAGAACCTCCGCGACGTGCTCGCTGCTGCGGCCGACTTCGGCGTGGGTGAGTTCTGTGCGGTCTCGCTGACGACCGCTCGGGGGCTAGATTACTACACCGGTGTCGTCTTCGAGTGTTTCGACTCGACCGGCGAGATTTCTCGTTCCGTCTTCGGCGGTGGGCGGTACGACGACCTCATCGAGAGCTTTGGCGGCCAGCCCACTCCTGCGGTCGGCGTCGCCCCGGGTCACGCCCCTCTACAGCTGCTGTGTCAGCGTGCCGGAGTGTGGCCCGACGAGTCGCTCTCGACCGACTACTACGTTCTCTCCGTCGGCGACACCCGCGCTAAGGCGGCCGAGGTCGCAGGGGAACTCAGAGCGTTGGGGCACGTCGTCGAGAGCGACGTCGCCGACCGGTCGTTCGGCGCACAGCTTAGTTACGCCGACTCGATCAACGCGGAGACGGTGATCGTCGTCGGGGAGAGAGACCTCGCAAACGGCGAGGTAACGGTGAAAGATATGGCGTCCGGCGCAGAGACGACCGCACCGGTCGAGGAGTTCCCCCCCGAGTCGGGACGGCCGACGTACGAAGACTACGAATAGCGGGAGTCTTCGCACACCCGCCCAGCGGTAAGGCTGTCGACTGGTTCGGACGGCCAGCCTCTCACGGCGATATCCCGGCAGTTTGGTCGAGTACCGTTGCAGTCGCCGACTCGTCGAACCGCATCGGCCGCCGCCACCACGGGCCCTTCCCCGAATCGCTCGACAGGTCGGTGACCAAGCGGTTCGCCTGCGCGCCCGCCTCGGCCGTGCTCAACGCGACGACGCGGTCGAAGCACCCGGACGCGTCCGGGTCGCCGGCAACGACGACGCGCGCGTCGAACGGGTCGCGTTTGAGGTGCGCGTTGGTCGGAGCGAGACCGGCGGCCGCCTCTCGGTCTGGTGTGTCGAGGACGCGCTCGATCCGCATACCGGCGAACAGGTACGCGCCCCATCTGGGCGCGAGGTCCGCATCGACCGCCTCGGGGTCGGGCGTTACCGACCGGCCATCGCCGACCGGACCGACCCACCCGTGTGGGCGAAGCGTTAGCGTCGCGTAGAACAACAGCCAGTCATCCGGCCGCAGGTCGGCGATCGGCCCAGCCTTGATCGCGTACGGATCGCCGTAGGTCGCCGCGGTCCGCCCGTGAACCCCGGGGAACTCCGGGTCCATGTGCACCGCCGTTTCCCGTAGTCCGTCGGGAAGCGAGAAGGGGAGATCGAGGTCGTCGTAGGTTGGGAGCGCCTCGTCGACGGGAAATCGGTCGCGTGGGAGCGGTCCGGCGGACTCCGGAATCGGCACGTACGCGAAGGAACCATCGGGGTACACCGGACCGCGAAACCCGGGATCGTTCGTGTTGGCAGCCACGTTGACGGCGACGGCACGGGACATGGAATCGGGAACAGAGTCTTTTATACGGACGAGACAGTCGGTCTCGGAACTACTCGGACGTGTTCGGCGGCTGGAGGTCGCGCTCGAACTCGTCGAACTGCGCCAGCTCGTCGTCGAGTTCGTAGTCGATCTCTCGGTCGTCGCTACGATTGACGAGACGGCCGTCCTCGAGTTCGTCGGCGACCGCTTCCCAACCGGGCTTCACACGGATACTCCGGGCCGGTGTCCCGACGACGACGTGGTGGTCCGGCACGTCCCCCTGGACGACCGCGCGTGCGCCAACGACGCTGTTCTCGCCCACTCGGCACCCGGCGCGAACCATCGCATCGTACGTGACTCGGGCGTCGTCACCGATGATCGTGTGGTAGTTGCGGACTTCGGTCTGATCGACGAGGTCGTGATCGTGGCTGTAGAGGTGTACGCCGTCGGAGATCGACGCCCGGTCACCGATCGTCAACTTCCCGCGGTCGTCGAGGTGGACATCGTCGTGGATCACCACGTTGTCGCCCACCTCGATATTATGACCGTACGTGACGGAGATTCCCTTGAAGAACCGGCAGTTGTCGCCACACTTGGCGAACAGGTGTTTCCCGAGCATCTGCCGGAATCGAAGCGCGAACTCGACGTTATCGGCCATCGGCGTCGCGTCGAACTGCCGCCACAGCCACTGGAGGTGTTTCGAGCGCTGGAACCGATCCTCGTCTTTCTCCGCGTAGTACTCCGACTCCAGCGTGGCGTTGCACGGGTCGTATCCCTGCAGACGAACCCGTTCGGCCTTCGAGACGTCAGCTCCGTTCTGCCAGGCATCCCATCGGTCGCGGTCTCCGTGTAAGTCGATCAGCGTGTCCCGAACGACCTCACAAGTGTCCTCTTCGGAGGCGAGTCGCTCGTCTACTTCGTCGACGAACGCCTGAACCGGTGCCTCGGCGGCGTCCGGTAGGGACACGTGTCGCTTTGTCATCGGTCGGTGTTCGGCGGCGATCCACAAATGGGTTCGGTTATGTGGATACAGCGCCAGTCCGGCCCGTGTCGTCGCGAGCGTCGAGACCGGCCGATCCGCCGCCGGG
>JARVCL010000178.1:0-5947 GCA_040405695.1 Halorubrum sp. | reverse complement strand
CACTGGTGTACCGGTTGTCCGGAAGGGCAGATGCCGGGTAGCCACGCGACACGGGGTAAGAGCTGAACGCATCTAAGCTCGAAACCCACATGGAAAAGAAGTACCGACAAGGTCACTCGTAGAAGACGAGATAGATAGACTCGGGATGTACGCGCCGAGGCAACGAGGCGTTCAGTCCACGAGCACTAACAGACCAAAGCCACAGTCATTCCAAACGGTTGACTGACTTCCACACTCGCATGAGTTCAGGCGGTACCTGGATCGCACGTAGACACGGTTGTTCGGCCGAGAGGCCGGAACCACCGACACAGGCGTTGCTCTGTTGAGAGAGCATCTCGGTTCGACTCCGAGAGTTGGCATAAGGGCGGCCACAGCGGTGGGGGAACACCCGTACCCATTCCGAACACGGAAGTTAAGCCCACCAGCGTGCCGGGAAGTACTGGAGTGCGCGAGCCTCTGGGAACCGCGGTTCGCCGCCCGTCCATTCATACCGGATTCACGAAGTCCGTGAGCCAGAGGGCTGCACGGACACGTACGACACTCGTCAGCGACCGCTCGGTTTCCTTGTTGCCGTCCACTACTGAGTCTCAATATTGATATCCAACCCACAAGTTTATCACTTATCTTACTGAAGTAAATATCGAAAATGACCGTTTCGACGGCCGGCGACGTGGACATCACTGTCCAGGTTTCTACCGGCGGGTCACACTCCGTTCGCGGCCGAACCGTCCCGAACCACGTCGTCTCGGTCCTGTTCGGAACGGACTTGGAAGCGTGGCGTCGGGGGTGGGACGGCCCAGGAAGCGCCGCACCGCGCCGAGAGGCGGTCTTTCTCGCGAGCGACCGATCTCGGAGTGCCGTTGCGGAGGCGTCGACAGGGGTCATCCCAAATCAGGGGGTGGTGTACACGGTTCTCGGTCCCAACCCGGAGCCGGATCGGGTTCTCGGCTCCGTCTCTGAGGCGCTCTCGGAGGCCGATAACGAGACGACGAGCGTCCTGATAGACGACATCGAGCCGCTTGCAACACGGAGCGGCGCGGCGGTCGCTGGGAAAACTGTGGTCGCTATCGCGACCGCAGCCGTGAGTGCTGGTGGATCGATCACTATCGGGTGTACGTTGACACCGGAGTCGGCACAGGCACTGGTGCCCATCGCCGACATCGCAGATCGGATCGTCGGTGTGGACCCGGAAGCGATGGCGGCGATAGACACGCTTCAGCAGACGGACCCGACGACGTTCGGCTACACCAGACGCCACTGGGCGGAAGCACAGCGTGGAATCGAGTCGTGTACCCGAAACTATCCGCAGTCGAAACAGGTCCACGCAGCCATTTCGGCCCCAAAGACGACACCACGAACTCTCGGTGCGGCATTATCTGGACTGGTCTCGCTCGACGTGCTCGATGTCTGGGGAGATACCGTCGGACCGACACGATACGACCTCACGGCGTACGACCGGTCACGGATGGCCGCCGTCGGCAGCGCGTTCGTCGCGCGAGAAAGTGGGAACTCAAACGCTGACTGAACGGAATCGATGCTCGCGAGGAGACTGAACGGAATCGATGCTCGCGAGGCGGTCCCGCTCGCAACTCACATCGCGACCGCTCACTGATCGCTTCGGACGAACTCCGCTCTGAGGTCGTGCGTGACGACGGTCCCATCCGTCTCCAACGTTACTGTTCCGAGCGGAACTGTGTCTCCAGCGTCGTGTGTCGACGATATCGTCGACAGGACCGTTTCCCTGTCGAGGCGTTTCCACACCGTGTCCGCAATGAGTGACTGGAACGCTTCGGGATCGGTCCAGCCAGAGTCGATCTCGGGTGGAACACGGACGAGGAGCCTGAGCTCCGCGTCTGTGACTCGCACACCGACACCGAACGTGTCCGCAGACATACGCAGCATTCCGTTCCCGTGACGGAAAGCCGTATCGACGCCGCCGAACTCACCGCGTCGGCGTTGAACGATCTCTGGACGGCAGTCAGGCACGGAGTGCGCTGTTGTCAGTGTCGAAAACAGTAAGCGGCAACGGAGTGAATCGACGAGCGTGGGAGCGACGACTCGGACCCCCCGTATTCCGCCGAAAATAGGGCTCGTCACCGCCGTTATGGCTGTTAGTACCGGGGCGATCCTCGTCAGGTGGAGCGACGCACCGAGTTCGGTTGCCGCGTTTTACCGAGTGCTGTTCACGACGCTTCCGCTCTTGCCGATTGCGGTCTGGCGGTACCGTGACCAGTTTCGCCGCATCGAGCGTCGTGATATTGTGTTCGCGACGTTGTCAGGCGTCGCCCTCGCGTTACACTTCGCAACGTGGTTCGAGAGCCTGAACTGGACGAGCGTTGCCGCGAGCGTCACCCTCGTACAGGCACAGCCGGTGTTCGTCGTGCTCGGCGCGTGGCTGCTGCTCCGTGAACGGGTCACGCGTCGCATGGCCGTCGGAATCGCAGTCGCCGTGGGTGGGATGGCCACGATGTCGCTCGGCGACCTCCTCGGCGGCGTGCTCGTGGGACCGAACCCGCTGTACGGGAACGCGCTCGCACTGTTCGGGGCGGTGATGGCTGCCGGATACGTTCTCGCTGGTCGGTCGCTTCGACAGCGACTCGCGCTGGTTCCGTACGTCGTCGTCGTTTACGGTGTGTGTACGGCGTCACTTCTCGGAATCGTACTGGTGGAAGGGCACGAACTCACCGGCTACCCGCTCGCGGAGTGGGCCGTCTTCGTCGGGCTCGCGGTCGGCCCCGGACTGTTCGGTCACACCGTGATCAACTGGGCGCTCGCTCACGTGGAGTCGAGCGTCGTATCCGTGTCGCTTCTGGGGGAACCGGTCGGAGCGACGATACTCGCGCTACTGTTGCTCGCCGAGGTCCCCACCGGCTTCACCGTTCTCGGTGGTGTGGTCGTGCTCGCCGGTATCTATTTGACCACGACTGAAGCCGCGTAGATCGTCAATTTCAGCACTGATATTCGGGAGTCAGTGTTTAAATACCGACGTTTTCACCGATATGCAGCGAGACATGAGGATCGTGTTCGTCGGCGACGATCCGTCCCTCGCGCGTCAGATCCAAGGCCTCGGCGCTCGCGACTTAGCCGACCTCTCACTCACGGTCGAGCAGTTGACGCCAGAGGGGTTTCGAGCGGCGACAGATGGCGAGTCGGCCCCGAGTTGTGTGATACTGACTGCGTCTATGCTCACCGGCCCGGATTTAGTGTAGCTTGAGTTCGACGCGTCGTCCGTCTGGGTCACGGACGTACGCCGCCCAGTCGCGACCGTACGCGCCGTACCGCTTTCGTGGCTCTCTGGGCTCTACTTCGTATCCAGCCGATTCGACAGTTTCGAGCAGGCGTTCTAGCTGGGCCCGCGTGTCCACGTCGCTCGACCGAACCAACAGACAAATGTGCTCGCCGCCGACCGGCGGGTTACCTGCCTGGAGCGCCTCGCTTGTGTCTTCGTGTTCCCCGTCGACTGGGACGAGATGAAGGTGTCTCCCACCAGCGACGACGGCCACGTAGGGGACCTCACCGTTCTCGTATCGCTCTCGGTCGCGAACAGGAAGCCCGAGGAGGTCGTGGTAGAACTCGAGTGAGGCATCGATGTCGGTCACCCGCAACGCGACGTGGTCGATGTCGACGACGTCAATACTCATACGTCTGTCTCGGGGCTTGACGCGTAAGCGCGCTTCGCCTACCGGGTACTGAACCGCTGTGCGGTTCGCCGGTGGCGATCTCGGAACATTCCTTCGAACCCGACCTTGGCGAGCGGACCGGCGACGTCACCGAGCGGACCGAGCGGGAGCCGGTATCGGACCGTGTCGACGAGGTGTGTCTCGTCGCCGTCGGCGTGGAAGGCGTGTGTGTGTTCCCACTTCCGGAACGGGCCGTCGAACATGTCGTCGACGAAGTACGCTCGCTCGTCAACCGACTCGGTGCCGTCCGGCTCTCGCTCGACGATCCGAGAGGTCCACCGCTGCCGTGGGACGATCCCGAACGGCGCGACCGACATCCGAATCCGCGACCCCGCGGTCAACACCTCCGGATCCGACTCACCGTCGGGCCCTTCGACACCTGCGATCCGCAGGTTCATCCACCCGGGGGTCAACTCGCGCAGGCCATCGATGGTGGAGTGAAACGCCCACACGTCCTCGATCGGTGCCGCTATTCTGGTCGTCCGCCGGTACGTCGGCATACGCTGGTTACGCGCTCCCCGAGCAAAAACCTCACCAACTCACACCGTCTGGACCTCGACGGATGTCGGGTATCGAAACCTGAATACCGACGCGGAACCGTCACACATTCGATGGAGCGAGGAGCGATCGACATCGAGGATCTGGCCGGTCCGTTCGATCTGCAGGCGACGGTCGAGAGCGGCCAGAGCTATCTGTGGCATCGAGCGGACGGCGGGACCTACGAGGACCTGCACGCACACGGCGGTGACGCTTGGTACGAGACCGTCGTGGATCCTGTTCCCGGAGTCACTGAAGAACGCGTTCCCCTCCGTGTGCGCCAGGTCGGCGGTGTCCACGACGGGACCATCGAGTGGGAGTCGTCGACCGACGCGGTCCCGCTGTTGACACACCTGTTGCGGCTCGACGACGATCTGGATGCGATTCTCGATGCCACGCCAGACCTGCCGCTGTTAGAGCGGGCGTACGAGACGTACGAAGGAATGCGCCTGACGCGTGACCCGGCGTTTCCGTGTCTGATATCGTTCATCTGCTCGGCACAGATGCGGGTCGCACGCATCCACGGTATGCAGCGGCGACTCCGAGAGACGTACGGAGACTCGGTTGCGTTACACGGGGAGACGTATCACTGCTTCCCAACGCCCGACGCTCTCGCCAGCCGCTCGGAGTCGGACCTCCGTGATCTCGCGTTGGGGTACCGGGCTCCGTACGTCCGACGCACGGCCGAGATGGTCGCGAACGGCGACGCACACCCACGAGAGGCTGCTGGTCTCCCGTACGAAGAGGCTCGCGACTCGTTGACCCGGTTCGTCGGCGTTGGCGACAAGGTCGCCGACTGTGTCGCGCTGTTCTCGCTCGGCTTTCTGGAAGCCGTACCGCTGGACACGTGGATACGAACCACCATCGAGGAGTACTACCCGGAGTGTGACCGTGGGTCGTACACGAAAACCTCTCGGGCGATCCGCGAGCGGTTCGGCGGAGAGTATGCGGGATACGCACAGACGTACGTGTTCTACTACCTCCGGGCCGGCGGAGAGTGACCGCCGGCCCCCGCTGGTTGACGCGCTCGTTTCGGACGTGAGACCTGTCAGCCAAAGCTTGATAATAGTTCACACGGAACAGTAACACGTGATGGATTGTCGAGTCGTCGTCGAAGCTGCGGTTCCGGTGTACGACGTGGAGACCGCCGACGAGGCGGTTCGGATCGCCATCTCGAAGACCGGAGAGATGTTGAATCCGGATCTCAATTACGTCGAGATCGAGATGGGGAGCCGCACTTCTCCGAGCGGCGAGGAACTCCCACCAGCGTTCGTCGCCGCTGACGAGGCTCTCGTCGCGCTCGAACTCCAGATGGACGTGTTCAACGTCGATCGAAAAGAACACGCCAGCCGGATCGTTCGAAAGGAGATCGGCCAACAGCTCCGTAACATCCCGCTCGAAGTGCTCGACGTCAGGGAGATCGACGAGGCGGCCACCGACGGGAAGTCAGCCTCGACCGGCGGCTCGTCGAAAACAGCCGATAGCGACAGCTAGCCGTGTGTTCCGGGTAGTCGAGTCGAGACGAATGCTCGAGAATATCAGTCGGCCGTGGGGGCCAGCGGTTCGGACTCCGTGTCCTCCATCGGCTCGGTGATCCCTTCGGTCAGTTTGAAGACGGCTGCCTTGTGGTCTGTCTTCGACTTGTGAATCGATGTCGGTTTCACGCCCAGTTCTTCGTACGCGTCGAGTTCGAGGTCGTCGTCCCAGAACTCGCACTGTTTTCGTACCTC
>JARVCL010000177.1:0-26485 GCA_040405695.1 Halorubrum sp. | reverse complement strand
CGTGGCGGTAGCCCGCTCCGTGGCGGTAGCCCGCTCCGTGGCGGAGCAGTGGCTCGCGCTTCGGGATCGTCTCACACCAGTGGAACCGATGCCCGCCGTGTCGGCCTGTTTCGAGTCGTCACGCCCCCGGATCGTCACGTCACGCCCCCGGTGTTCGTCGCGTACGCCTCGTGCGCGTCGGACCGGAGAATCGACTCGATTTCGTCGACGACGGCGAGCACGTCGGCGAACGAGATATACGGGGCAGCCGGACAGACGCGGACGACGTTCGGCGGTCGGAAGTCGACTATCACGCCGCGATCCCGCAAGGCCGCGCTCAGCTGCTCCGCCTCGGGATGCTCTAAGGCGACGTGTCCGCCCCGAGCGGCGTGTTCACGAGGTGTGCCGACCGACACCTCGGGCAGTCGGTCGTCGACGAGCGCGACGAGGAAGTCGGTGAGCGCGAGCGACTTCGCGCGGAGGCGGTCGATACCCGTCTTCCGCAGGAGTTCCACGGCGCCTTCGAGCGGCGCGGCCGAGAGCAACGGCGGCGTTCCAATCTGCCACGCGCCGGCGGAGTCGGCTGGGGTGTACTGGCTGTTCATCTCGAACTGCGTCGCCTTCTCGTGGCCCCACCAGCCTGCGAGCGCAGGCGTCAGGCCGTGGTGTCGCTCGGCGACGAACAGCGCGCCGATCGATCCGGGGCCCGCGTTGAGGTACTTGTACGTACACCACACCGCGAAGTCGACAGCCGCCTCGTCGAACGCGTGCGGGACCGCACCTACGGAGTGTGCCGCGTCGAACCCGGCGTACGCTCCCGCCTCGTGGGCAGCCCGCGTGATCCGCGCCACGTCGAACAGCTGACCCGATCGGTACAGCGCGGTCGGCATGAAGACGATTCCGATGTCGTCGTGGGCCGTGAGCGCGGTCTCGATGTCCCGCGGGTCGATCGTCCGACCGTCCCGGCTCTCGACGACCCGCAGTTTCTCTGCGGGATCGATCCCCCGCTGTCGGAGCTGTGCACGAATCGCGTAGTGGTCCGAGGGGAAATCCAGCTCGTTGACGAGGACCGCGGGATCGGTGTCTCGGTCCCACGACCTGTCGGGAGCTGTTAGCCCAGTTCTGACGGTCCCCTCCCGCTCGGGTCCGTTCCCCGCACGTAACTCGTCGAGAAACGTCCCGACGAGCGTGTGGATGTTGACCGTGATCGAGTTGCCGACGACCACCTCGGTGGCGTCGGCCCCGACGAGCGGTGCGAGCGCGGCACCGAGCCGTTCGCCGATGTCGAACCACGATGGGTCCGCGTCGGTCCACCCCTCGATCAACTGCTCGCGCCACTCGTCGACAACCCGGTCGAGACTCGCGATCGCCGCGTCGCTCGCGGGGCCGAGCGAGTTACCGTCCATGTACAGACCCTCGTCGGGAACCGCATAGCGGTCCGCGGTCTCCGAGAGCGGGTCTGCGTCGTCGAGATGGGCGGCGGCCCGAACAGGGTCCGTTCCGGCGGCGTCGAACCCCGATCCGAGAACGTCGCTCGCGAGCGCGTATGGGTCGGCGTTCCGAGCCGAATCAGAGTCGGAGCCGCCCGCGCTGCCGTCGGATCCGTGCATACCACAGACAGTGTCGCCGTCGACTAATCGCTTCTGGGGTGACGCCTCGTCTCGCCTCCGTCCCGCTCACTCCTCGATGTCGATGGCGGGTCGGCCAGGCTCGGCGTGCCGTGCGGTGTCCGGGTCGGCCTCTTCGGCTCGTTCGACGACGACGGGCGCGTCGAACTCGCGCTCGACCAGCCAGGCGGCCGCTCGCAACGCCTCGTACTCGGCGTCGCCGGGCAGCGTAGGGGTGAGCGCCGCTCGCTCCGCCTGCAGGTCTTGGCCATAGGCGGCCGCCGCGTCGCCCTGCTCACGGATGTGTGACTCTTCCATCAGCTCCGCAATGAGGTTGTCTGCGTCGCTCTCGAGTGCGATCGACAGCGCGTCGTACTTCCAGTCGGGCGCGACGACGACTCGGATCCGCTGTGGGTCCTCGATCCCGGCGACGTCGACGATATCGCGGATATCCTCGCGTGTGTTCTCGACCAGGTGGCGGCGACGCTCCACGGTTTCCCGGTCGGCCGTGGCCGTCGGCCAGTCGGCGTCGACGGCGAACCCCTCACGTCCCAGCGTCTCCCACAGCTCCTCGGAGATGTGGGGTGCGACCGGCGCGAGCAGGCGGACGGCGACGTCCAAGCCACGCTCGTACGTCTCCGGGTGTGGATCCGCCTGCTCACGATAGCTGCGGAGCGTGCGAACGAGCGCCTGTGTCTCCCGCAGCGCGACGTTGAACGTGAGGTCGTCGTACTCCGCACGCGCGATAGCGACGGCGGCGTCGATCTCGTCGTCGACGTACTCGTCGATGGTGTCACGGCTCCCGTCGGCTCCGGCGGTCTCGTCGCTCTCGCCGCTCTCCTCCGCGTCGACGTCGGCGACACCGTCCGCGCCCGCGACGTAGTCGTCGACGAGGCGCTTCAGCCGTGTCAGGAACCGATACGTCGATCTGACGCCCTCCTCGGACCAGTCGAAGTCGCGCTCGGGCTGTGCCGCCTGCATCATGAATAGCCGAGCGGTGTCTGCGCCATACTCCTCGACGATTCGCTGCGGAGAGACGACGTTCCCCTTGGATTTCGACATCTTCTCGCCCTCCAACTGCACCATCCCCTGTGCCAGCAGGTTCGTGAACGGCTCGCGGTGGGCGAGCCCCTCGTAGTCGGCGATCGTCTTGGTGACGAACCGACTGTACAGCAGGTGCATCACGGCGTGTTCGATCCCGCCGACGTACTGGTCCACCGGCATCCAGTCGTTGGCCCGCCCGCGGTCGAACGGCGCGTCCGCGAGGTCCGGTGAGACGTACCGGAGGAAGTACCACGAGGAGTCGACGAACGTGTCCATCGTGTCCGTCTCGCGAGTCGCGGGACCGCCACACGCCGGGCAAGTCGTCTGTTTCCACTCTTCTGCGGCGTCCAGCGGGTTACCGGTGGTGTTGATGAACTCCGGCAGCTCTACGGGCAGGTCCGACTCGGGCACCAGCACGCTCCCGCAGTCGTCGTGGCAGTGGACGACGGGAATCGGGGTCCCCCAGTACCGCTGTCGGGAGATCCCCCAGTCGCGCAGCTGGTACTGGGTCCGCTCTTCGGCGCTCTCGATGTCCGCAGTCAGCCGCTCACGAGCCGTCTCGCTGTCGAGCCCACTGTACTCGCCGGAGTTCACGAGCACACCGTCGTCGGTGAACGCAGCCGCACTCACGTCCGGCGCCTCCGGAACCGTCTCGCCGTCCCAGCCGTCGGGCTCGGGGGCGATCACGGGCTGGATGTCGACACCCATCTTCGTCGCGAAGGCGTGGTCGCGGTCGTCGTGACCGGGCACACCCATCAGTGCGCCGGTCCCCACGTCCGAGAGGACGAAGTCGGCGACGAAGACGGGAACGGCCTCGCCGGTAGCAGGGTTGACCGCGGTCAGGCCGGTCTCAACCCCGTTCGGCTCGTCACCCTCCGGGTCCGCCTCGTGATGAACGAACTCGTGGACCGCGTCGTCTTCGGCGGCCAGCTCTTCGCTTATCGGATGGTCTGGGGCGAGCGCGAAGAACGTCGCGCCGTGGATCGTGTCGACACGAGTGGTGAACGCCTCGACTGCGCCGTGTCCCTCGATGTCGAACTCCAGTGTCGTCCCGTACTGTCGGCCGATCCAGTTGCGCTGCATCTGCCGGACCGAGTTCGGCCATCCTTCTAGGTCGTCGATCGCCTCCAGCAGTTCGTCTGCGTACTCGGTTATCTTCAAGAACCACTGTTCCAGTTCGCGGTCCTCGACGGGCGTGTCACACCGCCAACACAGCTCTGCCTCGCCCTCGACCTGCTCGTCGGCGAGGACCGTCTCGCAGTCCGGACACCAGTTCACCTCGGCGTCGCGTCGTTCGGCCAGTCCTTCCTCGTGGAACCGGCGGAAGAGCCACTGATTCCACTCGTAGTACTCCGGTGTGCAGGTGGTTATCTCCCGCTCCCAGTCGTAACCGAACCCCATCGCCTGCATCTGTCTCTTCATCGTGTCGATGCAGTCCATCGTCCAGTCACGGGGGTTCGTGTCGCGCTCCTTGGCGGCGTTCTCGGCAGGGAGTCCGAACGCATCCCACCCCATCGGGTGGAGTACGTCGTCGCCGCGCATCCGGCGGTAGCGGGCGTACGCGTCCGTGATGGTGTAGTTCCGGACGTGACCCATGTGGAGCTTCCCGGACGGATACGGATACATCCCGAGGACGTACGTCGGGTCCTCGACGTCGTCTGGTGTGCGGTACACGGAGGCGTCCGCCCACGCCTCCTGCCACCGACTCTCGACCGCGGTGTGGTCGTAACCCTCCTGTGACATCTGCTTATATACTCGTGGAGCGGTCGGCGTCGTATACCTTTCCATCCTGTGACCGCCGTTGACACGCCCGGCCCGAGTGAGTCGCCCGCCCTCATGCCCGACTTCGACCCCAACCGCGTCGAACCCGATCCCCAGCGCGATCGACCCGCCGGGCCGAAGGTATTTGCCCGCGCAGCCGCCAATTCGAGGTATGGCGCTCAAGAAGGTCCTCTACTACGGCGCGATCGGCGTCGGAATACTGATCGCTGTCAGCGTCGTCGTCTCCATCGTCTCGACGCTGTTGAGCCTGGCGTGGGCGGTCGTCTCCGGGCTGATCTCGCTCGCGGTCCTCCTCGGTGTTGTCTACGCCGCGTACAAGGCAGGGTCGTGGATATTCGGCAGTAGCGGGTCGGAAACGGACCGAATCTCCACCGGGCCGAGTTCGTACTCGTCGGGGTCGTCGACATCGAGCGGCACACAGGACCGACAGGACCGCCTTCGCCAACAGTACGTCGAAGGCCAGATCAGCGAAGAGGAGTTCGAACAGCGGATCGCCCGCGAACTGGAGGGCGGAGACATCGACGGCATCGACAAAGAACTCGAACGCGAGCGTTAGAACCGATCGTGCAGCTCTGTCCGGAGGTCCTCGAGGTCGACACCCTTCATCGAGAGCAACACGAGGAGATGATACACCAGATCCGCGCTCTCGTCGGTGAGATCGTCGAGGTCGTCGTCTTTCGCCGCGAGGATAGTCTCGGTCGTCTCTTCGCCGATCTTCTCTAACACCGCGTTCTCGCCCTTCTCGTGGGTGAAGAGCGAGGCGGTGTACGACCCTTCGGGGAGCTCCTGCTTACGGGACTCGATGGTGGCGAACAGCTCGTTGAGCACGGCGTCGGCGCTCGTGTCACCGCCGTGCGCACCCTCGTCACCGCCGGGGTCGCTCACGCGACCACCTCGCTGTCGGGGAAGAACGCGAGGTCGTGGAGACGGGAGTCGTCGGTGAGCTCTGGATGGAACGCGGTCGCGACGACCGGCCCGTCACGCACCGCGACCGGGCGGCCGTCGACGGTCGCCAGCGTCTCGACGCCCACGCCGACATCGTCGATAGCGGGCGCGCGGATGAAGACGGCGTGGAAGGGGTCGGCGAGCCCCTCGACCGGAACCTTCGCCTCGAAGGAGTCTTTCTGCCGACCGAACGCGTTGCGGTCGACGGTGACGTCGACCACCTCGAGCGGGTCCACTCGGTCGTCTTTCGCATCGCACGAACAGACGATGAGTCCGGCACACGTGGCGAGGATCGGCTTCCCGGCCGCGACGTGGTCGCGGATCTCGGCGGCGATCCCTTCACGATGGATCAACCGTGAGATGGTCGTCGACTCCCCGCCAGGCATGAGCAGCACGTCGCAATCGGGGACGATTCCCGCGTCACGAACCTCAACGACCTCCGCAGACTCGTCGTGTGCGACGGCCGCGCGCTCGACGGCCGCGGCGTGTTCGGCCACGTCGCCTTGGACGGCGATGACGCCAGCTTTCATACTACTCGTGAGGTAGCGACGGGCAAAAAGGACGCGCTACGAGTCGCCAACTGATCGGACGATCGAGACCGAGCCGACCCTCGTCTGTGACCAATCCACGAGGGTCGACACTACGCGACGGTCAACGAGAGGATCTGCACGAAGACGCCGAAGAGAACACAGAAGGCGAGGACGGTCTTCGGGTCCATCGCTATCGCGTTCCGGTCCTGGGCGTCGAAGTACCGGACGAGCCCTGCACTGGACATCAGCCCGCCGGAGTTGCTTCCGCTGCTCATATCGAGCGATACCACGTCGCCGTTGGTAAGGGTTTCGTCTCGGAGCAGCCGTTTCGGGCCGACTGGCGGCCGTTCGGCCCACCGTGTCGCCGCGTGAGAAACCCTTATCGGCGAGCCACCGTTAGTGGTCGGCGAACCATGACTGTTCGACTGCTGGATTTCTACGCCGACTGGTGTGGCCCGTGTAAAACGCAGGACCCGATACTGGAGGAGGTCCAAGAGGAGCTCGGTGACGCCTTCGAGCTCCAGAAGGTCGACGTCGACGAGGAGCAGGACGTCGCCAACCAGTACCAGGTCCGCTCGCTGCCGACGCTGATCGTCGAGAACGACGACGGTGTCGTCGACCGGTTCGTCGGCGTCACACAGAAGGAGGACATCACCGCGGCGCTCTCGGAAGCGGGCGCGTAATCCCTAGCCGTCTGCCCGCTCCGCCGTTCGGGTCGGTGCGTCTCAGACATCGCGCTCTGACCGTCGCCCCGTCTCGCAACCTTTTATGTCACCCGCCCGTTGAACAGAAGTATGGCCAGCTTCGACGCCGCCGAACGCCGGAACCTCGACCGCGCGATCTGCATGCGCTGTAACGCCCGAAACTCCCCCGATGCCAGCCGCTGCCGGAAATGCGGCTACACCAAGCTCCGACCGAAAGCGAAGGAACGCCGCGCAACCTGATCGCGGGAACCGGACACGCGGCGCGGCCGATCCGTCTCGATTGCCGTGGACTCCTTTTCGGTCGCTCCTCGCTCCGGTTCCGTCGTCTCTTGTTTCTGGGTCCGTTCAGTCGTCGTCGCGCTCGGCGATGCTGCTCGCGTCCTCAGCGCTCCCGCGCTCGGCCATCATCTCGGCCGCGCGGGGTGCCCAGCCGGTGTAATTGAACCCCGCGGCCACGACGAGCGCCATCCAGCAGTACGCGAGGAACACGCCGACGTACGCGCCTTCCGGCCCGAACGCCAGCGTGCGACCCAACAGCCACGAGACGCCGAGAAAGAAGCCGAACATGCCTGTCACCCGTGCGACGAGCGGGATCCGGGTCTCGCTCGCGCCCTGTAGTGACCCGGACAACGCCGAGAAGCAGACCAGCGCGGCACCTGCGAGGCCGTAGACGCGCGCGAAGTCGACGGCGTACGCCGCAGTCTCCGGGTCGCTCGTGAACAGGCTACCGACCTCGGGTGCGAACACGACCAGCCCGAGCCCGATCGTTCCGACTGTAACGACCCCGAGTCCCGCCACCGCCCAGCCGTTGTACCGTGCCTCACCCGGGTCGCCCGCGCCGAGTGCCTGCCCGACGAGGACCGACGCGGCGACGTTGTACCCGCGTGAGAGCGGGCCCGTGACCTGCTGATAGACCCGACGGCCGATCTGGAAGCCGGCGTTGACGGCTTCGCCGAATCCCAACAGCAGTGCATTGAACGGGAACTCTGCGGCCTCTGAGCCGAACCCCTCGATCACCCGTGGCGCGCTCACTCGCAGCAGTTGGCGGGCAATCGTGAGGTCGCGCGGTCGGGCGAAGTCGGCCTCAGTCCACGACCCCCAGATGGCGACACACAGCAGGCCGGCGGTGAACACGTTGGCGGCCGCGGTCGCGAGTCCGACGCCGACGATCTCCAGCCGCGGAACACCGAACAGCCCCAGTCCCAACACGACCGATCCGGCGATGTTGAGCGAGTTGGCCGCGATATTGACGTACATCGGGGTCCGGGTGTCTCCGGTGCCCTGGAGCGCCCGTGCACCGACGAGCGCGACGTGTCTCGCGGGAGCCGTGGCGAAGATGATGGCGAGGTACGTGGATCCGAGGACGACAACCTCGCTCGGGGTCTCTTGGCCGACCAGTGTTCCGAACACGTCGATCGCCGCCTCGCCAAAGACGAAACCGAAAAGGACGAACGGGAGTCCCGCGAGCGCGCCGATGAGAATCGCCTGCGTAACCGCCTCGTCCCGGGTGTCGTCCGCCCCTGCGCCTGTGTCCTGCGAGGAGAGTGCGATCGCGCCGCCGCCGAGTCCGAGCCCGATCCGGAGCGGGAACCGCGCGTAGAGGTCGGCGAGACCGATGGCGACGACGGCCGCCGGCGAGAACAGCGCGGTGACGACGATATCCGTCGTCCGCATCGCGGTGCGGAACGTCTGCTCGGCCATCACCGGCCACGCGAGCGAGAACACGCGCTTCCAGACGCGCCGAAGCCGCGGGAAATCCATGCGTCCCGGTCGACGGGCGGCCCCGGTTTTTATATGTCGGAGCCGGTTGGGGCCGCCGGCTATCTGATTCAGCGAGAGAGTCCCGCCATCATCGCTCGCCTCGGACCGTCGTCCTGCCGGTGTTCTCTGCGCCGGTTCGACACACGTTTCACGGCGCGTGACTCCCCCGAAGGTTGAAACACCAGAGCGCCCCACCCGGCGTATGGACATCTTCGTGTACGGGACGCTCACCGAGCCGAATCGCGTGAGTGACCTCCTCGACTCGTTCGTCTTCGTCGGTCCCGCGACGCTGTCCGGGCTCCGCCTCGTCGAGGGGCGATACCCGACGCTCGCGCCGAGCGGTGAAACCGCTGGGCGGCTCCTCCGTACCGAGGAAGTCGACACGCTCGATGGGTACGAACGCGTCGACGAGGGGCTCTACGTCCGGGTCGCCGTCCCGCTCGACGCTTCGGACGCGTATCCCGACGAGGCCACCGTCTACGTCGGTGACCCCGACCGCTTGGACGCCGACGCGGCCTGGCCGGGTGACGGTCCGTTCCGTGACCGGGTCACGGAGTACCTGTCTACGGAGAATGTGAGAGTCCGGGTCGACGACCGGCCGAACGTGTGACGCCCCCACTGGCCGGAGGCATGCGTCCATCCCAGTGGTGAATCTCGCCTCTCTCTCCCCAACCGGTGAGGCCCTCGCCTCTCCTCGATCTCTCCCGCCCGAGCGTCAGACGGGCCGATGACACGAAGTAGACCCCGCTTTCGTCGTGCGGTTTCACTTTCACCGCGCCTGCCTCACCTTTTTGTATCGCGCCGTGCTCCAATTATCTGCACGTCACACGCGTGCATTCCCCCATTCTCTTCACCGACCTGCACGGCGAGCGACAGCACCGGGGACGACTGCCGGTCACTTGCCAGCGGTCAGGTGGACCGGCGTGTTCGGGTGTCCGAGCCAGCGCGGACGACCACCCGTGTGCCGTGAGCGAACCAGTGCCGACCGGAACCGATTAGCCGCCGGCGTCGACACCACCGCGTATGCTCACGCTATCGGCGATCCGTGACGCCCGCGAACGGGTGGACGAAGTCGCTCGTACCACTCCGTTAGAGCGGTCGCGAACGTTCTCGGAGATGACCGGTGCGGACGTCCACCTCAAACTGGAGAACCTCCAGCGGACCGGGGCGTTCAAGATCCGCGGCGCGACGAACCGGATCGCGACGCTCCCGGATGTCGACCGTGAGGCTGGCGTCGTCACCGCGAGCGCCGGCAACCACGCGCAGGGGGTCGCCCTCGCGGCACAGCGCGCCGGCGTCGACGCCACCGTCGTCATGCCGCGGTTCGCGCCGGTTTCGAAGGTGAAAGCCACCCGCGGGTACGGCGCCAACGTCCGGCTGGAAGGCGTCGACTACGAGGAGGCACAGGCGTACGCTCACGAACTCGAACGCGAACACGGGCTGACGTACGTGCACGCGTTCGACGACCCGGCTGTGATGGCCGGACAGGGGACGCTCGGACTCGAGGTGGTCGACCAGTGTCCCGACCTCGACACGGTAGTCGTTCCGATCGGCGGCGGTGGGTTGATCGCGGGCGTCGCCGTGGCGATCAAAGAGCAGCATCCGAACGTCCGGGTCGTCGGCGTTCAAGCGGAGGGTGCAGCGAGTGCGCCTGCGTCGCTGGAGGCCGACGAACGCCGCGAACTCGACAGTGTGGACACCATCGCCGACGGGATCGCCACCCGGTCGGTCGGCGAGCAGCCGTTCGAGGTCATGCGCGAGTACGTCGACGAGGCCGTCGTCGTCGACGACCGCGAGATCGCGCTCGCGCTCACGCTCTTGTTAGAGCGCTCGAAGACGCTCGTCGAGGGTGCTGGAGCGGTGTCACTCGCCGCGGTGCTCTCGGACGCCTTCACTTACGGGGCCGACGAGACGATCGTCGCCGCGCTCTGTGGCGGCAACATCGACCTCAACCGACTCGGAACCGTGATCCGCCGTGGGCTCGTCCAGATGGGCCGATATCTGAAGATCACGATCGACCTGAAAGACCGCCCCGGTGAGCTGGAGCGCGTCGCCAGCATCGTCGCCCGCACAGGTGCGAACGTCTACGCCGTTCACCACGACCGTACCTCCCGAGACGTCGCGGTCAACGCCGCCGAACTCGAACTCGAACTCGAAACCGACGACGCCGACCACGCCGCAGACATCGTCGACGAACTCCAGGCTGAGGGGTACGACGTAGAAATTCTGTCGTGAGTCGCCGTGCGTCGCCGTGCGTCGCGACCGACATCCAAGCGCCCCGTCAGTCCGCGATCGCTTCTGTTTCGCCGGTCGCAGCCGTGGGATCACGGATCCACAGGTCGCCGAACAGCTCGTCTTGTCTGAGTGTGACACTTCCGCGGTGCGCCATGAACAGGAGCGCGAGGAACGTCATGAACGGGCGACCGCCGGCCGACTCGACTTCCGCGAACAACACCTCTGCGCGTCCGGCGTCGAACTGCGGCGTGAGCGCTGACTCCACGTCCGCGATCACCTCCTCGATGTCCTCGTCGTGGGTGCGGTCGGTCGCCTCGCCAGCGGTCGGTTCGCCGTCTCGGCGGAACTCGTCGCTCGCGTGGTAATCGACCGTCTGCGTTCCGCGGCCGTATCCGGACGGCGAGCCGGTGGTGTCGTACTCGCGGGAGTCTTTCCACCACGAGTCGCGCTCGGCCTCCCGGAGCTCGCGAACGAGTTCGTCCAGCGTTTCCGGTGACCCACGCGTGTGTTTCCGATCGAGCCGTCGATCAATCTCCGCCTCCAGCTTCTCGACCGGGTCGAACCCTGGCTCGGCCGGGTCTTCGGATCCACCCTCCATCGCGAGCTCCCACGGCTCCGCGGCCGGCTCCTCCTCCTCGTCCTCGTCGTCGGCCACCATCCCATCACTCTTCATCCGCAATAGGACGCTGGCATAAAACAGTGCACGACCCGTCGTCCGGAGGTCCGTCTCGTCCAGCTTCTCTAAGAACGCGTCGGTCACCTGGACGATATCGATATCCCACGGCTCGATCTCACCCTCCTCGGCCAGTTGGACGAGCAACTCGACGGGCTCGATCTCGCCGGCTGCCTCACCGGCTGCGTCGTCCGGCTGGACGCTGGAGGCGTTCGTGCCGCCGAACGCGGGGCCATCCCCGTCTCGCTCGCTCGTCAGATCGAAGTCAGGAACCTCGCCGTCGGGTTCCGTTTCGTCCGCCGCGGGGTCGTCGCGCCGGCCGCCTGGCTCTCCGTCAGTCATCTGCGTTCACCTCCTCGCCGAACTGCATTCCGGTGACTGCAGAGAGATTGTCACCCTGCATCGTGACGCCGATAGCACGGTCGGACCGTTCCAGCAGCGCGGACCGATGCCCGACGACGACGAACTGGGCGTCCGTGGCGAGTTCCTCTATCATCTCGCCAACCCGTTCGGCGTTGACTGCGTCGAGGAACGCGTCGATTTCGTCGAGCGCGTAGAACGGTGCGGGGTTGTGTCGCTGTACCGCGAAAATGAACGACAGCGCGGTCAGTGACTTCTCTCCGCCGCTCATCGCCTCCAGCCGCTGGACCGGTTTGTCGGCGGGCCGCGCCTTCATCGTCAACCCCTCCTCGAAGGGGTCTTCGGGGTTCTCTAAGACGAGTTCGCCGGTCCCAGCTGAGAGCCGCGAAAAGACCGCCTGGAAGTTCTCGTTTATCGATTCGAACGTGTCCATGAACGTCGCCTTCTTTTCGGCCTCGTACCCCTCGATGCGTTCCGTGATCGCGTCACGCTCCTCGACGAGCACGTCACGACGCTCCTCGAGCTGGTCGAGCTCCGCTTGTACCTCGTCGTACTCGTCGATCGCGAGCATGTTCACCGGTTCGAGCGCCTCCATCTCGGATTCGAGCGACTCGATCCGTGACTCGACCTCCGAGATGTCCGGGACCGATTCGGGGTCGTACTCGCCGACCTGCGACGCTAACTCGTCGACCTCCCACTCCAGCCGGTCACGCCGCTCGGTCAGATCCTCGAGGTCGGACTCCGCCTCGGCGACGAGCGACCGCTGTTCGTCACGCCTGCGGGTCGCCTCTGCAATCTCGTCGCGTAAGTCCTCGCGGTCGGCTTTCAGCGCCGCGAGCTCCTCTTCGAGCTCTGCGATGGAGGCCTTCTTCTCAGCTAGCAGCGCTTCGTTCTCTTCGATCGTCTCCTCGTACTCGGCGATCGCTGCTTCCGCCTCACTCTTGCGGTTCTGTGCCGTCTCGACCGTCTCGTGGAGGTCGTCGACCGCGTCCTCCGCGTACCCCTTCTCCAGTTCGAGCTCGTTCTGTTCGGCATCGAAGTCGTCCATCCGGTCCTCCAGTTCGTCTATCTCCGCGCGGATCGCGTCGGCGCGGTCAGTGAGCTCCGGGATCTTCGAGTCGGCGAGTTCCGTTTCGATGTCGTCGATGTCGGCTTCGAGGTCGTCGATGTCGGCGTCGAGCGCACCGATCGTCGTGTCGATGGCGTCCATCTCCGTGTCGACGGACTCGCGCTCCTCGCGCAGCGAGGCGAGCTCGTCTTCTAACTCGTCGATCCGGGCGTCCGTCGCGTCCCGTTCGTCTTCGGCCCGCTCGATGTCGGTCTCCAGCGATCGGACGCGGTCTGCGGCGTCGGCTTTTCGCTCGCGAGCGTCGTCGATGTCGTCCTCGAGCGACTCGATCTCCGCCTCGACGGCCCGACGCTCGTCCTCCAGATCGGCGATGGTCTCGGCGAGCCGTTCCAGTTTGCCGCCGCCAGACTTGGTGAACGCGTACCGGGACCCTCCGCCAGAGCCGCCGGTCATGGCCCCCGACTTCTCGACGAGGTCGCCGTCCAGCGTCACCATCCGGTAGTCACCCATCAGATCGCGAGCGGTCGCCATGTCCTCCACGACGAGCGTGGAGCCGAGCACGTACGAGAACACCGGATCGTACGTCGCGTCGTACTCGACGAGGTTCCGCGCGAAGTCTATCACGCCGGGCATCGACGGCTTCCGGGGAAGCCCGCGGTCGTCGAGCTTCGTGATCGGAAGGAACGTCGCCCGCCCAGCGTTACGCCGCTTGAGGTAGTCGATACACGTTGACCCAACGCCGTCGTCGTCGACGACAACGTTCGCCAGCCGCCCGCCTGCCGCCGTCTCACACGCCTCTGCGTACTCTGCGCCGACAGAGCCGAGTTCGCCGACCGCGCCGTGCACACCGTCGATGCCGCCGTTCTTTATCTCTGTCACTGGCCGCGGCCAGGAGGTGTCGCCACGCTCGTTCGCAGCCGCCTCGAGTTTGGCGTACTCGTTTTGCTTCTCTCGCAGGTCCGCTTCGATCTCGTCGAGCGTCTCCTTCCGCTCGGTCTTTTCGGCGAACAGGTCGGCGACGACATCTTCGATCTTCGACTCGTTCTTCCGTGCCTTGTCGAGTTCGCTGTGGAGTTCCGAGATCCGGGCGCGCAGCTCCGGGAGCTCCTCGTGGGCGGCCTCCAGCTTCTCACGTGTCTCTTCGACGGCGTTCGAGCGGCGTCTGGCCTCGTCGAGCAGTCGGTCCTTCTCGCGTTGGGCCGCGTGTTTCTCCTCTCGAAGGGTTTCCACGCGAGCCTTTTTGTCTGCGAGCGCTGTTTTCAGCTCGTCGAACTCCGTGTCAGCGCCTTCGATCTCGGCTTCGACGTCGGCGAGTTCAGATCGCTTCGTCGCGATCTCGGACTTGATCGAGGCCTTCTCGACTTTCACGTCGCGGATCTTCGCTTCGAGGTCGTCGATCGTCTCCTGTTTACGATCTATCTCGACGAACGCGTTTCGCCGCTCCGTCTCGGCCTCCTCGATGCGTCCCTCGGCGGCCTCGATTTTGTCCTCCAGCCGGGAGATCTCACCTTTGATCTCCTCTATCTCCGCGCGGATCTCGATCTGTTCGTCCTCGCCTTTCGTTTCGATCTCGTGAGTGAGGTCGGCGAGGTCTTCCTCCAGCCGCGTGAGCGTTCCCTGTCGCTCGTCGAGTTCGGCACGCAGCTCCGTCAGTTCTGCCTTCGCGTCCTCGATCTCGGACACGACCGTTGTGAGCGAATCGCGTTTGTCTTCCAGCTCGGAGGCTTTCCGGTACCCTCGGTACTGTTCGACTTCCTCGCGGAGCGACTGGTACTCGAGCGCGGTTTCACGCTCGTCTGAGAGCTGATCGAGTCGCTCACGCTTCTCTTCGATCCGGAGGTCAGCCTCACCGATCCGGTCTTTGACCGTATCCAGCTCCTCGAAGGCGGCTTCCTTCTTCTCGTCGAACTCGGCGACACCCGCTATCTCGTCGACGATCCCCCGTCGCTGGTACGGGGTCATGTTGATGATTTCGGTCACGTCGCCCTGCATCACGACGTTGTACCCTTCGGGGGTGACGCCGGCGGCCGCGAGCAGGTCCCGGATGTCCGAGAGGTTCACCGACCGGCCGTTGAGGTAGTAGTACGAGTAGTAGTTCTCCTCGGTCTCTTTCACCCGGCGTTTGATCGTGATCTCCGAGACGTCGCCGACGTTCTCCGAGCCGGCAGCGGAGACGACCTGCGACCGGTCGAGTGTGCCGTCCTCGTTCGAGAGGACGACCGTGACCGACGCCTCGGAGGGGCCGCCTCCGCCCTCGCCGTCGTCATGACCGGGATTGTAGATGAGATCGGTGAGCTTCTTCGCTCTGATCCCACGGGTGCGTGCCAGCCCGAGCGCGAACAGGATCCCGTCGATGATGTTCGACTTTCCCGAGCCGTTCGGTCCCGTGACGACGGTGAAATCCTCATAGAACGGGATCCGGGTCGTTCGCCCGAAGCTCTTGAACCCGTCCAGAACCACTTCCGTGATGTGCATGTGCGGGGTCTCGCGAGCCTACGCGACGATGATGTCGCTGTCGTCGGATTCGCCGTTCTCGTCGTCTCTCGTTTCTGTCGGCTGGTTGCTCTCGGCGTCTGGGGTGGTGGGCTCCTGTTCCGGGACGATGACCTCGTCGCCGGCGGCGGCCGTCGTCTCTCCGCGTCCGCCGTCTGCGGCCGACGGCTCGGTCTGCTCGACGACGTCGACGTGGTCGTCGGAGTGGGTTCGACGCTCGCCGCCGGTCGCGTCCGACGAGGTGTCCGACGTGTCGTCGGTATCCTCGGCAGCGTTCGACGTGGGGGGCGTGTCGGTCTCGACCGACACCGACCGGTCGTCCTCGAGCTGTCGGACGCGCTCTTTCATTTCGACGAGCTCCTCGGTGAGCCCGTTGACCGCCGCCTGTAGCTCCGCGACCTGTCGTTCGAGGTCCTCGACGCGGTTGCTCATGTACTCACACATGCCCGCGCAGGCCGTATAAATCTGCGTCAGACACACGTGTGATCATATGACACAGAACCGGCGGTCCGTGCGGCTGTCTTCTCGATGTCTGTCGTCTGTCAGACGGTGAGCAAGATACTTGTATCGGCCACGGATATCTCTATTCGATGAGTAAAATCACGTTCCGGGCCGACGACGACCTCGTCGAGCGGCTGGAATCGTGTGAGGCCTCCAAGAGCGAAGTGATGCGCGAGGCGCTACGCGCGTACTTGGAGGCCGACGACGAGCCGTCAGCCGAGAGCGTCGACGCCGCGTTGGCCGAGCGCGTCGACGACCTCATCGCCGACCGGCTCGATGCCGCGTTAGACGAGCGGCTCGGAACGACCCGGTCGCCCTCTGAAAACGCGTATACGCCCGCAGGGGCCGGTGAAATCAACGTAAACGTCACACTCGACGCTCCCGAAGCCACCGGCTCCGATGCGCGTGTGACACGTGAGACGGCGACCGAAGACGAGCGGAGCGCGCGTAAGACGCGCACGGATCGTGGAGTGCAAACGTCCGAAAACGTCTGCGGCGGATGTGGTGAAAACGTCCCCGAAGACCACGTTTACTGCCCGAACTGTGGTGAAAAACAGTCGCACAGAGCGTTCTGTGAGTGTGGCGACGAGGTGCGAACTGACTGGGCATTCTGTCCGGGCTGTGGCCGTCGTACCCCTGCAGCGGACGTTCTGAACGACCAGTAACTGCCGTAAACAGGACTGAAACGGCGGTTTACACCAATTTTGACTCCGTGTCTTACACCCGTCGTTAGTTTTATAAAGGTAGCCTCGGTGACTACAATCGCGTAAGACGGTCGTCTTACAGCCCGGGTTCGTCGGCGGGGATGTCCCCGCTGTCGGGCGATTCGAGGCTGTAAGACACACGACACGGGTCGTACCGTCTTACCGGGGGAATACACAAATGGAGCGTGTGACACTACGGATCCCGAAACAGCAAATCGACGAGGTCGAACAGATGGTCGAAACGGGCGAGTTCCCGAACCGGAGCGAAGCGATCCGGTCGGCCGTCCGCGACATGTTGAACGAACAGGACGGCGAGCGTGAGGAGCGCGGCCGCAACCGCAGCTGGGCCAAGGTGTAGATCGATGCAGGATCTCGTGCAAGACGCCTTGGAGAACGCAGAAGCGGAGAAACGCGACATGGACGTCGACATGGACGACGAGGAGTTCGGGGACCCCCGAATCGTCATCGTCGGTGCCGGCGGCGCGGGTAACAACACCGTCAACCGCCTGTACAACATCGGCGTCGACGGTGCCGACACCGTCGCCATCAACACAGACAAACAGCACCTCAAGATGATCGAAGCCGACACCAAGATCCTCGTGGGCAAGTCGCTCACACAGGGGCTCGGTGCCGGCGGCGACCCCAAGATGGGCGAGCGGGCGACCGAGATGGCCCAAGGCACGATCAAAGAGGTACTCGGCGACGCCGACCTCGTCTTCGTCACCGCAGGTATGGGTGGCGGGACCGGCACCGGCGCCGCGCCGGTCGTCTCGAAGATCGCCAAAGAGCAGGGCGCGATCGTCGTCGGTATGGTTTCGACGCCGTTCAACGTCGAGCGTGCCCGTACGGTGAAAGCAGAAGAGGGCCTCGAGACACTCCGTAACGAGGCCGACTCGATCATCGTCCTCGACAACAACCGCCTCCTCGATTACGTCCCGAATCTCCCGATCGGGAAGGCGTTCTCCGTGATGGATCAGATCATCGCGGAGACGGTGAAGGGGATCTCCGAAACGATCACCCAGCCGTCGCTCATCAACCTCGACTACGCGGACATGTCTACGATCATGGACCAGGGCGGCGTCGCGGTGATGCTGGTCGGCGAGACTCAGGACAAGAACAAGACACAGGAGGTGGTCAACGACGCGATGAACCACCCCCTCCTCGATGTCGACTATCGTGGTGCCTCGGGCGGCCTCGTCCACATCACCGGTGGCCCGGACCTCACCCTGAAGGAGGCCGAAGGGATCGCGAACAACATCACCGAACGGTTGGAAGCGAGCGCCAACGTCATCTGGGGCGCGCGGATCCAAGATGAGTACAAAGGAAAGGTCCGCGTCATGGCCATCATGACCGGCGTCCAGAGCGCGCAGGTGCTCGGCCCGTCGACACAGAAGCAGGCCGACAAGTCACGCGCCAGCATCGACGGCGACGACCTCGGCGACTCTCGTACACGAGCGGCCGAGGCCAACGCCAACGCCGGCGTCACGGGATCCGGTAGCTCGGGCGGATCCGAGCGCGCCGCCTGGGAATCGGACGGCGGCACAGACACTGTCGAGACGAACAACGGACTCGACGTCATCCGGTAACGCGACCGACCTCACGAACCGAGTCGAGACCGCTTTTTATCCGTCCCGAGCGGGCGGCCATGCCGCGACGCGAGGGCTTAAGACCGGACCATCCGTACAACCAGCGTCGTGTATCACTCACGGACGCGCGCACGAGTGTGGTCCACAGGCATCGATCAGACGCCGGGTCGAACGGGTCGGCAATGACGGACGAGGCGCTGTACTTCACCGCGCCGGAAACCGTCGAGCATCGTCCAGTGACGGTCGGCTCTCCGACGGCCGACGAACTCCTCGTGGACACCCGCGTTTCCGCGATCAGTGCCGGTACGGAACTCTTAGTGTATCACGACGAGACGCCGTCTGGTGTCCCCGTCGACGAGACGATCGACGGACTCGACGGAGAGTTCACCTACCCCCTCAAATACGGATACGCTGCGGCCGGAGTAGTGACCGAAGTCGGTGACGACGTCGATCCGCGGTGGATTGGTCGAACGGCGTTCGGGTTCGCCCCGCACCAGACTCGGTTCTGTGCGAGACCGGAGTCGGTCGTCGCCCTCCCTGACGGGATGTCGTTGGAGACCGGAGCGCTGCTCCCATCGGTCGAAACCGCGACGAATCTCGTGTTAGACGCCGCCCCCCGGATCGGTGAACGCGCTGTCGTTTTCGGCGCGGGCGTTATCGGCCAGTGTGTGACCGAGACGCTCGCCTCGTTCCCGCTGGCAGAACTCACCGTCGTCGATCCGATCGAGCAGCGCCGTGAACTGGCCAGCGAAGCGGGTGCGGACCGCGTCGTGACGCCCGAGACGGTTACGGACGAGGTCGACGACGCCGACCTCGTCGTCGAGCTCTCGGGAGATCCGACCGCGCTCGACGACGCGATCGATGTCGTCGGATACGACGGTCGGATCGTCGTCGGCTCGTGGTATGGGTCGAAGCGCGAGCCGATCGACCTCGGCGGCCGGTTCCACCGCGACCGGATCGACATCGTCTCCAGTCAGGTGAGCACGATCGATCCCGAGCTTCGCGGGCGGTGGGACCGTGAACGCCGGATGGAGGTCACGCTCGATCGACTGGGTCAGATCGACACCGAGCGGCTCGTCACCGACCGAATCCCCTTCGAGAATGCGGCCAATGCGTACGAGCGGTTAGACGCCGCACCTGACGCCACGATGCAGGTGGTGCTGGAGTACTGATGATCCGTCTTTCGACACTCGTTCGGCTCCGATCAGAGTGGGGGCGGACAGCGCGGACGTTCCTCGTCGCCGCGGCCGCCGTGCTCGCAGCCGTCGCCTGGCTGGTGCCGCTCTGGCGCGTACGGGCGGCGGTCGCCCGACTGTCCGACGCTGCCCCCGACTGGGCCGTGCCGTACCCGTTTCCGGTGCTCCCTCCGCCGGAGAGGGAGTACGCCGGGGTGTGGTCGGTTCCGCCTGAGACGGCCCGCAGGCGACTGATAGAAGAGTATGGCTTTAGCCAGCAGATCCGGGCGTACCTCCACGCCTACGAGCGAGGCGATGAAACCGTGTACGAGGGGGCGAGCTGTGTGTACCGTCCGAACGGCTTCACCGGTCAGTGGCAGCTTCACGTCCGGCTGTTCGGAACGCCGGACGGAGAGACGGACGTCTGGTGTCACTGGGAGCGCAACGCGAACGTCGCGCCGCTCGCACACCTCAGACAGGAGGGGTACGACGCCGCAGAGGGGATCCGCCGGTTCCGCGAGCTGGTCTCGGATCCGATCCGGATGTCGGGCCCGGTCGCGGACCGGGTCCAGTCGACCGGGCGGTCCAAACGAACGGCCGCCCGGGCCGACGGTTGCCCGGACGAGACTGAGAGCGCGAGTGGGTGATCGATCACGTGTCTGCTCGGAACCGGGCCAAGACGTCTAAGTGGTGTGCGACGAGTCCGAACTCGCCGTCGGCCAACTGCGATCGACGGGTCCTCCCCCACTCCTCACGGATAGACGGGTCGAGCTCCGCCGGTGGGTAGTCCGCGAGCGCCTCGTCGATCGTCGCGAGGAGGTGTTCGAGAAACACCGCTTCCTCGGCCGGATACGTCCCCGCTCTCGGTCTGACGACCCAGTCGCCGCCGCCGACAGCCTCCACGTCGTACCCGTGCTTCGGGGCCCGTTCGACGAGATGTCTCGCGGCTCGGCTACTCCCTGGTATCTCGCGCACCTCGTCCATGTGCCGGTGGTAGGCGGTCTCGATCCGATCGTCGTCGGGGTGTGCAGGTGAGAAGTGCGTCGCTCCGTCGAAGGTGCAAGGCGCGTACAGGACACCGCCACGCCGGAGCACGTCGTGTACCGAGGTCAGCAGTCGGTCCGGATCGACGATGTCGAAGAACGCAGCGGCGATCACGGCGTCGGCCTCGTCGGTGATCCCCCGGGCGTCTGCGGTCTCGAATCCGATCTCGAACCGCGTGTCGCGAGTGGGGTGGTCCGCTATCACGGTGCCGTCGTCTCTGACGGCCGTCGTGTACCCTGCCGCCGAGAGCCACTCCGGCACTCGCTCGCGGGCAGCCGCCACACAGGCAGGTTCCACGTCGACCGCGCGGTACGAGACGGTCCCCGGTAGCTGCTCCCAGTCGGCGAGCCGCGCGACCATCGAGCCGACGCCTGCGCCGACCTCGACGACTCGCAGCGGCCGGTCCGTCTCACTCGCCCGCGCCTCCAGTTGTGAAACGAAGCGGTCCCACACCCGCCGGTTCAGCGCCCGGTCGTCGACGCTCCGTTTGGCGGTCAGATACTCAACGAGGTCGCTCACTTCCCGTCACCACCGCGTCCGGGTGCGCGCGATCGATCGCCGTCGGTCGGAGCGTCGCCCGCCGTCTCCATCGCCCCTGGGTCGCCTCTATCTGGGGTACCATCGCTCGCGTCGTCCTCGACGGCCGATCGAAGGAACGCGCGGATCCGATCCGTCGTCTCCGCCCACGTGGGGTGGTCCCCCGCGGTCCGCAGTGCCGCACAACCCAGCGCGGCGAGTCGGTCTCGATCCGTCGCGAGGGACTCGAGCCGGTTCGCGATACACTGGTCGTCGTCGGGGTCGACGAGGAAGCCGTTCACGCCGTCGCGGACGAACTCACCGGTTCCACCGACCGTCCCAGCTATCGGCACCGTGCCGTGCTCCATCGCCTCCAAGTGGACCATGCCGAACGCCTCGTAGCGGGCGGGGACACAACAGACGTGGCTCTGCTCGAGCGTCGAAGCGAGCGTCTCGTCGTCACACTCGCCGACGAACTCGACCCGGTCGCCGAACCCACGCACGTCGGTTCGTTTCATCAGTCGCTGGGCGTAACTGGGCGCACCGTCTATGCTTCCGATCACCGTGAGACGCCACTCTACACCGTCAGTTCCCGATTCGCCACGGTCTCTCGGGCCTCCTGTCGTCGAACCTCCCGATCGGCTGAGTCGAGCGACCGCGTCGAGGACCGTCTCGAGGTTCTTTCGTGGGACGACGTTGCCGACGAAGACGATCCGCAACGGCCCCTGGGTTGCGCGGTCTCGGACGCGCTCGGCGGTCGTCGCTGCTCCCTCGGCTCGGCCTGCTGGCGGTGCCACGAGCGCCGGTGCGGTCGTGGTCGACGGCGCGAGTCGCTCGACGCGACGCCGCGTGAATCCGCTCGTCGCGATCGTCGCGTCGACAGACCGGAGGAACCGGCGCTCGAACGGGCGCATAAGCGCCGCGTACCGTTCCGTCGGTCCGTCAGATCGGACGTGGTGGACGAGGCCCACGACCGCGTTCGGCCTCGACAGCCGGCGGTTGTGTCGCCAGACGGACGGGTGACAGAGACCGTCTTCCACGAGCACGTCGACGTCGCGGTCCAGCCGGTCCCTAATCCGGGGGTCGAGCGCGTCGGCAACCCCTCGCCCGTACCGCCGCCACGGGAGCGATATTACCTCCACTGAGTCACCTCGGTCTCGAAGCCGAGAGACGACCTCTCGGTCGTATCGGAACCCGCCGGAGGTCGACTCGATGTCGCCGTAGACGACGAGCGCGATGTCCATCGGCGGGCCGCCGGCTGAACGGCCGCTCCGGTCGTCTACAGAGCTGCTGGCACGGACACGAGCGTCGGCATCGGCGGCATCGCCGCTCCCGTCGGGGGTCGGTGCGGCCGGCACAGTTAGACCGTCCGCTCGTGGACGACCTCTGCGACCTCGTCCTCGCGGACGCGGATGGCCAGTTCGGTCGCCGTTTCGGGCGTTAGCCGACCGAGCAGTCGGTCGGCAACGTGCGCAGCGAGTCGCTCGGCGCTCGGATTCTGCCCCTCGAACGCAGGGATGTCGTTGAGCGTTCGATCCCGAATCTTCGCCACGACCGCTTCGAGCGCCTCGATGACGGCGTCGATGTCGACGAGATAGCCGTGCTCGTTCAGCTCCGGGCCGTGAAACGACGCTTCGATATCGAACCGATGTGAGTGGAGAGTTCCCTCGGGTCCTGGATCGGGCACCGTGAGATAGTGCCGTGCGATGCAGGTCCGCGAGACGGACACCGTGTACATAGGGGGACGGTCGGGCCGCACACGCTTAGTTCCGTTCCCGTCCGCGATCCTCCCGGCCGGCTACCCTCCGAACTCCTCGGCGTATCGCTCTCGGAACCCCTCGTATGCGGTCTCTTGGACGTCGACACAGACGTACCGCGCGTCGTCGCCGAAGACCCGTTTCGCGGCGAGCGCGGCGGGCGCAGTGCCCGCACACGGGACGAGAACCAACTCGCCCGGGTCCACGAGACCGTCGATCCACGCCTCGTACGGCTCGATCGGCTTCGCCCGGCCACCACGCCCATAGGTTCGTTCGGGCCAATTCGCGACCTGCCGCGCGGAGACGTCGGTCCGGCGGTCCGTTGGTCCGTCGTGAGCGAACAAGACGGTGTATCCGCCGGTCGTGAGGTGATCGCCGTGCGTCTCGCAGTCCGGCTGTCCGTCCGGCGTCAGATACGTCACGCCGCCGAGCTTCCGGAACCCGCCGCCGCTTGGATCCGCCGCGGCGTCACCCCACTCGGCACGGAGGTAGTCGACGAACCGGGGGAACAGCCAATCGTCGGCGTCCGCGACGAGCCACCCCCCGTCGGTCAGTGCTTCTCGACAGGCGTCGATCACGTCGGCGGTGGTGTGCACCTCGTCGGCGGCCTCGTCTGTGACGTGGTCCGCATCGAACGGGTGGAGGTCGTACGCGAGTCCATCCTGCTGGACCCGGCCCGGTCGTGCCCAGGCGTCGTCAAGGAAGACGGCCGCCGCCTCGTCGCGATATGCGGTGAGAACGTCGACCGCGTCACCGACGACGTAGTACTCGCCGTCGTCGATCTCGTGCCGGACCGCGTCGTCGGGAAGTCTCATCGAACACCAGCGGTTGAACGCTGGACTGCATCAAGCTTCCGTCCGTCCCGTCGGTTATTTCACCTCACCTCGTCGCCTCCCCTCACATCCTCTTCGACGAACGGCGACCGACGCCCGTTCGTGCGGGCGAATCGGTCCACTCCTCCTCACCGACACCCCATTAGCCGCTCACCGTCCCAGACGGCCGGACACCGATAGCCAGTCCCACACGAAGTGCGCCAACACAGGGACCGCGACGACCCACGTGACCGTTCGCGAGAGCGCAGAATCGAGCGCCGGCACCAACCCGAGGAACACCGTCGACATGATCACGGCACCAGTGACACGGCGGAACTGACTCGGTTCGAGCTCGAACACCGGGCGACCACGCCGCTGCCGCCAAGCCGTCCCGGCGACGAAGGCGTACCGCGCCCCCCCGACCGCGAGGAAGACGACGGGAGCGCTGCCGGCGACGACGACGGTCACGACGCCGACCGCCACGAGGAGCGCATCTACCTCCGTATCGAGCACCCCACCGAACTCCGTGACGGTATCCGTCCGGCGGGCAATCGCGCCGTCAACGGCGTCCAAGAGCGCTGCGGCCGCAAACAACACAGCGGGGACCCAGGCCGCCGTCCCGCCAGGCGGCTCCGTGAAGAGGAATCCGGCGAACGCGGCGACCAGCCCGGCACGAACGATGGTTACCCACGTCGCGACGGTGATCGGCTGCGGTCCCTCGGCTGCCCGCGCCAGCCTCAGCGACCGTCGTACGACTCCCGTCGCCGCGAGAAAGACGACGACGACCCCGCCGAGAAAGACGGCGGTCGGCTTCCCTTCCCAGCCGATTCCGACCGTGAGAAGCGCGGCCCCGGCGACGGCCGCCGCTCCCCCCACCGTCAGCGAGAACTGTCGGTCGACCGCGCCGAACGGCGGTGACCGTGACGTTTCGGTCATCTGTCGATCCTCCCGGCGTCGGCTTCGTCTCCGCCGTCGACTCGGTCACCGCCACTGGTGTGCGGGTCCGAGTTCGCTCGTCCTGCTATCTGGTTCGATCCGTCTTCTGTCCGCCGTTCACTCGCGCCGTCTTCGCTTCCCGTCTCGTTCGATCCGCTGTCGGCGCTCTTCTCGTCTGATCCACCTGACCCACCTGTACCGCCCGCGCCGTCTGTGCCGCCCGAGTGATCACCGAGGTCTGGGTGATTCTCGATCCGGACGCTTGAGAACCCGTCGGGCACGGGGTCACCCTGCCGAACGGCATCCCGAACGGCCTGCCACCTCGCGTGTCGACGATGAACGACCACCGGCACCGAGTCGACGTCGAGCAGTTTTGCGAGCGCGAGTCGATGCTGGCCGTACGCCCGCCAGTAGATATCGCCTTCCTGACCGATGTCGACGTTGATCTCGGCGAGACGGGCGGTCGTCGCGTACCCGTCTGGGCCGTGCAGTTGATCCTGCCGCCGATACCCGCTCGTCTGAATCGCGTCGTGGAGCCGGTCGATCCGCCGACATCGCTCCGTGAACCCGTCGAGGTCGGTGTGTCCCCACGCGTTACCGAAACGCGCGAGTTGCTCACGGAACGCGTCGAACAGTGCCGTCTCCCGCCACTCGCGCCCCTCACCGTACCGCTGTTCGATACCTCGTGGCACCGCTCGCTCGTCGAACGGTTCACTGGCCTCCTCCCAGTCACCGTCGACCACTCGACCCCACTGGGGGACCTGCGGTGCGCTCTCCAGCAGGCTCTGCTGGATGCTGTCGGGTGGAACCCACCGAAGACGGAACGGCGGCGCGTCGGTGTACCGCGACGGGCGGAGTCGGCGACGAACCCGATGCGCGGCGACCAGCGGGGCGAGTGGTGCGACCCGGCGTGCCGGTGTCTCGACCCGAGACTGCAGCGCGGAGACCACCCGCCCGCGGACCCGGCGGTAGAACCCGAGGCTGTCGTCGACTCGCCTCGTCCCTGAATCCTCACGCCGCACGGTGTGTTCGTCTCATACGTTCGGGAGTCTCTCCCCGTTTTCGCTCACGATTCGCGCGTGTACAGGGCGACCAACACGCCGATCAGCACGATCTGTGCCACCTTGTCGACGACGTCCACCGTGCCGAGCTCCGCGAGCCCCGGCTGGTCGTTCAACAGGTACCACAAGACGACCTGTCCGCCGGTGAATGGGATCCCGAGGAGATACGTCAGCCGCCGGCGGAACCCGACGAGCACGGCACCAATCCCGGCGATGAACCCCGCGGTCGCCCCCGCGAACGAGATTCCGAGCCAGCCGGGAATAACGACTGCGAGGTACAGATGGACGACCGCAGAGACGGTCGCCATCGCGATTCCCACCCAGTGAAGCGGCGTGAGCTCTCCTGTCTGGATCGTCCCCCTATCGCTCATTATTACGAGAACGGTGTCCGCCGGGTTAATTCTTTCACTGGACCGATCAGAGCGAGGGACGGAACGACTGAACGCCCGGTCGACCCCGTCTCAGGCGGCCTCGATCGATTCGAGTAGCCGACACTTTCGACAGATCTCACGGCTCGTCTTCGACCCGCAGCGGGAGCACTCACGGAGAGAGCCGTCCACACTCGCGTCTTCGGCCCGCTCTACGTGCTCGTCGCCTGAGTTGTCGGCGTCCTCCCGGTATCGGTCCGCGACGATTCCAGACAGCTCCTCGTAGCCGGCCATGATCGAGTGGCGAGTTCCGGGGTGGTTCTCTTCTAGTTCGTGAAGCATCGACTGGATCTCGCCACGGTACGCCTCCGACGCGTGCGGACATTCGGCCATGTGGACTGGGAGGTCGCGAACGTGACAGTAGAGAGCCACCTCCTTCTCCGGAACGTCACGCAGGGGCTTCGCTCGGGGAACGAACTCGTCTGTCTCCCCGCGCTCGTCGAACGGCCCGAGCGAGGCGTCGAAGTGTTTCGCCACCTGTCGGACATCACCTTCGAGGATGTTCATCAGCGCGGTTTGCGCCTCGTCGTCGAGGTTGTGTCCGGTGAACAGTTTGTCGGCGTCGAACGCCGCCGCGTACCGCTCTAAGATGTCTCGCCGGAACACGCCGCAGTACGCACACGGGGCCATGCTCTCCGGATCCGTCTCGACAACGTCGTCCATGCGGACGCCGAACTCGTCGTCGTACGAGACCACCTCGTGACGGATGGTCCGGCCGTCTGCGAGTTCGACGCAGGCGTCGAGGCTCTCGTCGCGGTACCCCTCGATCCCCTCGTGAATCGT